>JAEXQJ010000234.1 GCA_023438785.1 Pseudomonadota bacterium
CCGAAGAGCACGGCGCCCACGACGATAGCCAGCGTGTGCAGCAGGACGAGAGCCCCGGCCAACCGCGCGTCCGTGCGTTGTCCCTCCTCGATACGGGGATGAGGCCCGACGAGGCGGCTCCACACAGAGGCTCGTGTCAATTCACTCACGCTGGAACTCACACGCACAGCTGCAGCTACTCATCGGCAGCAAGGCCCTCTACACAAATCACGCGGCCGACACAAGCCCATGGAGGGACTATCGCGCGCAGAGGGGCGCCGCGCATCGGTCGCGCAAGCGGCAACGCGCGCACGGCTGACCACTCCAGATGGCGTCGAAGTAGGCCTGGATCTCGTCCAGCAGCAAGTCGTCCCGGCTCCATAGGCCGAATTCGAAGTTTCGCCGTCCTTCGCCCTTGGCACCCAGGCCCGCGCCGGTCCAGTTGGCGCTACCCAGGTAGACCATCTCGCCATCCACCACCACGGTCTTGAAATGAACGCGCGGGCACAAGCGCAACTGGAAGGTCTCGCCCCTCTTCAGGTGCGTACATTCCCGCAACTCCTCGCGAAACGGGCGGGACGGGGGTGACGCGTGTAGGATGCGGACCTCCACCCCGCGCGCCACGCGCTCGTCGAACACGCGCAGCACCGACCGGTACTCGCCCGAGCCGCCCGCGTGACGCCGCCGCCCCGGCCGGGCCCGATCGTCCTCCACCATCAGCTCCTTGAGGTTGGCCGTGGCGATCCACACGCTGCGCTCCGCGTGCATGGCCGCCTGGACCACCGCCTCGTAGTGCCCGCGTCCCGCCAGCAACGCGGCCGAGAGCGGTCGGGGCAGTCGAATGAAATCCATGGCTAGGTCTCGTCGCCCGGGCCGGCGAGCTCCAGTCGCGGCAACTCGGGGACCAGGCCACGCGGGCGCACGTCCACGGGCTCGGCGTCGGGCACGGCCCTCTTGCCCGCCGCGCCCAGCTCCTCCAACCTGCGCACGGCGGGCCGCAGGCGACCCTCGAACGAGGCCAAAGCGGCGTTGTACGAATCGGTGGCGCGCCCCAGCGCCGTCCCCACCTTGCCCAGGTGCTCGAAAAGGATGGCCAAACGTTCGTGCACCAACCGCCCCTGCTCGCTGATGGCCTGCGCGTTCTGCGCCAGCCGCTCCTGGCGCCAGCCGTAGTGAACCGCCTGCAGCAGGGCGATGAGCGTGGTGGGCGTGGCGATGATCACTTTGTGGCCCACGCCCTCTTCGATGAGCGCGGGAAAGACCTCCAGGGCCGCGTGGTAGATGCCCTCGCTGGGCAGGAACAGCACCACGAAATCGGGGGCCGAGGCCAGTTCGCTCCAGTAGGCCTTGGACGACAGCTTGAGCACGTGGGCGCGCACCTGTTCGCCGTGGCGACGGAGCTGAGCCTGCCGCTGCCCCTCGTCAGCCGCCGCATCAACCGCGGCCAAGTAGGCCTCCAAGGGGACCTTGGCATCCACGACCACCTCATGGCCGTTGGGCAGATGGACGATCAAGTCGGGCCGCAGGCGTCCGGCATCCGAAGCCAGGGTCTGCTGTTGCGAAAAATCGCAGTGCTCGCGCATGCCCGCCAGCTCCACCACCCGCTGGAGCTGAATCTCGCCCCAGCGGCCTCGCACGGCGGGCGCGCGCAGGGCCCGCACCAGGTTGCCCGTCTCGGTGGAGAGCCGGTCGTGCGAGGCGGCCAGGCTCTTGACCAGCTCGCTCAGCCCGGCGTGGGTCTTGCCCCGCTCGACCTCCAGGGCCTGGATCTTGCCGTCCACCTTGTCCAGCGACTCACGCACGGGCCGCAGCAGCGCCTCGATGGCCTTCTGCCGAGCCTCCAGGTGGGCGTCGCCCTCCTCACGGGCCGCGCCCAGCTTCTCCCGCGCCAGGGTCAAAAAGCCCTCGTTGTTCGCCGCCAGGGCCTCGGCGGCCAGGGCACGGAAGGTGTCGCTCAGCTTCTCCTCGGCCTTGTCCAGGAGCTGCTTCTGCCCCTCCAGGCTGCGGCGCAACTCGGCCACCTGGGTCTCAGCCGCCACCCGTTGCTGTTGGGCCTGCGCCGCCTCGCCCTGGCGTGTCCGCGCCTCGTCCTGGGCCGCGGCCAGAGACCGGCGCAGCTCGTCCGCCGTGGCCTGGGCCGCGCGCGCCGTCCCGTCCACCTCGCGCAAGCGCGCCTCGGCCCGCAAGCGCGCCCGCCCCGTCGCGAGATGCCAACCCACCAGACCACCCGCCGCCAGCGCCAGGCAGGCGATGAGCGCGACGGTGAACCACATGCACCTAGACTATCCGAATGTTCAGGTACGAGGCAACGCCCGCCATCCTGGGCCGCCGCGCGCCAGGTCCCGTGTAACCCCACGTCCCGGTCGGGGTCGCGATGGGGTGCGCTGATGTGTCAGAGTGGCAGCAATGTCGTACAAAGCCACCCGTCGTCGAGCCTGGGGAGGCGCCCCCTTGGTCGTGATGATTCTGGGCGCGGCGTGTTCGCGCGGCTCGACCGAGGCTGGTGGCGGCGCCGGCAACCAGACTCCGGGGGGCCCGGGCGGCGCGGGCGCGGCCGGACATGGCGGCTCGGTGGCGGCCGGGCCGTATGCCTATGCCGAGGCCTTGCAGAAGGCGATCATGTTCTATGAATTCCAGCGCTCCGGAAGCCTGCCGCCCGGCCAGCGCAACAACTGGCGCGCAGACTCCGGCCTCACCGACGGGGCCGACGCGGGGCTCGACCTCACGGGCGGCTGGTACGACGCAGGTGACCACGTCAAGTTCAACCTCCCCATGGCCTACTCGGTGGCCATGCTGGCTTGGAGCGTCCACGAATACCCGCGCGCCTACCAAAAGACAGGCGAGCTGCCCAGGATCTTGGAGAACATCAAGTGGGCCGCCGAGTACCTCATGAAGTGTCACCCGAGCCCGGATGTCTACTACTACCAGGTGGGCGATCCCGGGCTCGATCACGGATGGTGGGGACCGGCCGAGGTCATGCAGATGAAGCGCCCCTCGTTCAAGTTGACCAAGGGCAGCAGCGGCTCCACGGTCTTGGGCGAAACGGCGGCGGCTCTCGCGGCGACAGCGGTGGTATTCCGCAGCTCGGATCCGGCGTACGCCGACCAATGCCTGGCGCACGCCAAATCCTTGTACGATTTCGCTGAGGCCACGAAGAGCGACGCCGGGTACACGGCCGCCGCCGGGTACTACAGCTCGTCCAGCGGCTTTTACGACGAGCTGTCGTGGGCCGCGGCTTGGCTCCACCTGGCGACGGCCGACAAGGCCTACCTCGCCAAGGCCGAGCAATACGTCGCCCAGTGGGGCACCGAACAGCAGACCTCGACCATCGGATACCGCTGGGGGCACTGCTGGGACGACGTTCACTACGGCGCGCAATTGCTGTTGGCGCGCATCACCAACAAATCGCTCTACAGCCAGTCCGTCGAGCGCAACCTCGACTACTGGACGGTGGGCCACGAGGGGAACCGCATCACCTACACGCCTGCCGGCCTCGCATGGTTGTCTTCCTGGGGCTCGCTCAGGTACGCCACCACCACCGCATTCCTCGCCAGCGTGTGGGCTGACAGCGAGCTGTGTAGCCCGGGCAAGGTCGGCGCCTACCGGGCCTTTGCTAAGTCCCAGGTGGATTACGCCCTGGGCAGCACGGGCAAGAGCTTCCTGGTTGGCTTCGGGTCGCCTTATCCACTCCATCCCCACCACCGAACGGCGCACGCCTCGTGGACCGACCAACTGACCAACCCCGCCAATCACCGACACACCCTCATCGGCGCGCTCGTCGGCGGTCCCGGTCAGGACGACTCATACACCGACAAGATCGACGACTACGTCTCGAATGAGGTGGCTTGCGACTACAACGCGGGATTCGTCGGGGCGCTGGCCAAGATGACGGATGAGTACGGCGGGCAGACCATCCCGGACCTCGCCGCGATGGAAACCGCTACCAACGACGAATACTTCGTCGAGGCCGCGGTCAATGCACGCGGACCCAATTTCATCGAGATCCGAGCCCTGCTGAACAACCGATCGGGCTGGCCCGCGCGCGCCGACGACCAGCTTTCGTTCCGTTACTACTTCGATATCTCCGAGTTCCTCGCCAACGGGACGTCGGCCAGCGACATCACCGTCTCGACCAATTTCAGCCAGGGCGCAAAGCTCAGCGGTCCCGTCGCCGTGAACGACTCGTTGTACTACGTGGCGCTCGACTTCGGCGGCACGCTCGTGTACCCGGGCGGACAATCAGCTTCCAAGAAAGAGGCGCAGTTTCGCATCGCCGGACCGCAGAACACCTCGTTCTTCGATGCGAGCAACGATTGGTCCTTCGACGGTGTCGCCGCGGACGCAAGCGCCCCGGCGCAGACCGCCCGGATCCCCGTGTTCCGCGACGGCACGCTGATCGCCGGCGAGGAGCCCCCGGGATAGAGACGGGGCCAAAGCGACGTTCACACCTGCCGATGGAGTGGATGCCGAGACGCCGCAGGGCCGTGATACCTTGCCTCGCCGAGTCGAGGTGACACTTTCGCCTGGCCTCGGTGTTTCGACAGGAGAAAGCACATGGCCGTGGATGTTGAAAGCCTTTATCGCTCGCACGGACCCATGGTCCTCCGGCGATGCCGCAGCCTGCTGCGCGACGACGCCAAGGCCGTGGATGCCATGCACGATGTGTTCGTCGAGATCCTGCGCCGTCAGGACACGCTGCACGACACGGCCCCGTCCGCGCTGCTGCTCACCACGGCCACGCATGTGTGCCTGAATCGTATCCGCGGAGAACGCCGCCGCCCCGAGGACGGCAACGATGACGTGCTCACGCAAATCGCTTCTCTCGAAACCGACACCAACCCCGAGCGCCTCACCCTGACGCGCCGGATTCTGGACCGCATCTTTGGTGGCGAGCCGGCCTCGACCCGGCACATCGCCGTTCTGCTTTACGTAGACCGCCTGACCCTGGAAGAGACGGCGGACGAGGTGGGCATGTCTGTGTCGGGGGTGCGCAAGCGCCTGCGCACGCTCAAGGAACGCCTGCCCCAGGTGAAAGGAGTCGCATGATGACCACGACCATGGACCGCGTGCCTGACTGGCTGCTTGAGCGGCTGGCGGCGGGCGAGCTGCCTGAGAGCCAAGCCCGCGAGTTGCGCGCCCGCCTGGCTGCCCGAGGGGAAGAAGACCGCCTGACCGCCTTGCAGGCCTCCAACGCGGAAATCCTGGCTGCCTATCCACCGGCCGGCGTGGCCTCCGAGGTCCGCCGCCGCTTCGCCCAGTCGCGGGGCGTGCCGGTGCGCCGGAGGGCCATGTGGCTTCTCCCGCTGGCGGCGGCCGGTGCTGCCGCTCTAGCCATCTTCGCGGTGCACGGGCCGAAGACCGAGGGCGAGAGCGCAATCGGCACCGTGCCACAAACCAGCCTGACCAACGATCCCGAGGCCATCGGAATCAAGGGAGAGCCGTCTCTTCAACTCTTCCGCAAAACCCCCATGGGCCAGGAGCAGCTCAAGGCAGCCAGCCTGGTTCGTCCGGGCGATACCCTGCAGCTCCGCTACGTGCCCAAGGGCGCGTCCCACGGCGTGGTGGCCTCGGTGGACGCGCGCGGCGTGGTGACCTTGCATTTGCCCGAGTCGCCTGGCTCGTCAGCCGCCCTCGCCCACGATGCGCAGGATCTGGCCCACGCCTTCGAGTTGGACAACTCGCCCGGCTTCGAGCGTTTCGTCTTCGTCACCAGCGATCGTCCCTTCACCACCGATACGGTGGTGAGCGCCCTCAAGTCAGGCGCGCCGCTGCCCAAGAATCTCACGATGTGGCAGGTCACTCTCAAGAAAGAAACGCCATGATTCGCATGCTCGCGGGACTCTTGCTTCTTACCCTGGCCTCCCGCGCGCGGGCCGAGGAGGGCACGGTTTTGCGCCGCTTCGCCCTCGTGGCCTCGTCGAACAACGGTGGCGCGGGACGGGCCAATCTGCGCTTCGCCAATTCCGACGGCGAAGCGGTGGCGCGCGTGCTGGGTAATTTGGGTGGCGTGCGCGAGGGCGATTTGGTCGTCGTACGCGATGCCACGCGCGCCAGCCTTCGCCAGGCCTTCCAGCGCCTGCGCGGCGAGGTGGCCGCGGAAAAGCGCCCCCATTTGCGGCGCGAGATCTTCGTCTACTACTCGGGCCACTCGGATGAGGACGGTCTGCTCCTGGGCAGCGAGCGCGTGGGCTACAGGGAGTTGCGCGGTTGGATCGACGAGGTAGGCGCCGAGGTGCGCATCGCCATCCTCGATTCTTGCGCCTCGGGCGCGCTCATTCGCCTCAAGGGCGGCGTGCGCCGCCAGCCGTTTCTGTCCGACGTCTCCACGCAGGCGCGCGGGCATGCCTTCCTCACGGCCAGCTCGGCCGACGAGGCGGCGCAGGAATCGGATCGCATCGGCGCGGCCTTCTTCACGCACTATCTGATTTCGGGCATGCGCGGCGCCGCCGACGCCAACCGTGACAACCGCGTGACCCTCAACGAGGCCTATAAATTCGCCTACGACGAGACCCTGAGGCGAACCCAGACCTCGCGGGCCGGCGCCCAGCACCCGGCCTATGACATCCAATTGGCCGGCACCGGCGATCTGGTCATGACCGACCTGCACACGTCCGGCGCGCGCCTGGTGCTGGGGCGCGAGCTGTATGGTCACATCTACGTGCGCGATGACAGTGGCCGCTTGCTGGTGGAGCTGCGCAAGGAGCCCACCTATCCGGTCGAGTTGGGCCTGGAGCCGGGCACCTACCGCGTGGTCATGGACAGTGATGGGCACATCTCCGAGGGCAAAGCCGACCTGACCGAGAGCGGCCGCACTGAGCTTGCCACGGCCAGCTTCACCGCGGTCGCGCCCATGGTGGCGGTGCGCCGGGGGCCGGGCGATGACGAGGTCGACGGTTCCACGCTCCGCCAGCCGCCCATGGGCCCCGACGTGCCACGGCACAAGGAATACCGCGACGTGGGCTTCGACCTGGTGCTCGCCCCGGGCATCCGCCTGTCGGGCAAGACGCCCCCGCCTGTCCGCGCGGGATTCGAGCTGGGCCTCCTCGGGCACTCGGACGCCATCCGGGGCGTCCAGCTATCCCTCTTGGGCGGCATCGTGCAAGACGACATGCGCGGCCTCCAACTCAATCCGGGCTTCTCACTCACCTACGGCACCGCCCTGGGTGCGCAGATCACCGGCGGCGTCAACATGGCCATGGGCGGGATACGCGGCCTGCAACTCGCGACCGCCGCCAACATCTCGGACGGCGAGATGTACGGAGCCCAAATCGCCCTGGTCAATTTCGCGGCGGGCTCAGTGAGGGGCGCCCAGGTTGGTCTGGTCAACTGGTCCCGAGAGAAGACGCACGGGGCGCAGGTGGGCCTCGTCAACGTGGCGCGCATCCCGGAGCGCAGCACGCAGGTGGGCCTCATCAACGTGAACGGCAGGGCGCCCGTCACGGATGGCGCGCAGGTGGGTTTGGTCAGCGTCAACGGCGCCCAGGAGCACCACGGCGCCATGGTCGGCCTGGTCAACGTGGGTCGCCAGGTACACGGTGCCCAGGTGGGTCTGGTCAACGTGGCCGGCGAGGTCGACGGGGCGCAGGTCGGCTTGGTCAACTTCGCACGCAAGAACAACGGCGCCTCCATCGCGCTCGTGCCCATCGTGCTCGACGGCTACAACCGTCTCGTCACCTGGTACGACACGACGTCGATGGCCAACGTGGGTTTGAAGTTGGGCACCCAGCACGTCTACGTGCTGCTGGGCTTTGGCACCACCGGGGATCACTTGGACGGCGACCGCGAGTACGCCACCAGCTTCGCCATTGGCGGCCACCACGCCTTCTCGGGGACGCCGCTGTTCCTGGACGTGGATCTGTGCAGCACGGAATTCTTCACCATGACGAAACACGGTTCCGAGAACCGCAATACCCACAGCCTACGCGTCCAAATCGGCTACCAGGTGGCCCGACACTTGGCCGTGGTGGCTGGACCGACGCTGAACGTGCAGGTAGCCGAGGGCGGCGACGACCGCATTCCGCGCCACGTGGATTGGGCCATGCAGACCTGGTCGAGTGGCGACTACAAGGTCCGCATGTTCCCCGGCTTCACGGCCGGCCTGCAGTTCTGACTTCGCCCCCAATGGGGATGGGGCCCTCGGACCTCAATTCGTCGTGGTGCCCACCACCGAGAGGGTCAGCTTTTCGCCCTCCACGTCCACCTTCACCGTGCCGCCGTTGACCAACGAGCCGAAGAGCAGCTCGTCGGTGAGCGGACGCTTCACCTCGTCCTGAATGAGGCGCCCGAGGGGCCGCGCGCCATTCATGGGGTCGTGTCCCTTGCGCGCCAGGTACAAGCGCGCCGCCGGGCTCAACACCACGGTCACGTGACGCTCGGTTAGCTGCCGGCACAATTCCCCCATCATCTTGTCCACGATGAGCCCCATGACCCGCTCCTCCAGCGGCGCGAAGTCGACCTTCGCGTCCAGGCGGTTGCGGAACTCGGGCGAGAACATCCGCTTGTAGGCCTCGTCCGTATCGCCGAAGCGCTCACCCGCGCCGAAGCCGGGCAGCCGCTTGGCCAGATCCCGCGCCCCCACGTTGCTGGTCATGATGAGGATGACGTGGCGAAAATCCGACTGGCGCCCGTTGTTGTCGGTCAGCGAGCCGTGGTCCATCACCTGCAGCAGCAGGTTGAAGAGGTCGGGATGCGCCTTCTCGATCTCGTCGAGCAAGAGCACCGCGTGCGGGGTCTTGTGAATCGCATCGGTCAGCAATCCGCCCTGATCGAACCCCACGTAGCCGGGAGGCGCGCCGATGAGACGCGACACCGTGTGGCGCTCCATGTACTCGGACATGTCGTAGCGCAGGAACGCCACGCCCATGATCTCGGACAACTGTTTGGCCAACTCGGTCTTGCCCACGCCGGTGGGACCGGCGAATAGGAAGCAGCCGATGGGGCGCTCGGGGGCGCCCAGGCCCGCCCGGTTCATGCGGATGGCCTGGCACACACGCTCGACGGCTTGGTCCTGGCCGAAGATCTTGGCCTTCAGCTCGACCTCCAGGTTGCGCAGTCGCTCGCGATCGTCAGCCGCCACCCGGCGCGGCGGGATGCGCGCCATGGTTGCCACGACGGCCTCGATGTCGCGCGTGCGCACCCGCAAGGGCGCGCCGTCGGTCGCGGGCTCGCGCAGCTTAAGGATGGCGCCCGCCTCGTCCATCAGATCGATGGCCTTGTCGGGCAGCTTGCGATCCGTGAGGTGCCGATCCGACAGCTCGGCCGCTACGCGCAAGGCCTTGCTCGTGTAGGTCACACCGTGGAACTCCTCGTAGCGCTGGCGCAGGCCCTGCAAAACCTTGATGGTGTCACTCACCGTCAGCTCGGGCACCTCGATAGGCTGGAACCGACGTGCCAGGGCGTGGTCCTTCTCGATGTGGCTACGCAGCTCTTTGTGCGTGGTGGTGCCGATGCAGCGGATGCGGCCCGACGAGAGCAGCGGCTTGAGCAGATTCGAGGCGTCCATGCTGCCACCCGAGGCCGCGCCCGCGCCGACCACTGTGTGCAGCTCGTCCACGAAGACGACGGCGTTGTCCTGCTCCTCCACGGCGCGCAGCACGCCCTTGAAGCGCTCCTCGAAGTCGCCGCGGTAGCGCGTCCCCGCCACCAGGGCCCCCATGTCCAGCGCCCAGATGACCATGCCCTTGAGCGCCGCTGGCACCTGCTCCGCCTCGATGCGTGCCGCCAGGCCTTCGACGATGGCCGTCTTGCCCACGCCCGCGTCGCCCACGAAGAGCGGGTTGTTCTTGCGCCGCCGGGCCAGGACGTGGAGCGCCCGCTCCACCTCGGCCTGCCGGCCGATGAGCGGATCAATCAGCCCCTGGCGCGCCCGCTCGTTCAGGTTCACCGCATACGCGGTGAGCGGATCGCGCCCGCCCTCCTCACCGGACTCTGCCTCGCCGGCCGCTTCGGGCAAGGCGCCCGCGCTCTGGCCGTCACGCGACGGCAGGAGCTTGGAAATCCCGTGCGAGATGTAGCTCACGATGTCCAGGCGCGAGATACCCTCTTCCCTGAGGAAGTGCACCGCGTGGGACTCCTGCTCGCTGTACATGGCCACCAGGACGTGCGGCCCGTGCACATCGGTCCGCCCCGCGCCGATGAGGTGGTTCATGGCACGCTGGAGCACACGGGCGAATCCCAGCGTGGGCTGAGCCCGATACTCCTCGGCCTCGCCTTCGTCGGTCGCCGCGCGCTGGGCCTCCTCGTCCAAGGGCTTCACGTCGTCACGCAGGAAGGCCTCCAACTTGCCGCGCACGCGAGGCAACTTGCCGCCACAGTGCTCAATCGCCTCGGCCGTCTCCTTGTCGTCAAGCAGCGCCAAGAGCAGGTGCTCCAGGCCCGAAAACTCATGCCGCCTCCGGCTCGCGTCCTCGAGCGCATGGCGAACCGCCTGTTCCAGTTCCCGACTCAGCACGACTGCCTCCGCACCGAGCACTGCAGCGGCATCTCGTTGTGGCGCGCGAATTGGACCACCTGGGCCGCCTTGGTTTCCGCCACATCGCGCGTGTACACGCCGGCCACACCTGTACCCTTGGTGTGAACGTTCAACATGATTTGGTGCGCGGTCGCCGAGTCGTGGTGGAAGAACTTCATGAGGGCGTACACGACGAACTCCTGCGTGGTGTAGTCGTCGTTGTGCATGATCACCTCGTACAGCCGAGGCTTCTCTGTCTTGTCGCGATCCAGGGTGGATAGATCGCGTTCGTCCTGTAGTTGCCGCTTCGGCATGGGGGCTTCGGTCTAGCTTGGCACGACCGCCCACATGGTCAAGCGCACCCGCGCCTGCCCCTTCGCCAACGCGGTTGCGTATACTGCCCGAGATGGACATTTCGCGGCACGATGGACGCGCTTGCACGGCACGACGGGCTCGCCTGGCCAGCCGACTCGGGGCTCACGCTGCGCTCATCCCCGCCGGGACGCCTCGGGCCCGCACGGCTCCCGGGAACGCCTACTACTTCCGAGCGTCGAGCCACTTCTTGTACCTGTTCGGCCTGCATCTGCCGCGCGCCTTCGGACTGTGGGACGGCGACGGCTGGCAGCTCTTCGTGCCCGAAACACCGCCCGACGCGGCCCTCTGGCATGGCGAGGAGCCGGGGCCCGAGGCCCTGAGCGCGGCCGTGGCTTGCCCCGTCCGCCCGCTCGGCGCTCTGGCGACGGCCGTGAAGAAGGCTCCCGCCGCCACCCTGCCCGCCCTCGACGGCGATACACGCGCGGAGCAGACCGCTCTGCTGGGCCGCCCCATCACGCTCGGCAAGCTCGACCCCATGGACGAGCCCCTGGCCGACGCCCTCATCGGGCTGCGTCTGGTCCACGACGAGGCGGCCATCGGTCGCCTGCGCGTGGCGGCCGCGGCCTCGGGCGCGGCCCACCTGGCCGGCATGGCGGCCACCCGTCCCGGGATCCGCGAGAGTGCCGTGCGCGCCGCCATGGAAGCGGAGCTGATCAGTCGCGGCATGGGCGTCTCCTACAACTCCATCGTGACCGTGCACGGCGAGATCTTGCACAACGAGCAGTACCATCACCTGCTCGCCAGGGGCGATCTCCTGTTGGCCGACGTGGGCGCCGAGACCGCCGACGGCTGGGCCGGCGACATCACGCGGACGTGGCCCGTCTCAGGTCGCTTCTCGTCCACCCAGCGCGACTTCTACGGGGTGGTCCTGCGCGCCCAGACGCGGGTCATCGACGCGGTTCGCCCCGGCATCTCCTTCCGCGAGCTGCACTTCCTGGCCGGACGCAGTCTGGCCGAGGGATTGGTCGCGCTCGGCGTCCTGATGGGCGATCCGGACGAGCTCGTTGCCGAGGGTGTGGTCTCCTTGCTCTTCCCGCACGGCCTAGGCCATCTCCTCGGTCTCGACGTGCACGACATGGAGGAGATGGGGGATCGCGCCACCTATGCCCCGGGGCGCATCCGCTCCAGCGATCCCGGGTTGGCCACCCTGCGCCTGGATCGCGATCTCGTCCCCGGCATGGCCGTGACCATCGAGCCCGGGCTGTATCAAGTCCCCGCCATCCTCAATGATCCCGCGCGGACAGCTCGGGCCGGGGATCGCCTGCGCCGGGATCGCCTGGCCGCGTTCAGCGACGTGCGCGGTATCCGCATTGAGGACGACGTCCTGGTCACACCCAGCGGACGCGAGGTCCTCACCGCCGGCGTCCCCAAGACGCCCGAGGAGTTGGAGGCGGCGCTAAGCGGGTAGTTCAGCGCCCAAGCCAGAGCGCGATCACGGCGGCGGCCACGATGACGAGGGCCATCGCGGCGACGCGCGCGATACGGGCGGGGCGCGACGGTACCTTGGGCATCGAGGATGACTCCGCCCCCGCTGAACGCCGGGGTGCCGAGAGCTGGGGCAGATGCTTGCGCTCCTCGATGCGTCGGCCGAGCAACACGGGTCGAGCCGTGATGGGGGCTGGCGTGGCTGCGCGCACGGGTTCGCGAGGCCCCGTGGTCGCCTCCAGATTGATAACCAGGGCGCTGACCTGGGACTCGTTGGAGGCAGGCTCCTCGATCTGCAGCCCCAGAGCGGCACGCAGATCGTCTATCTCCCGAAAACGATCGACCAGATCCGCGTCCGTGATAGCCGGAATGTCCCTCAGCGTGGCCGCCACATCCTGGGCCACGGGCACGGGCTTGGGCACCATCGCCGGCACGAGTGGCACATCGGGCGACAGCGCCGCGCGCGAGAGCCGCGCGTCGGCGGCCACATCCAAGCTGATCAGGTTCTCGCACACGGGGGTGGAGGAAAGGGCCCGCGCTAAATCGAGCATGTTGCCGTCCACCGCCAGGCCCGGCCCAGGCTCAGGGCTCGGGCCCAGTTGGTTATTGGCCGCCAACGCCTCGAGCGCCTCGCAGAACTCCGCCGCACTCTGTGGCCGCTCCTCGGGGTTCTTGGCCAGCAACCTCATGACGAGCTCGCTCAGCGCCGGGCTGACCTCATCAGGGACGATCTCGCGAGGCGGGACCGGCATCTTCTCCACGTGCGCCTGCCAGATGTCCACGGGCGTGGGCCCGTCGAACGGCAGCCGCCCGGTGATGGTTTCGTAGAACATAATGCCCAGGGCGTAGAGATCCGAGCGCGCGTCCACCTTGCCACCACGGCACTGCTCGGGAGACATGTAGTGGGGCGTTCCCACGTTCACGCCGACCGCGGTGTGCGGGCCGATCAGGTTCTGCTTCGGATCCGCCTCCATGAGCTTGGCCAAACCGAAGTCCACCAGCTTGACCTTGGGTGGAGCATCCTCGCCCATGGGCATCAGGATGACGTTGTCGGGCTTGAGATCGCGGTGCACGATCCCGTGCCCGTGCACGGCGACCAGCGCGCGCGCCACCTCGGCGAACACGGGGTGGGCGGCCTGGGGCGAAAGCCGCTGGTGGGCACGCAGCATGGCGCCCAGGCTGCGCCCCTCCAGGTACTCCATCACGTAGTAGTGACGACCGTCGGTCAGGCGCCCGAAGGAGAAGATGTCCACCAGCGCGGGGTGCCCAATCTCGTTCACGGCGCGCGCCTCCAGCACGAAGCGCTGGATGGCGTTCTGGTTCTTCGCCAACCGACCGGCGAGCACCTTGATCGCGACCTTCTTGCCGATGATGGGGTGAACGGCGCTGTACACCGTGCCCATGCCGCCCTCGCCAATCCGGTCGAGGATCTGATACTCGCCGACCAGGGTCCCCGGCGTCAGGCGGGTCGACGGCGGAGCGAGCTCTGTCCCCTTGAATGCGCTGGAGGGCTGGCTCGAATGAGGCGTGGTCACCTCGAGGGGGCCCCCAGCGGGGTCGGTGCGACTCTCCGGGCCTGCCGGGCAATCGAATCCCGTGTGATGGGCCTTACCGCAGGCAGGGCACAGCTCCTCGGCCATGTGACGCCCGGCGATTGTATCGCGATGGTCGCGCCCCCGCCGGGCTTTTCACGGCGCCGAGCGGTCGGCCGCACCGAAAACCAGGCACGCGTTCGTGCCCCCGAAACCGAAGCTGTTGGACAGCACGTGGCGCAGGTTTTTATCGCGCGCGGCGTTGGGCACGTAGTCCAAGTCGCAGTCCGGGTCCGGATTGCGGTAGTTGATGGTTGGCGGGACCTGGCCGTGGGCCAGCGCCAACACGCAGAAGGCAGCCTCGACGCCTCCTGCCGCCCCCAGCAGGTGGCCGGTCATGGACTTGGTGGAGCTCACCATGAGCTTGCGCGCCTGATCGCCGAAGACCTGCTTGATGGCAAACGTCTCGATGGCATCGTTCATCTTCGTCGAGGTCCCGTGCGCGTTCACGTAGTCGACGTCGGATGGATCCAGATGCGCGTCCCGAAGGGCCAGCCGCATACAGCGCTGAGCCCCCTCGCCCTCGGGGGCGGGCGCCGTGGTGTGGTGAGCGTCTGCATTGGCGCCATAGCCCTCCACCTCCGCGAGTATGCGCGCGCCCCGCTGCCGGGCGTGCTCCCACTCCTCGAGCACCAGGAGCCCAGCGCCTTCGGCCATCACGAAACCGTCGCGGTCGCGGTCGAACGGGCGCGAGGCTTGGGCCGGCTCGTGGTTGCGCGTCGACAGGGCGCGCATGGCAGCAAAACCGCCCACTCCCAGGGGCGTAATTACCGCCTCCGAACCGCCGCAGATCATGACGTCAGCTTGGTCGTGCTGGATGAGTCGGAAACCGTCGCCGATGGCGTGCGCGCCGCTGGCACAGGCCGAGACCTGGCTGTAACTCGGTCCCTTGGCGCCCAGGCGGATGGAGAGCTGTCCCGCCGCCAGGTTGATAATCAGTTGGGGCACGAAGAACGGCGAGATGCCGTGGCGGGGCCCCTTGGCCATCAGCTCCTTGTGCGTGGCCTCGACGGTGGTCAAGCCGCCCATGCCCGAGCCGACGAAACAGCCCGCGCGCTCGGCCAACTCCCCCTCAAGGGTTAGGCCCGCATCGGCCATGGCCATCGCCCCGGCCGCCACCGCGTACTGCACGAAGGGATCCGCCATGACGGTCCGCGCCTCGCGTCCGGTCATCCAGCGGGTGGGCTCGAACCCCTTCACCTCACCGGCGATTCGCGCGGAAAAGGCACTGGCGTCAAACCGCGTTATGGGACCGATGCCCGAGCGCCCCTCGATCAGCGCTCGCCAGGTCTCCTCGGTCCCCACGCCGAGTGGCGTAACCAGCCCGACGCCAGTAACAGCCACCCGACGGGTCATCGAACCCTACTTGACGCGGCTCTTGATGTAGTTGACCGCATCCCCGACGGTCTTGATCTTCTCGACGTCCTCGTCCGGGATCTCGATGGGGTGAAAAGCCTCTTCCAGCGCCAACACGAGCTCGACGATGGCCAACGAGTCTGCCTTCAGGTCCTCCTGGAACTTGGCGTTCATCGTCACCTTGTCCGCCGGCACCTCGAGTTGCTCGACTACCAGCTTGATGACCTGTTCTTCGATGTTCTGGGCCATTTGCGAGTCCTTCTCCTTGTCTCTAGGGCGCTGAATGGGGCGCCACCTTACATCAAAAGTCCGCCGTTTACCCTCAAGACCTGGCCTGTGACGTAGCCCGCTGCGGGCCCCGCCAGGTAGACCACCGCCGCCGCCACGTCGGCGGGCGTTCCCACGCGGCCCAGTGGGATGGCCTTGAGCACCTCGGCCCTGCGCTCGGGCGGCAACTCGGCGGCGGTCATGTCCGTGTCGATGAACCCGGGCGAGACCGCATTCACGGTCAGCCCGCGCGAGGCGTACTCACGCGCCCAGGTCTTGGTCAAACCGATGAGGCCGGCCTTGGCCGCCGCGTAAGGCCCCTGCCCGGCTGAGCCGCTCTCGCCCACCACCGAGGTGATGTTGACGATGCGGCCTCCTCCCGGTGCACGCATGAGCCAACGCAGCCCCGCTCGCGTGCAGTGGAAGGCTCCGCCCAGATTGACGGCCAGGGCGCGCTGCCAGTCGGCCTCTTTGGCCCCCAGAGTCAAGGCGTTCACCGCCAGGCCCGCGTTGTTGACCAGGATGTGGATGCCCCCCTCGCCGGCCGCGATTTCCTTGAACGCCACGTCCACCGCGTCCGGGTCACACACATCGAAGCGCTTGAGAACGCAGGAGGGGCCAACGGCGTCCGCGGCCTCACGGGCGGCGGCCTCGTTGGCCAAATAGTTCACGATCACCTTGGCCCCCTGCTGGGCCAGGGCCAGCGCGATGGCACGGCCGATCCCTCGGGATGCCCCCGTCACCACGGCCACTCGGCCTTCCAGCTCTCGACTCATTTCACGCTCCCGGCCCGGGCGCACCCTCGGACGGGCTGGCGGGCCGCCAGAAGTAGCTATGGTCGCTCACGGCGCGAGTCAACTCGCGACGCAGCGACACACGAGCAAATCGCGCGGCTGTTTGCACCGCGTTCTTGATCGCGCGGGCGTCCGAGGCGCCGTGGCAGATCAACACCACGCCATCAATCCCAACCAGGGGTGCCCCGCCGGTCTCGGCATAGTCGGTCCGCCGGCGGAAACGGCGCAGCGCCGGTCGCACCAGGCCGGCTCCCAGCCGGGCCAGCCATCCGCTCTGCCCGATCTCATCCTTCATCGTCTGGGTGAGCCAATCCGCCAGTCCCTCGCAGCTCTTGAGGACCACGTTGCCGGTGAAGCCGTCGGTCACGATCACGTCCGTTTGGCCACGGAAGATGTCTCGCCCCTCTACGTAGCCAAGGTAATCGAATCCGGGGTGCTGGCCCGTGCCCGGGGCTTGCCGGGTCAGCAGCAGGTGCGCCTCGCGGGTCAGGGTGGTCCCTTTGTGCTCCTCCGCCCCGTTGGACAGCAACCCGACCCGTGGCCGCGGCTTGTCATGCACGAGCCGCGCATAGGTGGCCCCCAGCACGGCGAACTGAGCCAGCATGGCGGGCTTGGGCTCCACGTTGGCGCCCATGTCGAGCATCACGCATTGCCCCCGGGAGGTGGGCAGGCTGGCGATGATCGCGGGTCGCTCGACGCCATCGATGCGCCCAAGCACCAGCAGGGCGCCCGCCATGAGCGCGCCCGAATTGCCCGCTGAAACCACCGCATCCACTTCCCCGGCCTTGGCCAGATCGAAACAGATGCGCATGGATGATGCCTTCTTGTGCTTGAAGGCGATCACCGGCGCCTCGTCCATCCCCACGACCTCGGTCGCGTGGCGGATCTGGATGCGGTCGGAGCAGGCGGCTGGCCCAGCCTCGTCGAGCATGGGACGCAGCCGCGCCTCATCCCCCACCAAGACCACGTCAAGTTGTCCGCCTGCTACTGCGGCGAGCGCACCCTGCACCTCGACCAGAGGCGCAGCGTCCGCTCCCATCGCGTCAACCGCGATTCGGACCCGATCCGTGGTCATGGTTTAGCGGGGAACGACCACCCCCGACCTGGTTCAGGTGGTCTCTTCTTCCTTCTTCTCGATCACCATGCGGCCCTTGTAGTAGCCGCACGACGCGCACACGCGGTGCGCGAGCTGAGCCTCGCCGCAGCGGGGGCACGGAACGAAGTGGGGAACAGGCTGCTTCATCACCTGGGCCCGACGGATTGCCGAACGGGATTTGGACTGTCGTCGCTTGGGAACTGCCATGGTCGCCTCTCTTGTTTCTCTCGGCTCTAGATCTTTATCTTCGCTAGCGCACCAAACTTGGAAGTCCCGTTCGGTCGCTTATCGCAGTCGCAGGGTGTCAGGTTCCGGTTGCCACCGCAAGTGGGACAAATGCCGGCACAGTCTTCGCGGCAAAGGGGGCCAATGGGCAAGGCCAAAAGCAACTCGTCGCGAATCTGCGGCGCCAAGTCGATGACGCCGCCCTGAAAATGGACCACGCCCTCTTCGTCTTCGTCGTCATCGTCCTCGGCGGAGGCCTCGTCGACCTCCACGTAGGAGAGAGTCAGGGGCAAGTCGATGGGCAGACGGGCGGGCTCCAGACAGCGCGAGCAGGTGGTGTCAAAGGCACCACGCAGGCTGGCGCGCAGGAGGAAGTCCTCGCCTGTCCTCTCGATGCGACCGCTCAGGACGATCCCCTCGGGCGACGGCTTGAGCTCCAAATCCGGGCATTCGGCCTTCAGCCACGCCTCGGTGATCCCCACGTGGACGTCCACACCCTCGGCGCCGATATCTTTAGTCTTGTAGCGCATAGCGATTCAGGGCCAACGGCCCCGCCAGGAAAGGCCGTAAATATAGGAGGCGCCGTTCACGCGTCAAGGACGCTCTACTTGCTTCCCGCGGAAGCCGCACTGGCGCCGCCAAAGAGCAGCATGGTCTTGAGGTCCTCGTCGTTGAAGACGAGCTGCAAACCCACGAACCAGTCGAAGAAGCCGCCCGCGCTTCCCTGGGTGCGCGTGTAGTTCAGGACGTCATCCACGCCCGCCCCCAGGAAGAGGTACCTCTTGTACAACGCCAGGTAGCCGCGGGCCGTCAGCCGCGGGTACTGGTTAGAGCGGAAATCAAAGACGTCCGTCGACAGCACCAGCCGGTCGCCCAGCAGCGACAGATCGCCACCGAAGCCGCCCGTCGACTCCTTGATACCGAAGCGGCCGGTGAACGGCCCCCAGCGCTTGCCGAACTGGAAGCTCACGCGCAGCTTCTCGGTCGTGCGGATGCTGCTCTGGACGTAATCGCCGGTTTGGCTGTTGTTGACGTAGAGGTTCTCTGCCTCGCGGTAGCCGCGCGGGTCGTCAACGATCTCGATGAGGTAGAACTTGTCAGGCCGCGGCGCCAGCTGGATGGACAGGTACGACTTGAAGTTGCTGGCCATGTAGTTGTACTCGGTGCGCAGGCCCACGATGGTCTGCAACCGGCTCAGGCCCCGGGTCACCGTGCTCACGTCGTCCGTGATGGTGTCCAGGTTCTTGGCCACCGTGTCGTCGGTCAGCAGGTGACCCACCGTGCCCTCGCCTTCCGCCATGCGCCCGGTGATCTTGTCCACGTTGCGCAGCGAGCTCTCCAAGCTGTCCACGCTCTTCTGAAGCTTCTGCAGCGAGGAACGTAGATCCTGGCCAGCCCCCGAGACCTCCCCCTGCGTCGTGCCGATGAGGCCCTTGATCGATTCGGTGATCTCGCGGGCATTACGCAGCGTATCTCGGACATCGCTAGCTTCAGCGCGCGTGATGCCCTGGACCGTGGCGGCCACGTCGTCCACGCGGGTGAGCAGGCGCTCCAAGATGACCGAGTTACGCTCGATGAGCTGATTCGCGTTGTAGGCGATGTCCTTCACTGGCCCCTGGGTCAGCGTCCGCACGTCGGACAAGATGTCGCGCAAGATGGGGAGCGTGGCTCCCACCGAATCCATGATGGCGCCCATCTCCACGGGCTCGGTCACGTTCCTGATTTGGCCGCCGTCGGGAAGCTCATCGACTTTCACCTTCTCGCCGTTGCGCAACTCGAAGGGCGTGCCCGGATCGATGTCCAGGTAGTACTCGCCCAGCAGTGAAGCCGACTTCTTGGCCACGGCGGCGTTCTCGTAGATCTTGATTCCCGGCTTGATGCGCAACCACACCTTGGCCTTGCCCGAGGCCGGGTCGAGCTCGCGCTCTTCCACCTGGCCCACGCCCAAGCCGGCCGAGAGCACCCGCGTCTTCTCATAGATGCCAAGGGCGTTGCTAAACAAGGCGTACACGCGCTTGCCCTCTTGGCCGCTGAGGCGCTCGCTGGTGTACGTGAACAGCAGGTAGGTTGTTGCGAGGACAACCAGGCTCAGCGCACCGACGGTGATGGCGGCCAGACTGCGCCTCACGAGCGCGCCTCCCCGAGGCGAACCGCGCCGGACGTCTCGACGAACTCCTTCAGCACCGGGTGCGGAGCGGCCAGCAACTCGGCGGGAGTGCCGCTCGCCACGATCTTGCCCTCGTAGAGCATGGAGATGCGATCGGCGATGCGGAAGGTAGAGGCCATATCGTGGGAGATCACCACGGATGTGACCCCGAAATCATCTGCGGTGCGCCTGATCATCTCGTCGACGTTCTTCGTGGCAATGGGGTCCAACCCCGTTGTGGGCTCATCGTAGAGCAGAATCTCGGGTCGGTCGACAAGCGCCCGGGCCAGGCCCACGCGCTTGCGCATGCCGCCCGAGAGCTCCGCGGGGAACTTCTGCTCAATATTCGGAACGTGGGCCAGATCCAGGCGCTTGAGGAGATCGCGCACCCGCTCCAGAATCTCCGCCCGGGACAGGCGGTAGCGCTCGACCAGCGGGAAGGCGATGTTCTCGACGACGTTGAGCGAGTCAAACAGCGCCGCGTACTGGAAAACCATGCCGAACTTGCGCTGAATCTTCGACATGGCCATGTCGCCCAGCCCGACGATGTCCTGGCCGTCGACGTAGATGTGCCCGCTGTCAGGTTGGAGCAGGCCCATGAGGTGCTTCATGAGGACGGACTTGCCCTGCCCCGAACCACCGATGACGATGTTGGTCTTGCCCCGCTCCAAGTCCAAGTCCACGCCGCGCAGCACGTGCTGGATACCGAACGACTTGTGCAGTCCGCAGATGCGGATCTGCCAGCGCTCGTCGCGGACCGCCGCCTCGCCGGCCACCTAGCGACCTCCCGGCGGCCAGATCACGTTCATGATCTCGATAAGGAAGTAGTCCAGCACGAGCACGGCGACCGAGCTCGAAACCACCGCCGCCGTCGTCGCGCGCCCCACTTCCTTGGCACCGCCCCGCACGTTGAAGCCCTGGTAGCAGGCGGTCAAAGCCATGGTCATGCCGAAGATCACGGACTTGATCAGGCCCTGGATGTAGTCCACCGGGTCGACCCAGTGGCGATAGAGGGCCAGCGCCTCGCCGAAATCGATGTGGTACAGCAGGATGGCCACCACGTAGCAGCCCAAGAGGCCGACCATGTTGAACACCATGTTCAGCAACGGGACCATGATGAGCGACGCGACCAATCGCGGTGTGACCAGGTAGTGAATCGGGTTGACCGCGAACGTGGTCAGCGCGTCGATCTGCTCGGTGATGCGCATGGACCCCAGTTCGGTGGCCATGGCCGAACCCGCGCGGGCCGTCACCATGAGAGCGGTGAAGACGGGCCCCAACTCTCGCGCCAAGCTGACGCCGATGCCGAAGCCCACCCAGCGCTCCTGCTGAAACATGGACAGGGCCATCACCCCTTGCAGGGCCGAAACGGCGCCCGTGAAGAAGCCCACCAGCATGATGATGGGCAGCGAGCCCACGCCGATGAACTCCATGTGCTCCAGGTACAGGCGACCTCGGAAGGGGCGCCGGATGACCCAAGCGAAGGCCCGGCCGAGCAGAATGATGTGCTCGCCGAAAATGGAGATGGCTTTGAGGAACGGCTCGAAGAGTCGGCTCACGAGCCGAACCGCCTGCTCCTCCACCGGATGCAGCTTGGCCGCGTCCGAGTCGCCAGGCCCGGGTGGGCTCCCGTTCTCGGCCATGGCTAGCGATCGCCCCGCCCGTTTTCGCGGCACCACGGACAGCACTCGGGCAGCTTCCGCCACGCCCGGCCCGACATGCGGGACAGGTCACCCTCCACAGCGGACGCCGGCGTGACAGGCCGCTCCAGATGGACAGATTGGCCGCCGAGCGTCATACGTTCGCCATCGCCGGGTCGGGTGGGGGCGCCTCCGGTTCTCACCCGGCCTGTATAGCGTCGATCTCGGGTGCAAATTCAACAGTTTTCACCAAAACAGACGAACTCGCGGCTGCAGTCCGACTCGAAAGATGGCGGAGCGCGGGCTCCGCCACGGGCTCAGGCCATCCCCGAGGACTGAGCCATCTCGAAGAACCGCGGCGTCAGAGTCAGGCGGCGCCCATCGAGGACCACGACATCGCGACGAGCCAACTCGGCCACCAGGCGAGACACGGTCTCGCGACAGGCGCCGATTCGACTGGCCAAGTCCTGCTGGGTGGGCGAGCGCTGGATGACCATGCCGTTCACGCAGGGCTGACCTTCGTCGCGGGCCATGTTCAGGAGCAGGCGCCAAAGGCGGCTTTCCACATCGGACATTGCCAACCCAGTTGCCAGTGACTTCACACGACCGAGGCGGCGCTCGAAGTCGGCCAGGAGCGCGAGCCCTGCAGCCGGCACGGCTGAAAGGAACTGCAGAAAGTCCTCGCGAGGCAGAAACATCAGGAGACTCGTCTCAGCGGCAACCAGGCCGTCGTGATTCAGAGGACCGTTCGCGTCCGCCAGGCCGTCCACCAGGAGCTCCCCGGGACGAAACGTCTCCAGCGTCAACTCGCGGGTTCCTTCGGTGCGGCGGACCGCGCGGATGCAGCCCTTGACCACCAGGATGGCGGCGCCGGCCCAGCGCCCCTCGATCGCAACCTGCTGGCGAGGACCGTAGGAACGCAAAGAGGCGTGCGCCGAAAGCGACGACAAAGCCTGAGCCGGGTAGCTCGAAAACCAGGGAGAGGTCCGCAAGGCGCTCAGGGCGGGGTGAATGCCGGTCTCACGGGGCTGAACCAGGGATTCCGATTGAAGAGAAGCGAAGGCGTTCATGCGACCTCCTGTGTTTCGCACCGTGCTCAAGCAACCTTGATGCCAACTGAAAAGACCGCGGTTTCGCTGCAATCGTTCAAAAACCCACATCCGACCCTGACGCCGATGCCCCGGGTGTGTCGTCGGACACGGATCGGCCTCCAGCCGCGGCCTCGAGCCTGTGCCTGGCGGGCACGGTGTGGCCAAGGCCCCCGGCCGCCGGCCTGGCGCGAGGCCGGCCTTCGTCGCATCGTAGAGAGCGAACGGAGGTCCCCCTGCTCACCCGTTTCGTCACATTCCTCGCCGTTGCCTTGGGCATTCTGGCCGCGGTTCACGGCTATTTCTGGCTCCGGCTCGTGCGGCAAACCCAGCTCAATTCTCCGTTCCGGACCTGGTGCACGGGCCTGTGTGTCGGGCTCGCCATCCTGGTTCCGCTCTCGCTCTTGGCCGCGCGGGTCGTGGGCCGGCCATGGGCAGGGATCCTGTCCTGGCCTGGTCACGTCTGGCTCGGTCTCATGCTCCTGCTCCTCTCCACGCTGCTCGCCACGGATCTGGTGCGCGGAGTGGTGGCCCTGGCCGCTCTGTTCAGACCAGACCACCGGCTGGACGCCGCGAAGTGGCTCTCACTTACCCGCGGGCTGGCCGTGGCCTCCGTCGCGGTCACGGCCTTGGTGGGCGGCTGGGCCGTGATCCAGGGCATGCGCACGCCCCTGGTTCGCGAGCTACGCGTCACCATCGCGGGGCTGCCGCCGGCTTTGGCAGGACGGACTATCGTGCAGCTCACGGACATGCACGTGGGCGCAGAGAAGAGCCATCGCTCGACCGACGAGGTGGTCCGCCGCACCAACGAACTGCATCCCGACCTGATCGTGATCACGGGCGATTTGGTCGAGGGCCGCTTCGGGGCCATCCACGGCGACATGGCGCCCCTGGCCGAGCTGAGGGCGCCCTGGGGCGTGTTCATGGTCACCGGCAATCACGAGTACTACTCGGGGGTGCGCGAATGGCTGCCCGAGCTTGAGCGCCTGGGCATTCGCGTCCTGCGCAACGAGAGGGTGGCGGTCGGGGACGGTGAGACGCTGGACTTGGCCGGGATCGATGACTGGAATGCGGCCAGCGTGGACGCCGAACACGGTCCCGACCTGGGCCGCGCCCTGGGTGGCCGAGCCCCGGACAAGCCCGTCATTCTGCTCACGCACCAGCCCAGAGCGGCCATTCCCGCATCCCGGCTCGGTGCATCCCTCGTCCTCTCGGGGCACACCCACGGCGGCCAGATCTGGCCTTTCAACTACCTCGTGCGGCTGCAGCAGCCCTTCATTGAAGGCGTCCACAAGGTGGGCCGCAGCCTGCTCTACGTCAGCCCCGGCACGGGCTACTGGGGACCTCCGATGCGGCTGGGAACCCGGGCCGAGATCACCCGAATCACCCTCTTGCCCGGTGCGGAGAATTCAGTTGTTGCTGCGCGCCCGAGGTGAGTCGAACACCTAACCCCCGGCTTCGTAGGCCGGTGCTCTATCCAGTTGAGCTACGGGCGCAGAACCAATCGAGGGCGAATGTATGCCTGGGCCAAGGGGCACAAGTCAAGCAATCAGCGCCGGAATCGACCGCCGCTGAGGAAAAACCTGTCGCGCCGGCTGTGAATCACTCCGTTCTCGGGCGCCCCCCACGGGTCGAAGCCGCTCCGAACGGTTCGGTCGGCCTAGGCAGAGACCTTCTTCACCCTCAGTTTGGCCACGTCGACCTGGCCCAGGCCGGCCTTGCCCGCCAGCTCGATGTGTTTTGCGTCAGCCGGCGTCATGCTCTTGTGGTTGAACTTGGCCACCGTCAAACCGTACGCGTCCACCGAGGCCACCTTGGTCCCTGCCACCAGCCGCCCCGGCGTGACCGTTTCGCCCGGCCCCGCCGGCCCATTGGTCAGCAGCGCCCGGGTGGCATCCAGGATGGTCAGGTGCGGCCTGATGACCCGGCCCAGATCAGCCAGCGCCTGATTGAGATCCAGCGTGGTGTGAAAGGCTTGGCGGTCCCAAATGAGTCCCATGTGATTCTTCAGCCCCAAGGACACGCCCGTCTGGAGATGCGACTTGGCGGCGGGGATGTTGATGAACACGTCGGCCGAAAGCAGGCTCTTGGCCACCTCCACGCTCTTGAGCGACACGCCGTCCTTCACGGTGGTCTTCTGGAAGTCGCCCGGGCTCGAAAGCAGCTTGACCTGTACAGCCGGCACCGCGGCCAGCGCGCCCATCAGCCCACAGCGCTTGAGACACATCTCGCCTTTGCCCTGCGGGTACTCGAGGATGAGGACGCCCTTGGCTTTGGCGTCCAGGCAGGCCTTGGCCACGGCCACCACGGTCTGCGGGTGCGTGGTTGTGCCCCACGCCTCGGGGTTGGCGAAGGCGGCATTGGGCTTGATGACTACGAAGTCGCCCTTCTTCACGAACCTGCTGATCCCGCCCAGGGCGGCGAGCGCGGCGGCCACCATCCTTTGGGGGTCGCTGCCCGAAACATCGACGATGTCGGGCTCGCCCGCGGCCCACACGTGGCCCCACCTCAAGGCGGCAACCGTCGCGATGGACCCGCCCACGAAACCGCGTCGGGAGATGGATTTCATGCTCGCCTCCTCGGAAAAAAGGGGCCTCGCCTGTACGGTCGGCCCGGCATCGGCGTTGGGACTGTACCAGAGTGACGCATGCGGACGTGCCCGGGGCTAGAGATGCCGCATGCCCGAGTGTGAAGGACGGACGCACCGCGAGCCCCTGACTGATGCTGCCAAGACGGCCACAGCGGCGTCCGTGGCCGGCCTAGCGGGCTGCTCCCCGGACGCGGGCGAAGAGTGGCCACGGACGGCTGAAGGTCATTCCGGGCTCGTCGCGGCTGTTCCCCGCTCCCTTGATCCGGGCCGCGGCGCCACCTAGGCTCCCGCGCGTGCGTATCACCGTCTTCGTCGTGCTCGCACTCCTGCCCTCTTCCTTCATTGGCTGGATGGTGTGGCAGGGCCACAGGGCACCGGCCGCCGTGCCGTCCAGGACGGCCGCCGCACCCCCCGCCGATGCGGACGCCGCGCTGCTGGCGTTGTTCCAGGGGGACATGGGCGGCGCCAAGCTGAAGGCCAAGCCGACGCTTTACGACGAGAAAAGCCTCTTCGATTACATCGACGGCGCGGCGCCCATCTTCCTGCAACGCCACTTCCGCAGATTGGCCGCCGGCGAGCTGACCTTGGCGGGCAGCGATCTGGTCTGCGATATCTACGACATGGCCGATGCGGCCAATGCCCGATCGATGTTCGATGCGGAGAAGTCGCCCACGGCCAAGACCGTTGACGGATTCCCCGAGGCCATCTCTGGCCCCATGTCGTTCATCTTCCATGCCAGGCGCTATTACGTGAAGCTGACTGCGTTCGATGCGCAGGCCGAGGCCGCCCTGCCCGGTCTGGCCAAGGCCCTGAAAGGGAAGATCCGATGAGCGGCGACGAGCCACGCAACGATCTGGTGCCCGAATCGCGATTGCGCCACTCCGGTGAGCCCCCGAAAGAGCCGGCCGGCGTGGGCCGGCGTGGCGTGCTTCGCCTGGGTGTGACCACGGCCGTGGCGGTGGGCTCGGTGGCCCTGGGTCTCTCGCTGCGCGATCGCGCCGAAGGTCGCAAGGCCAAGACCCTGCCACGCATCCGCGATCACCGCGCTGACAAGCCCGCGGGGGCCAACGACATGGCCATCGCCCGCGGCCCCGATCCGGCGGCCAATGCGCGGCGGGCGGTCGAGGCTTTGGGCGGCATGGGCCGCTTCGTACGCCGGGGCGAGCGCGTGGTCATCAAACCCAACATCGGCTGGAATCGCTTGCCCGAGCAGGCCGCCAACACCAACCCCGACGTGGTGGCCGAGGTGGTGCGCATGGTGGTGGCCGCGGGGGCAAGCAAGGTGTGGGTGACCGACGTCTCGGTGAACACGCCCGAGCAGTGCTTCGCGCGCTCGGGCATCGAGAAAGCCGCGGGGGCCGCGGGGGCCACCCTGGTGCGCCCCGATGCCGCGGCCTTTCGCGAAGTAGACGTATCGGGACATCTCCTGCAGACCGGAGACGTGCTGTTCCCCTTCGTGGAGGCGGACCGCGTGATTAACGTGCCGCTGGTCAAGCAGCACAGCCTTTCAGGGGCCACCATGGCGCTCAAGAACTGGTACGGCGTGCTGGGAGGCCAGCGCGTGAAACTGCACCAGGACATCCACCGCTCCATCGTGGATCTGGCAGTCATGATGAAGCCCACGCTGACCGTACTGGATGCCACGCGCATCTTGCTGGCCAACGGGCCGACCGGCGGCAACCTGGCTGACGTCAGGCCGATGGACACGGTGGCCGCGGGCACGGACGAAGTGGCCCTGGATGCCTTCGGCGCCACGCTGCTGGGCCTCGACCCCAGGCAGGTGGGCTTCATCATCGAGGGCATGAAGGCCGGCCTGGGCACGCCCGACTGGCACAGCCTCAAGCTCGTGGAGTTGGGAGGCTAGCCATGTTTCGCTGGCTGCGTCGCGCCTGGCAGCTCACTTTCCTTGGTTCCTTCCTGTACTTGGTCTTCGTGACCACGGCGGGCCTCGTGCGCGGCTACGACGTGGAGTGGTTCCTTCGCGTCGATCCCTTGGTCGCCCTGTCCACCACGCTGGCCACGCGATCCTTCCACCACGGTCTTGGCTGGGCACTGGTGCTCATCGTGGCCACGCTATTCCTGGGGCGCTTCTTCTGCTCCTGGATGTGCCCCATGGGGACCCTGCATCACGCTCTGGGCTACCTGAGGCGCAAGCGCCGCGTCCCCGAGCGGATCGCGCAGCACGCCCACCGCCCATCGCAGAGGATCAAGTACGGCGTCCTGGCGGTCATGCTGGGCATGGCGGCCCTGGGCAGCGTTCAGATCGGCTGGCTCGATCCGATCGCCTCCATGTGGCGCGGCCTGGCCACCTCGGTGATGCCCGTGGTGGGCAACGCCAGCTTCGGTTTCTACCAGGCCGAGCGCCACTTCCAGTGGGCCACCCTCATCACCTTGGTCTTCTTCGGCGCCCTGGCCCTCAACCTCATCTATCCGCGTTTCTATTGCCGTGTGCTCTGCCCGCTGGGCGCCTTGCTGGGCGTGTTGGCCAAGTTCTCCGTCTTCCGCATCAGCAAGGATCCCGAGCGCTGCCGCGATTGCGGTCTGTGCGGCGCCGAGTGCCAGGGCGCGGCCGATCCCCAGGGCACGCTGCGCGCCACCGAATGCATGGTGTGCCTCAACTGCGTCGAGCGCTGCCCCCACGATGCCATCCGCACCAAGTTCCTGCCGCCCGTGCAGCTCTCAAGCAACCGCACCGATCTGGTGCGGCGCAAGTGGCTGGCCGCCGGCGTGGCCGGTGCGGTGGCCGTGCCGTTCATGCGCGCCTCCGACGGGGTCAACCCGCGCCCCCATCCGGGCCGCATCCGACCGCCGGGCGCGCTCGCGGAAGAGGAATTCCTGCAACGCTGCCTGAAGTGCGATGCCTGCATGAAGGTCTGCCCGACCGGAGGCCTGCAGCCCGCCTTCACCGAGGCAGGCCTGGAAGGCGTGTGGACGCCCATCCTGATCCCGCGCGCCGGCTACTGCGAGCATAGCTGCACCCTGTGCGGCCAGGTGTGTCCAACCGGGGCCATTGGCCCGTTGACGCTGCAAGAGAAGGTCGGTCACATGCCCGAGCAGGCACCCGTGCGCATCGGCTCGGCCCGCTTCGACAAGGGACGTTGCCTGCCCTGGGGCTATCAACGCGAGTGCATCGTGTGCGAAGAGGTCTGCCCCACCTCGCCCAAGGCCATCTATTTCAAGATGGAGACCGTCATCACCCGCGACGGCACGCAGAAGACGATCAAGATGCCCTACGTGGATCTAGACCACTGCACGGGCTGCGGCACCTGCGAGGCCCGCTGCCCCGTCGTGGACAGCGCCGGCATTCGGGTCACCGCCGCCAATGAGAGCCGCACGCGCAAGAGCAGCCTGAGCCTGACCGGCGGCAAGATCTGATCAAAGCTTCCGGCGCAGCAGGACCAGCAAGCCCCCGGCCCCGCCGTGCCGCGGCGGCGCCGAGACGAAGGCCAGCACCCGGTCGGCCACCGGTCGCTGCCGCAGCTGCTTGATGACCACGTCGCGCAGCACGGGGCCCCCTGGTCCCGAGCGATTTCCTCTGCCGTGAATGAGCAAGACGCATCGGCGTCGGCGCGCCGCGGACGCCTCGATGAACCGCTGCACGCTGTGGGCCGCCACCTCGGCTGACTGATGGTGCAGATCCAGCTGGGCCTCCGGCGCTACGTCACCCCGGGTTAGCGCACGCACGAGATCGTGCGCCACTCCTGGCGCCGCCCCCGAGACGCCGTCCTCGGTTTCCCCGACGCTGAAGGGCTCCGGCACCGCCTGTGCCGGTGGCCGCTTCGGGGCAGCGGGCCCGGCCGCCTCCCAGTCGGGGACGACCCGCGAGGAGCCGGGCGGCAGAGGTCGCACGTCCTTCATGGCTGCCTCGAAGATGCGGCGGTCCTCTTCGTCGCAGCTCGGCCCCGCGGCAGAGGCGCCGGGGACCTGAGGAGGGCGTCGTCTGGGACCGGCCACAGGTTCATAATAGCGCCTCGCGGAGTACGAAAGCCCGCGGAGCCCGTCGGGCCTGGGCCGCCTTCACTGCGTTGCAGTGTTTCAGTAACAAACGCCACGAAACAAGCAAGGTCGCCTTGCCAGCGCGTTGTCGACGATGTAGGGCCAAGATATGAGTGGGCCGGAACGGTCAGGCGCTTTCGAGATCGACGTACGGCGCATGTCCGCGGAGGAGCGCCGCGATGCTCTCGCGGAAGCGCTCGATCTCCTGCGCACGGGCCACACGGTGTTTCTGGTCACGGACCGGGATCCCAAGCCGCTCCTGGGTGCCTTCGAAGAGGCGCACAAGGGCGAGTTCCACTGCGTGGTCTCGGCCACCACGCCGGGCTGCTACCGGGCCGAGATGCGCGTGGCCAGGGCGGCCCCAGCCGGCATCGTAGCGACCGCCCTGGCCGCGGACCACGCGCGGCTGGAGAGCCAACTGGTTGAGCTCGGGGCTTTGCTGCAGGCGGGATCCTTCGAGGCGGCAGCGGGGCTTTGTGCCCGTTTCGGCGCGGCGCTGGTGCGGCACATGGGAGCCGAGGAGGAGCTGCTTTTGCCGGCGCTGCGACACATGACCAACGCGGCGGCGCAGCCGGTGGACCGCATGCTGCTGGAGCACGACGCTCTCCGCACGCTGGTTCAACAACTGAGCCGCTCCATCCAGGACCGGGACGGCAAATGGGCCGCGCGCTGGCAGGAGACGCAGCGGCTGCTCGGCCAACACCAACACGAGGAGGAACAGACGGTTCACCCCATCTCCGACTGGGCCCTTGCCGCCGATGAGCAGGACGAGCTGGTGTACCGCCTGCGCGGCGAGTGACTCTTTCGATTCCAACCTTGCCAGGAGCCGCCATGGACAGCATTGCCCGACTGGTTGCAGAACACGACCTGATCCGCCGGACTCTGGACGCCTTCGAGAGATGCGTCGCGTCCCTGCAGACCAGTCCGACCCCCGACGCCGTCCGAGCCGACTTGGCCAGTTTCGTCTCCTTCTTCCGGGAGTTTGCCGAGCACGAGCATCACGCCAAGGAGGAGAGCGTTCTCTTCGCCGCCGTGACCGACGCTCACCTTCCGGACAACGACGAGGTGGTCAAGTCCCTGCTCTCGGAGCACGAGACAGGACGACGCTACCTCTTGCGGCTGAACGAATTGGTCTCGCGACAGGGCTCGTGGTCGGCTGATCACGTGCAGGACGCCATCCGCGAGGCGCGGTCGTACGCTCTGTTCATGCGTTCTCACATCCGCGAGGAGGACGGCATCCTCTTTCCGCTGGTCCAGCGGTGCCTGCCCCCCGCGTTGCTGACCCAGTTGGGGCATGGGCTCGACCGGTTCGAGGCCAGCCCCGAGCGCCGCCAAGCCCGCGACCGCCTGTACGCGCTCTCCGACGCCCTGACCCGGAAGTACGCCTGAACGAGAGCGCCCGGGCTACTCGTCCAGAGAATCCGCCACGGCGCGGAACTCGACCTCAGCGCGCGTGAAGGCCTGCACCACGTCCGGATCCAGGAAGGTGCCCGCGCGCCGGAGGATGGCGGCGCAGCACTCCTCGTGCGGCAAGGCCGGCTTGTAGAACCGTCGCGAACGAGCCGCGTCGTAGGAGTCGGCAACGGCCATGATTCGCGCGGACAGGGGGATCTGCGCCCCGGCCAGCCCGTGCGGATAGCCCGTGCCGTCCCAGCGCTCGTGATGTGACAGCGCGATCTCGATTCCCATGCGCAGGAAGGCGTTCCCCGGATAGGCGCGTTGTACCTTTTGGAGGGTGCGCGCCCCCAGCGTGGTGTGGGATTTCATCTCGTCGAATTCGTCTTCGGTCAGCGGCCCCGGCTTGAGCAACACACCATCACGGATGGCCACCTTGCCGATGTCATGCAACGAGCTGGCCCGGAAGATGTTCTCCACGAACGCGTCGTTGATGACGTCCGCGTAGCTCGGGTTCTCGCGCAAGTGGCTCGCGATCAGGCGACAGTAGATCTGGACCCGCTCGATGTGCTGGCCCGTGCCCTTGTCGCGTGATTCGGCCAGCTTGGCCAAGGCGAAGATGGTGGCCATCTGCGAATCCGAGATCTCGCGCACCTGCTCGGCGACCAGTTCCTGCAAACGCCGATTCTGGGCCGCGAGCAACAACTGCAGGCGGCGCAGGCGCAGGTGCGTCTCCACACGCGCGCGAACCTCGTCGAACTGGAAGGGCTTGATGACGTAGTCCACGCCGCCCACCTCGAAGGCGCGCACCTTGTTCTCCGTGCCGTCGAGCGCCGAGAGAAACACCACCGGAATCTCGCGCAGGGCCGGATCCTGCTTCAGATGCCGGCAAACCTCGTATCCATCCATGCCGGGCATCATGATGTCGAGCAGAATCAAGTCGGGTGGCTCGCTGGCCGCGGCCTGCAGGGCCAGTTTCCCGCTCGGGACGGCGCGCGCTTTGTATCCCTCCGCCTTGAGCAATTCGAGCAGAACGCGCAGGTTCTCGGGCGTGTCATCCACGACCAGGATGGTGGCGGGCGACGACGGGTCAGACTCATCCCTCATGGGTGGGCTCCCGAGGCAAGAGGTCCAGAAGTTGCTGGTACTGAAAAGCATCGGCCAGGATGCGCAGGCGGCGTCCGACGTGGGCATTGCACAGGGAGATGCGCTCGATCACCCCCAGCATGCGGTCGTAATCGCCCGCCGTGGTCGCCTCCCGGAGATCGCGGGTCAGGTGGTTGGGGACCGCCCCCAGCGCCGTCTCCATGGTCGGGCTGAACGTGTAAGGCGATTCGCCCTCACCGGCGCCGCTGCCCTCACGCCTTCGCCGCCGCTCCAACAGCCCCGCATCCTCCGGCGCGGCCGCCCTGATGCGCACCTCCATGCGGAAGCAGCTTCCTTTGCCGAGCTCGGTCTCGACCGTGACGTCGCCACCCATCATGCGAGCGAATTCCCGGCTGATGGCCAGCCCCAGTCCCGTCCCTCCGGCAGCCCGCGCTCCCGAGGCGGTCTGCTCGAACGCCTTGAAGATGCGCCCCAAATCCGCCGCGGGGATGCCTGGTCCCGAGTCCTCCACCTCGGACAGAAGTCGCGCCTCGCCGGTCGCCGCGGGCAACCAGCGCAGGCGCCACACCACCTGGCCACGTTCCGTGAACTTGATGGCGTTGCTGAGCAAGTTGGAAAGGATCTGGCGCAGCTTGTTTCCGTCGCCCACCACCGTGCACGGCAGATCCTCCGCAATGTCCACGTGGAACAACAAGCCCTTGGTATTGGTGCGCAGGCGAAAGATGGCCGCCAAGTCGGACACCAAGTCACGCAGATCGAAGAGCGCGCTTATGGGAGACGTCCGGCCCGCTTCGATCTTCGACATCTGCAGGATGTCGTTGATGAGCGCCAATAAGTGCTCGCCGCTGCGGGTGATGCTGTCCAGGTGTTGGCGGTGGCGCACATCGACGGCCGGATCGTTCAGCAGGAGCTGTGAGAACCCCAGGATGGCATTCAGCGGGGTGCGGATCTCGTGCGACACATTGGCCAGAAACAGGTTCTTGGCCTGGTGGGCGCGCTGAATCCCGGCGAGCAACTCGCGCTCGCCGCTCACGTCGCGGAACACGCACACCGCCCCGGCTGTCTTGCCCTGGTGGTCGAACAAGGGCGCGGCCGACAGCGCCAACAGGCCC
>JAEXQJ010000237.1 GCA_023438785.1 Pseudomonadota bacterium
CGCCAGGAGCGGCTGGACGTGCCGGGGCTGCGGGCTCCCCTGCGCATGGTGCTGTTCTCGGACACGCACAGCGACAGCCGCTTCGACGTGGACGACGAATTGGCCGAGCGGATCAACCATCTGGAACCGGACGTGCTCATCTTCCTGGGCGATGGCCTCAACGCGGCCGAGCGTGCGCCCCACCTGCGGGCGGCGTTGACGGCCATGCGGGCCCGCTACGCCAAGCTGGCCATTCGCGGGAACTGGGATGTCTGGTTCTGGGGCGACATCGATCTGTTCGGCGGCACGGGGTTTCGCGAACTGAAGCGCGGCTGGCACTCCATCTCGGCGGGCCCCAATCAGCTGCGCGTGGGCGGCCACGCCTTTGTCGATGCGTGGTCGCCGCGCGAGGTAGTGCCGAGGCCGCCCGCGGGAGAAGGACCAGCCATCCTGCTGTACCACGCCAACGACTACGTCCATCCGGCCGCCGAGGCGGGCGTCGATGTGTACCTGTGCGGCGACACGCACGGCGGGCAGCTCGCCGTGCCCTTGTGGGGCGCTTTACTCAGCGTGGGGCGCCAGGGCCGCGATTTCGTGCGGGGGGCGTATCAGGTGGGGCACATGCAGGTCTACGTGACGCCGGGGATCGGCGTGGAGCGCAGTTTTCCGTTCCGCTTCGGCGTGCGGCCGGAGATCACGGTGCTCGATCTGCGCCCCCGGTAGGGCGCACCAACGAAAAGCGGCCAGGGGGATAGGCCACCCTGGCCGCTCGTGAGCCCTTCAGGTTCTCAATTGTCGAGCTCGGAGGACATCGGGTTGGGGAAGTTGCCTGACAAGAACAGCATGGAGTACACGCCGATCGATTCCTGGTAGTAGCGGTCGTTCTCCACCGTCGTCGACACCGCCTCCTCGATGGCCTCGCGGCGGATGTCGAGGGTCGTCTTGCCGTCGTTGTTGAACGAGCTCACGTACGAGCACATGGCGGTGTTCACGAAGTACGAGTTGTGGCCGTAGGCCGGATCGCAGTTCTTGGTCTTGCCGTCCGGCTTCAACTCCTGACAGATGGTGGAGAAGCGGTTGGCGTTGGGCTCGGGCGGATTGTCCTTGTAGAAGTCGCTGTAGTAGCCCTGCGTGTTGTCGATCTTGGCCTGCATGCGCGACTTGCTGGGGTAGTGCGACGACGAGCCGGGCTTGTTCTCGGGCAGGTCTTTGTTGTTGCCGAACCAGGCCGCGTCGATGCCCGTGCGCCACAGGGCGCGCGACCAGTCGTAGTTGCCGCCCGACTTGGAGCAGGGGCCGTCGTAGGTGCCCCAATCGCTGACCAGGCCCGGATGCACGTCCGGCTGGTCGTAGCAGCGTTCGAACATCTCGTACATGCTCTCCGCCGTCTTGTACCAGAAGGCGCGGTGTCGCTCGCCATCGCCGTCCTTGGTGTGCTTCGCCAAGAAGTCTCCAAAAGCGCGGAAGTAGCCCGGCGGGTTGTAGCCCATGTTCATGGTGCCCAACTGGCCCGGCGAGTAGCCGCAGGGCTGGTCGGGGTAGAACTGGCAGTTCTTGTCCCAGGTATCGCCGGGCGCGGGGTAGTTCCACTTGCCGTCGTACTTGTCGTTGACCTCGCACTCCATCTTCGTGATCCAATCCACGGCCGCGTCCATGAATTCGGGCCACTGGCGGGCGGCGAAGAGCAGGCCGATGGCGATATCCACGTCGCCGTCGAAGGCGCTGTCCGTATCGCCCCCGCAGCCGTCGGCCGGATTGTCGGGATTACAGGTGGCGTCCAACTCGCGGCACGTGCCCTTGAAGATCCAGCCCATCAGGCCGCCGCAGTACTTCTTGGAAGACTGGGACAGGAAGTGACGGGTGAAGTTCCACAGCTTGATGAAGGTGGGCTTGTCACCGATAGCGGCGGAGATGGCCATGCCATAGCCCTGACCCTCGCTCACCGTCGGACCCGGATCGGTGGCCACGCGTGCGGTGGCATTGTTGGGGTCGGTGTTGCAGCTAATGTCGTCCGTGACCACGTAGTTCTCGCGCCAGATCTCGTAGCGCTGGAACACGAAGAAGTTGAGCAGGTCCTGCAGCTTGCCCACTTCGCTGTAGGCGTAGGCCAGCGAGCCACCGTTCGGGTACAGGTACTTGGTCTTGGCGTAGGGGAACCAGCCGCCGTAGCCATATCCCACCGTGACCGGAGTGGCCGGCGGTTTCGCCGCGCACATGTCGTCGTTCCAGTTCGCCGTGGCCGACCAGTCGCCCATGGCGCTGTCCGGGTAGTAGTCGAAGACCTTGAAGCGGCTGGTGGGAGGAATGTCAGGCTTGCCGTAGTCCCAGCGAATCCAGTAGTCGCCCGGCGTTTCCGGGAACGGGCGGGGGGCCACCGTGTTCCACTCGGGGTTGTGGGTCTTGTCGACCGCGCGCCACGTGGCGCCCGCCTTGAAGAACTCGTCCGGGACAGGGCAGTTGTACCAGGGGCGATCCTGCTCGCGGAAGCAGATCACCTTGTTGCTCGTCACCTCGAGCTCGATCCACTCGGGCATGAGGTCGGGCTTGGGGAAGAAGGTGAAGGTCTTCTGTCCCGCCCAGAGATAGCGGAAGTGCACGGTGTGGAAGCCCTCGGGCACCGCGGGGTTGCACGGATCCAGATTGGTGGTCTCGCCGCCGCCGCAGTGCTCGTAGCCCGGGCCGGGGTTGGCCGTATAGAAGAAGAACGAGCCTGGGTTCTGCGACCAGTCCATGCACTTGGGAATGGAGGCCTCGGTGTTGTCGGGCGCGCCCGCGTAGCCCACCCAGTATTCGTTGGCCTTGCGCGCGGGCAGCGGCAGATCGGGTGTCCACAGCCCCACGCTGTCGTTGGCGTAGCGGAATGTGATCCGGGTCGGCTTGGACGCGTCCGTGCTCCACTTGCTGTTGGGGATGAGCACCGTGTACCAGGGGCAGCTGCTGTCCTGGAATTCCAAAAAGGCCTGCATCTCGCAACCCGCGCCCGTGACCTTGAGGCTGCTTGGATAGGGAGGCGTGGCATAGCCGAGTTTCTCTTCGCCGCAGCCCGATCCGGGATACCCGGTGACCGCCGGGTCAGCCCAGGGCCAACGGAAGTGCAGCTTGGTGAAGCCATCGGGGATGGTCTGATCCGGCTGTCCCTTCTCGCACGCGGGATGGACCAGAGCGGTCTTGTCGTTGGTGAGCTGGAACTTGCCCGTGCCGACGCTGGCGCTTTGGTAGTCCGTGGCCAGGCCGCCGCTCGCTCCCGTGTATTCGAGGTAGACGTCCGGCTTGCCGGTGAGCGAGGAGGCGTTGAAGTCGCCCGAGGCGTTGCCCGTGGGACACGAATCGTCGCCCAGGGGCTTGATTTGGAACTTGGTGAGCGAGTTCGGGGGCACGCAGACCGAGTACCAATCGCAGTTGGCCGTCTCCTGTCGGCCGCCGTACTGCATCCAGCCGCCGCTGGTGTCGATGATGAGGATGCCCTGCAGCTTGGTGATGGTGCCCAAGGTGGGGTCCACGGCCTTGGACCAGATGTCGCGCACGTGCATGCGCACCGTCCCCGCCGGGCAGGCGTAGTCCTCCTCGGTGGGCGGCGGGCGCGTGTCCACCGGAACGCCGGCGTCCTTGTTGCCACCGCTGCCCGCGAAGGGACTGGGACCGATGTCTTGTCCGCCAGTCCCGCCCGTCCCCGGAGGCTGGGGCTCTCCCCCGGACACCTTGCCGCCACCCCAGACTTCGGGCGGGTACCCGACCAGCGGATGGGAGTTGCATCCCCACAGCGCGAAGAGCAGTGCGCTGCTGCCGAGCAACAGACGAATGGATCTGCAGAGTATTGACATGTTCACCTTGAGAACCGCTCGGCTCCATGCGGTGGGAAAAGCCAAGCACCAGGCAGGCCAGAAATGCGGAACTCTGGCGCCCTCCAGGCGGCCCACCCTGAGATCCGCAGGTCAAAGATAGCCACTCTTGGCGCGAGTCACCATAGGGGGACCCGTGACGCCGTGCCTTAATTGGCCATTGGGCACCTCGGATGCGGTGCTTCTGTGTGCGCCCGGTCCCAGTCGCCGTGCGCTAGGCGGCGTTTGGGGGCCCGCTTGCGTGTGGTCTGCGGATGGGCAGCCTCGTTCGGCGCGGGTAGAGGAAACGGACCCAACGCACGCCGCGGATGCGCAGGGCCAGGGCTCGCACGGCGGCCATCAAGCGCGGCGTGACCCACAACTCGGCCCTGGAACCGTTGGCCGTGTACTCCTCGTGGACGGCCAGGTGCAGCACCAGGAGGCACTCCAGGGATTCGCGCACGAAGAGGGCCACGCCCACCAGCCGCGCCTCGCCGTCTTGGTCATCCAGGGCGTACAGACTCTGCACCTGGCCGAAGTCACGCACCGAGAAGCGCAGGTTGAGGCCGTCCTCCACGATCTTGGGGACGCCGTAGCGATGAACCGACTGGAGCAGCGGCTTGGCCACCCGGTTCTGTTCGGGATTGAAGAAGGTGATGCGCTCCAACTCGTCGCGATGGGCGAGGGGTAGGGCGGAGGTGATGCGAACCGGGCCCATCATCCCAGCGCTCGGCGGGGCGAGGACAGCTTGCGCTCGACGAAGGCCTGGATGGCGTTCAGCGTGCCGAAGTTTTCCGGACGAACCTCGTTGTCCTCCACTTCGATCTGAAACGCATCCTCCACGACGACCACCAACTCCATGAGCCCCGCCGAATCCGTAACGCCCAGATTCAAGAACGAGGTGTCGTCGGACAGCTCGCACGCCAGGAGCGTCTTCTGCTGCAGGTATTGCCGCACCACGCTCTTGGCCGTCATCTCCCGCTCCGGTTGCCGCTGGCTACAGTCTGATGCTGCGGGCAGGCCGGGGATCGCAGGTCACGGACCGCCCCGGCCGACCTGCGCCCGCGGCGGCGGACGTTCGACCGGAGCGTCAAAGAGGATTCTGATCAGTACACGATGCCGTTGATCTGGCCGCAGTCGGTGAAGGCCATCGTGGTCTGGATCTGGAAATTCGATTCGCTGGTGTGGCGCTCAGCGTGGAAGACGGCCAAGTCATAGATGTTTCCGGGCTGCAGCCCCAGGCTGTCGATGTCCACGGACCTGGTTTCCTGGCCGTGGCGTCCGCCCAAATCGATGACCAGCTTGTTGTCGATGAAGACCCACACGTCGTCGTCGCCCGCGAAACCGAAGGTCTCGCCGCCGCTGTACTTGAACGAGGTGTGGATCTCAGTGCTGAAGCTGAAGTTGTGCCTCTCGTCCTGGTCGCCGAACCCCTGACCATCCAACGGGAAGAAGTAGCTGGGCTTGACGGCTGAGAAGGTGGAGATCCCATCCCTCTCGACCAGGTGCAGCGCGAGGACATAGGACCGGTTCACGCCCTCCACGTCTCGGTACCATTGATCGAAGTTGGCCTTGCCCGTGGTGGACGGGGTCTCGTCGTGGGCATAGATCGGCTTGCCATCGGAGCCGAGGGTCTCCTCCACGATGCCCAAATCCAGACCGGTATCGGGAGTCTGGAAGTCGGGGTGCCCGTCCGGCTTGGTGCCCATTTTGAAGTCACGCACGACGCCGAAGAAGCCGGCGCAGTGGTCCGAGGCGTTGATGTCGCCCGCGCTGGCGCCCCCCGAGATCTCGGGGCCCAAGGCGTAGGCGCCCACCGCCGCATCGGTCACGTTGATGAAGTCTTTGGGCGGCCACTGCGCGGCTACCGCGCCACCCGTGTCGCCGGGCGTGCCTTGGATCGTGCCGCCGGTCGCACCGGGAAGCAGCGTGCCGCCCGTTCCACCCTTCCCCCCGTTTCCAACGCTTCCACCCGCGTTGTCGGCGACCGGGCTTGCACTGCAAGCCGCGATCAACAAACCCAGCCCGAGGGGACCGAGAAAGGGGGTGTGGTTCGGCATGATGACTCCTCCGCGCAATCTGCTTTCATCATGCAGCGGCAACGGGGAGAGGGTGTGTCGATTTCGCGGGCTTCGCGTCGATCTGCTGTCCGCCATCGCGCAGGGCCGTCACCGGCGGTCAGGGTCGCGCGTTCTACGGGACGCGCGGCTCAGCGTCAGTCCCTGCCAGCGATGTACGCGCTGAGCTGCTCGATGAGGTCCTGTCTCTCCGCGAGCAACGCGTTGACGACGTCACCGATGGAAATCAAACCGGCTAGGCGCCCCTCATCGAACACAGGCAGGTGGCGGATCTGGCGCACGCCCATGAGGGCCAGGCATTCCTCCAGGGGTGTGGTGGGCCGCACCCAATACATCCGCGCCGCGGGCGTCATGATCTCGCTGACCCGGGTGTCCTTGGGTGTCTTGCCCAGCAGCACCACCTTGCGGGCGTAGTCGCGCTCCGAGAGGAGGCCGTGCACGTGCCCCGAAGGGTCGCGCACCAGAACGGCCCCAATTTCCCTCTCGGCCATCACGCGCAGGGCCTGGAGCACGCTGGCCTCAGGGCCGATGGCGTCGATGTCACCGCTCTTGGCTACGAGGATGTCGCGTACGATCTTCATTAGAAAAACACGGCGTAACGGGTGACGATGTCGAAACCCAGTTGCAGGGGATCGGAGAAGGTGATGGGGAAGGCCACTCCCACGCCCACCAGCCCGCCGCCAAAAGTCAGCTTCACGCCTCCGGCCAATTGGAACAGGAAATAGCTCGACGAGACCTCGGGCGTGTCGACGTATTGCCAGCCCAAGCCCAGACCGATGTAGGGGAAGAGGCGGTCGTCCAGGCGGATGTTGTATTCGGCCTGAGGAATCAGGCTAAACGTCTTGGGTCCGTCGGTGATGACCCGGGCTTGCATCTGCCCGCCCAGAGCCAGACCGTCGAGCACGAAGTATCGCGCCGCGGGGCTCAGCGTGAAGATCGTGGTCGAGGTGTCGCCCGCCGTGACATAGCTGAGCTGGATGCCGCCCTCGAATTCGACGAGTCCGCGACGGGCGTAGATTGACACGGCCGCGGGGAATTTGTCGGATGCCGTGCCCGGGCTGCCACCTGCTCCTGTGCTGGCTGCCGCGGGCGCTGCAGCCTTGGGGGAGAGCGCAGGCGGTTGCAGCGAAGGAGGAGGGGCCGGCGGCGCTGTGGCCGGTGCGGGCGTGGAAGCCGGGGGTGCGGGCGTGGAAGCCGGCGGGGCCGGACTGGAGGGCGTTGGCGATGGGGCTGACTCTTGTGCAAGCACGATGTCTCCCCCCGTGATGGCCAGGGCAACCACAACGACACTCTCGAGAAGCCGCATCGCCATGCCGGTTCGATGGCGCGACAAACCGGGACGTGTCGTCGCGCCTTGCGTGTGCTGCGTGTGCCCGCGCGGCTTGCCGAGACTGCGCCAGAGACGCGCGAGCCCGCGGTCCGAGCGAGGCGCGTGCGGGTTCCCTGCGTCGCCCGAACGGACGTCCCGGCCCTCGCTGCTCTGGGCCCCGCGAGCGTCCGCTTCAGCCGGGCTCGGTCAGGGGCAGATCGTCCTCGTGAAGCACGCGTGCCTTGCCGGTGCGTTTGGCGGCCAGCAGGGCCCGATCGGCGCGGCGGAGGAGCTCGTCTTCGTGGCTGGCCGGATTGATCGTGCCGTGGGTGGCCACCCCGAAGGTGGCGCTGACCTTGATGTCGTCAGCCGACGGCGGGTGGCGGAGCGAGCGCAGGATACGCTGGGCGACGGTGCGGGCTTGAGCGGCCGCTGTCTCCGGGAGCACGAGGACGAACTCGTCACCGCCGAAGCGGGCCACCATGTCCACTTCGCGCACGCCGCCGCGCAGTCGGTTGGCCACGGTCGTCAGAACGCGATCCCCCGCTTCGTGGCCCTGGAGATCATTGACCTGCTTGAAGCCATCCAGATCGACCAGCACCACGCTCAGGCTACGGCCGTTGCGGCGCGCGCGCGCGAATTCCTGGCGCAGGCGCCCGGTCAGGTGCCGCCGGTTGTACAGCCCGGTAAGTGGATCCGTGCTGGCCAGCAGCTCGACCTTGAGGCGCGCCTGTTCCACGGCCCGCGTGAGCAAGGCCCCCTTCAAGGCGGCGCTGAGCACCAGGCGCAGCTCCTCGTAGAGCATGCTCTCCATGGCACCACACTCGAGCAGGGCAACCCCCAACTGCTCGCCCCGGAATCCCAGCGGCATGGCGATGACCGAACGTCCGTCGAGGAACTTGGGCGGTGCCAGTTGCCCGGCCGGGTAGTGCAAGGGCGCGTGCAGGCGGCCGCTCTCGGTGAAGAGCAGGGCAGTCTCCCATTCCTGGCCCTGCGCGTGCTCGGGGGGCAAGGCGATGAGGGCGGTCCCGATGCCCAGGTGGGGCAGGTGCTCGGCCGCCGCATCGGCCAGCGCGTGCACCGAGGGGGCCGCGAGCATGGCGGCCGTGGCATCGGACATGGTGACCATGAGGTCGGCCAACTCGACCCGGCGCTGGGAGGCGGAAATCGTCGCCGCATCGCCGGCCTGCAGCAACGCATCCTCCAGCAGAGTGTCGATGCGACCGCGGACCTGCGGATCAACCGTAAACCGCATGGCATCGCGGCGCAGGGCTATCAGCACGTCCTGCGCCGAGCCCGCGCTGGCCCGTCGGCGCAACAGGGCATCGCAGATGTCGTCCATGCACGCGGCGAAGCGTCCGCCCTGGGGATCGGCCAGTTCGTCCAAGAAGGAATCGAAGAGGGTTCCCTCCCAGCCCTCGGGCACGAAGTCGAAACCGCCGTGGGCGGCCCGGCGCAGGTCCGACGTGACCTGGGCGCGGCGGGCGCGAAGTGCGGTGGCGAAGTCTTCCCGTCCGGGCGTGCTCCACGCGGGCAACGGCTCGCGTGCGCGCACGGAACAGCCACACGAGCGCCGACGCACGAATTCGGTCTGGAAGGTGATGGCCTGCTCACGCAGGGCCGCGCCGCGCAGGGCTTCGGCGAGCACCCGCACGGCGTGAGAAACCTGCTCGACCACGGGTTGGCGCACCGTCGTCAGTGGCACGCGGGCGTAGCGTGCGATCTCCAGGTCGTCGACGCCGACGACGGCCAGATCCCGTGGCACGCGCACGCCCCGCCGATCGAGCTCCTCGAACGCCCCCAAGGCCATGGGGTCGTTGGCGGACACGATGCCGTCCAACTCGCCCGGCCCCAGACCTCGCTCGTCGAACAGCACGGCCACCGCGCGGGCGCCACTGGCTCGCGTGAAGTCTCCCTGCACTACGTATCGCGGCTCCACGTTCAGGCCGCTCTCGCCGAGAGCGCGCATATAGCCCTGGTAGCGCGCCTGGGCCTCGGGATTGGCGTCAGGCCCGGCGATGATCGCCAAACGTCGATGGGCGTGCTCGGTGAGCAGGTGACGGACCGCCGTGTACATGCCCGTCTCGTTGTCCATGAGCAGGCTGAGCACCCCGGGCAGCTGCACCCCCAGGCAGACGCGGGGCAGGGGCGCGAAGCGATCGACGAAGGCCTTGATGAGCTCCGGGCTGGCGCGCTGGCCGATGGTGTGGGTGCAGATGAGGAGCGCGTCGACGTTGTGCTGGCCGACCAGATCGAAGATGAAGTTCTTAGGGGTTTCTCCGTCGGCGCCCAACATGCCGCCCGCCACGGCGAGGAAGTCCAACCCCTGTCCCCGCGCCTCGCGCTCTGCCGCGATCAAGACGTCGCTCTGGAAGGGATCGTCGAACGCGTCCGCCAGCAGCCCCAGCCTCGGACCGCGTCGCAGGCGGTTGGTTCTTGATGTGGCCGTCGAGCGTTGTCCGCCCATTTGAGACTAGTCTGCTCATTCCTGCGGAGGCGCCGCAAGTTCTGCGCGAAGGCTTCAGACCCGAAAAGGCCGCGAGGGTGGCCGGTGCGACATGTAGGCTCGTGCGGCTCACGCGACGAGACGGGCGTTCATACTGATGCGAGCGTTCAGCAACTTGGAGATGGGGCAGCCTGCCTTGGCCTGCTCGGCGGCTTTCACGAATACGGCGCTATCACCCCGGGGGATCACGGCCGTCACGTCCAGGTGTGAGCGGGTCACGGTGAATCCGGTCTCGGTCTTCTCCAGCGTCACCGCGGCACGGACCTCGATGCTGTCGGCTTGCACCCCCACCTGCTCCAATTGCAGGGACAGGGCCATGGCGAAACAGCCGGCATGCGCCGCGGCCACCAACTCCTCGGGGTTGGTGCCCGGCTCGCCCTCGAAGCGCTTGGCGTAGCTGTAGGGCACGTCCTGCAGAAGGCCACTCTGGGTGGCTAGCACGCCGGTCCCCTGCCTGAGGCCCCCACGCCATACGGCCGTCGCGGTTCGCGTGATCATGTTTCGCCCTCCCCCAAGGGTTGGATGCCCATGCCCGGGCTGGCTTTCCATCGCCAATCCCACGGCCGGGGCGCCAGCGTGCGCGCGGCGGGCCTCGGCATGCGGACGGGCCAGCAGCTTGTCGCAAGAGGCACAGCACGGCAGGCGCATCTTCCGCGGCGGTGTGAGCGCCGCCGTTCATCGCTTTCGTTGCGCCACCTCCTTGGATACGGCCCGGGTTGAACGACTGCCGATCAGCCGCACACTGAAAAGGCGGGAGGACGGGCCCTATGAGAACAGGTA
>JAEXQJ010000250.1 GCA_023438785.1 Pseudomonadota bacterium
AGCCTTTACGGCCGCGAGCACTCCTCGACGATCCACCTGCGCCGGGCTGGCGCGATCAGCAAACAGAACCGCAACTCAAACCCAATTCCCGCTGCGCGTTCTGTCTTGACGGTAGGGGAACACTACACTTAGGGCTCCCTACTTCCTTCGGGCGTTGTCGAGCACCTCCTGCGCCCAGGTTTGGCAGTTATTTGTGATGCCCCAGGTGCCCGCAGGAACGGGATCGTCATATGGCCCCGGGATCTGGGCATTCACAAGGCCCTCGTCTACATCGGGAACTACCTCGCAAACGTTCTTGTGGGAATCGCTCCACCATTTCTCCGCACTCCCCGTCTCGGGGTAGACGGAAATTGGAGTTCCGTATCCGCTCGACGAGCTGTCAGAGGACCCCTGCCCTCCGGCGTCTTGACCAATCCCAGCCTCTTTCGTGTCGGTCATCAACCAATGGTGATATAGCCCCAGCTTCGAGAGAATCGGATCCTGCGCAGGAGCCCTGCAAAGGTAGACCGTCAAGCCGCTCGGATCTGCCAAATTGACGGAGTCGCCCCTGACGTAGGAGTACAGGTTCGCCTGTCCACCCTCGCGCGCCGCGTGCCGCGCACCTGCACGATGGAGCGGGCGCCCGTGCGGTCGCAGCCGAGGTGATGCTGGCGCCGAGCTGGTGCACCGGCGGAGACGGCACGGGCGCCCGCGTCACTCGGAAGCTGCCAGCACGCTCTTTTGCGCCGCCTCGCTCGTCTCTCGAAGGCATTTTCGGCGAGACAAGATGATCCAAATGGCCCCCACTGTCCCCGCGACGCTCGAGGCAAATGCAAGCGCGGCACTCAGCAGCATCAGCCCAAAAGCCGCCACCGAGAATTTGTATTCACTCGCCAGGAGGGACTCATTCGCTCTGACCAGGGCAACGAGGTTCCCCTTCGATGCTCCTTCGAGCTTGTCCACCGAAAGGGTCCGCAACCCCGACTCCATGTGGTTGTCGACAATGTGGTCGTCCCACCGGGACAACACGAGTAAGGAACCAACCATGGCGCACCACCAACCGGCCACCCCAATCACAAGCAGCACCACACAGAGATGTTTCCTCAAGGCAGACACAACGAACCTCATCAAAGAGCGCCCCAGCATCAGTGTGAACCGGCCCGGTTTCTCCGGAGGCTTGGTTAGGTGAGTCCGGCCACTGCGGCCGGGTGCTCGTGACGATAGTACATCTGCTCGAACTCGAACGGAGGCAAGTAGCCGAGGGGCTCGAGCAGGCGGCGCCGGTTGAACCAGTCCACCCACTCCAGCGTGGCGTACTCGACGGCATCGAAGCTGCGCCAGGGGCCTCGGCGTTCGATCACCTCGGTCTTGAAGAGGCCGATGATGGTTTCGGCCAGCGCATTGTCGTAGGCGTCTCCGATAGTCCCGACGGACCGCTCGATGCCAGCCTCGGCGAGACGCTCGGTGTAGCGAATCGAGACGTACTGCGAGCCATGATCGCTGTGGTGAACCAGGTCACCCGTGAGCGGCCTGGCATGTAGATCCACCTGCTCCAGCGCATCGAGCACGAGGTCGGTGCGCATGGCCCGGGATGCCCGCCAGCCGACGATCGCCCGCGAGAATACGTCGATGATGGACGCGACGTACACGAAGCCCAACCAGGTGGCGACGTACGTGAAGTCGGCTACCCAGAGCTGGTTCGGCCTGGTCGCCACGAACTCGCGCCGGACGAGATCCTGCGGGCACAGCACCGTCTCATCTGCGACCGTGGTGACCTTGTAGGCCCGGCCCCGAACCGCGCCGCGTAGGCCCATTCCGCGCATCAGGCGCTCCACCGTGCAGCGGGCCACATCGACCTTCTCGCGCTTGAGCTGCCGCCATACCTTCTCGGCCCCGTACACGCCGAAGTTCTCCTCGTGGACGCGGCGGATCGTTACCCGCAGCTCCTCGTCGTGTTTCGCCCTGGCAGACCGAAGCTCCGGCTCCCGGGCGCACGCTTTGTGGGCGTAGTACGTCGCTGGGGCGATCGGCAGAACCGCGCAGATCGGCTCGACCCCATACGACACTCGGTGGTCGTCGATGAACGACACCATCACTTCGGTCGGCGGTCGAGCTCCGCCTGTGCGAAATGCGCGGACGCTTTCCGCAGGATCTCGTTCGCCCGCTTCAGCTCCCGGTTCTCCCGCTCGAGCTCCTTGAGCCGCTCCCGCTCGCTGGTCGTCACGCCGGGGCGCTTCCCCGTGTCACGCTCAACTTGCCGCACCCACTTCCTCAGCGTCTCCGCCTTGCAGCCAATCTTGGCCGCAATGGCCACGATTGCCGCCCACTGCGACGTATGCTGCGGCTGCTGCTCAAACACGAGCCGGACCGCTCGCTCCTGAACTTCTGCCGGATACTTGCTCGTTCTTCCCATAGGCACATCCTCTCAAGAGTCTGTGCCTCCGGAAATTCCGGGCCGGTTCACACGGGGAAACCTCCCGCGTTTAGTTCAATTGGGCGTCACAGGGATGCCCCGCGACGGGCCGCTGTCGGCGAGCGGGGGTAGCGCAAGGCGCCACTTTCTCTTACGATGGACCTGCTCGGTCCAACGGCCGAATGGGGACGACCCGATGACTCAGGTGAAGGCAGGCGCATTCGAAACACGTGTGTCCCGGAAGGCAGCAGGCTCGGCAGCTGTCCAGTCCAGACCCACTCCAACGGCAACGCGAGGTTCGATCGGTTTTTCGGCGGGCAGCATGTTCGCTTGTGCGTTCTTGGCCACGTTGACCCTGCTGCTGGGAGGCTGCGACGACACAGGTGGGGAGCCTGCCTCACCAATCAGCACAGACACCGGCACGGGCACCGCGGCCTCTACCGCCGTGTCAACCGGCGGGACGACAGCCGCACCCGGTGATGGCAACCCTGGCGGGAGTACGGGGACAGCGGTTTCCACTGGATTTGGCGCCAACCCCGATGCTGGCCCAATGCCGGACGCGAATCCTGTCTCAGATGCGATGGCTCGGCTCCCCGACACCAACGTTGCCGACGCCGGGGCCGGCGATGCTGCGCCTGTCGCCGATGCGGGCGGGGCTCCCGATGCTGGGCCAACGACAGTCACAGTTCGGTTCATTGGGGCGCTCGTCGGACCAGCGAAGGCCAACGGCGATCCCTGGGACTTCGATGGAAGCTCAATTTCAGAGGAAGGAAAGGCGGCCTTGGCGCAGGCCCTGCTCGGCGCCAATCCTTATGCCTCAGTTCTCGCGCTCATGTCCGGGCCGCTCTTGAGCCCTGTTGCCAAGCCTGACCCATTCGGCACGGTCACCGTGGAAACCGCGACGGGATCCCAAACCTTTCCCATTGCGACCGAAGCCCAGGCCCCCGCGGACAGTTTCGCCCTTACCGCTGCGAGCCCCCCAGGGTGGAGGGGCGTAACGCTTGGCCGCGATATTCGCTTTCTGGTCAACCTCTGGGACTCGGACCTAGTGAACAACGATCCCATCGGCACGGCCGAGATCAACATGGACGATGTGAAAGCCGCGCTGGCCGCGGAGCGGGTGTATCACGTCAAGGTTTCGGATCAGACGTTCGGGACGATCCTCTTCGTCGACATATCGGTAATCGCCGACTAGGTACAGCGGGCCCATGTGGCGGACGACAATGGGAGCCGAGATCGGGCCTCTGGCCGCTCCAGCATTACGGTGGCTATTGAGCAGATGGACCTTGAGGTCGGAAAAACAGAGAGCGTCGGCGGCAAACGGGTCTGACGCGCGCCGCGAACTCGGCCACCTCTGCTACGACGTAAGCAACCTGTCCACGAAAGCGGATCAAGCCCACTACGACATCAATTCGGGTGCGCCCGGCCTACGACCGCCCCGAGCAACTTTTCGGACCTCAGCCCGGCCGAGGCCCCCACTTCCTGCGACGTCAATTCGGCCGCCGCGTGCGATGTCAATTCGGCCGCTAACACGGAGCGGGCCGGGCCTTGCCGCGGAGCGAGGACGAGGTGAGCGCCGGTCACGCACGATGCGTGCGCGAGCGGAGAAGCGAGGCCCGGCACGCGGTGCTCGTGGGCTGACGTGCGCGCCGCGTATCGCGCATTTGCACAATGGAGCGGGCGCCCGTGCGGTCGCAGCCGACGTGATGTTTGCGCCGAGTTGGTGCACCGGCGGAGACGGCACGGGCGCCCGCGGGGCTACCTGCGCTCACTCGAAGCATGATGACGGCTTGCCGTTGCGCTCGAGCGAATACTCACCCACGTTCACGAAACCAACCCGCCCGTCGGCCAGTCGCACCTTGTAGATGAGGTAGTGCTTCACATCCAGACAATCAACGACTTCGGCCCGTTGCGCCGGGGCAAGGCTTGATTCTGGCTTGACTGGTGGCTTTCCCATTGCATCAGTCGCAGAGGCATAAACCGCCACGTCCGTCCGAGCCACCAGATACAGGGCGGGCTTCCCAGTGCACGTTGGCAACAAGACACCGCCCAGTGCCACAGTGAGGCAGAGAATTTTGGTGCTCATCAGTTTGCCCAGGGGCCATTGGACCACCAGGGGCGGTCCGGGCCAGGGTAGTAGGTGCTGCCAACTGCGTGGCTGGAGCGCGCCATGTCCGACCCGATGTCGGCGGGGAAGAGGGAGTCAGAGAGGCTCTCGCCGAGAACGGCTTCCAGGCATTCTTTCGGTGGGTGGCCACAGCTATTCGAGATGATGCTGTACGCGGCGCGCTTCTCTGCCAAGCACTGCTGAAGCCAGTACTCCTGGTCTGGCGTCAGGTCGAGAATGACACCTGCGCCGGAACGGAACTGAGTCTGGCGGCTAATGTAGTCGGAGGCGTTGGTGTATTGCGTGTCCCATCCACCCGGACCCCACGAGTAGTTCTGGCCGTTCACATTCGTCGACACATGCCCAAACGAGGAGGGTCCCCAGCCAACGGGTTGCCAGATCGTGACCTCCGTATACCGCCCGGACGGGTCAACCGCGTCGATCGGGGCATTTCCCACGTACACGTAGAGCCCTGTCTGCCCCCCGTTGAAGCCGATTGGATCTTTCGTCGTCCACCGCCCCGTCTCCGCGTCGTAGTCACGCGCTCCGAACCTAACCAGCCCCGTATCGGCATCGTAGACCCCGCCAGCAAATCCGAACACCTGGAAGCCAGGGTTGCTGTCTCCCGTGACCTGTCCCCACTCATCGACATCGACCAGCCGAACGACCACGCCTGTCGCAACGTCGACCGCCAAGCGCGGTGTGCCGACGTTGTCGGCGAGAACCCGATACGCACTTGTCCCCTTAATCACCACGCCGTCAACGTAGCGTGCGCCTATGGCCCCAGAAGCATCGAGTTCGGCCGCAGGTTTAAGCTTGTTCGCGTACAGCCATCGCTTCACGAAGTTGCCGTCCACCCTCTTCCCCACCCGGCGGTTCTCAGAGTCGATCGTGTACTCGACGACGCGCCCGTCTGCCATACCGACGCGGCGAAGGTTCCCCTTGCCGTCATACGAGTATGCCGTGCTTCTTCCATTCGTGGTGTCCGTCTTGGTCCGCAACTCGCCGTTGGCCGTGTAGGTGTAGGCCCACTTGCCGTAGGTCAGCAGCCGATCCTGGGCGTCGTAGGTCGCGGTCTCGGTCCCGGCGGGCGTCGTCTTGCTCAGGCGGTTGCCGTTCGAGTCGTATAGGTACGTGGCACTCAGCACACCGCCCTTCATCACCTGCCACAGCCTACCGGCCGAATCGTAGCTGTACCCCCACGCGGTGGTCGTGCCCTGAATCGTCTCGGTCTTGGTCTCGATCCGGCCGAGGGCATCGCGCGTGTAGACGACCGAGTACAGCAACGTCGTCCCGCACTTTGCCTCGTACGTCGCGACCTGACCGAAGGAATCGTAGGTCCGGTGGTCGGTCACGCCGCCGAGGGTCGTGTCGCTGATGAGGCCGTTCGTCGGGTCGCGCGTGATGGTCAGGCCGCCGGCGCTCGTGAGCAGGCCGTCATTGTCATAGCTGAAGGACACGCTGTTGGCGCTGTTCACGCTCTCGCTCGTCACGCGGAAGTCGTTGTTGTACGTGCGGCTAACCGAGCCCGCGACGTTCCCGCTCCATGTCGTCGAGGTCAGCAGCCGTCCGTCGTAGCCGTAGCTGACTGTCTGCCCGTCGCTGGTGCTGACGGACGCGAGCTTGCCCGTCGTCGGGTTGTACGTCCTCGTCACCGTGATCGTCCCGTCGGTGACCTCCGGTCCCTTCGGGTACGTGAGCGTGCTCAGCCTCCCCGCCGAGTCGTACGTGAAATTGATCGTGCTGTTGTCCGGGCGGTGAATCACCGTCACCTGCTTGTCGCGATTGTACTCGTAGCTGGTCGCCCCCGCACCTCCCACCGTGGGAGGCGTGTAGCTGGCCAGCAGATCGCTGGGCGTGAAGGTGAATGTGTGCGCGGGCCGGCTCGGCGGCGTCACGCTCGTCAGATT
>JAEXQJ010000258.1 GCA_023438785.1 Pseudomonadota bacterium
AGCCTTTACGGCCGCGAGCACTCCTCGACGATCCACCTGCGCCGGGCTGGCGCGATCAGCAAACAGAACCGCAACTCAAACCCAATTCCCGCTGCGCGTTCTGTCTTGACGGTAGGGGAACACTACAATGTGAGCGTATTCCAGCCCGTGGCCAAATGGTTCGTCAATTCGAAGCTGGGTGGAAGGGTCCCGTTCGAACCTGCATCGACGCCGAGGGATGGAATCGAAATGCCGGCCTGAACAGACCCCCACCAGTACGGGTCGGGCTGCACGCCCTCAAAACGAAGATCAAACTGCAGCGAGGTTCCAGCGCGGGTGCCAAGCGAACTCATCTGAACCGACTCAATGGGCACGTGATTCCGCGGCTGAAGAGCTAGGGAATGTGCACCTGCGGCGGCCACATCAGACGATGTGATCGTGCCGGACGCCGACCAAAGCACCGACCAATCCGCTATGGGGGTCTCGAAGCCAAGCACCCGATCAATGTCTCCCCCTGCCAAAGCGCGTGTTGTTGTCTCCAGCGCCTGGGGCTCGCTGACCCCGCAACCTGCCCCGCCGAGTAGCAGGAGTGGGATCAAGAGGGCAAAGTGCCCTGCAAGTCTGAACCGAACCTCACCCGCGCGTATGCGTGTATGCGTGTGTCTCATCGCCTCTCCTGCACAGAACAGTCAGCCCTAACACATAGCCAGTACATCGCTATGCAACCGTCGAGAGACGTAGCACCACGGTTGCACATGCGTCAACGAGGATTTGAACGGGCCGGAGCATGGTCCTGCTGTGCGCTCGGTGCGCTTCCCTCATCCGCGGTCCGGAGAAATCGGTTGATCGACTCGGCCGCTCTCCCGGACGGCGATGCAGGCGCGGCTCGATCGAAGCTCATGCCGATCTTCATTCGCTGCTGGGCAGCCCGATTCTGCCTGCCGCATTCAGTCTTGAGGCCGAGCCGCCGATGACATGGGCCGTCCTAGAAAATCTTCGGAGGTTAGCCATGAACTACGCTGTAGGCAGATTGACGTCGTCGCGGCGTCTGTGGGCCGTTCTGGTGGCCGGCGCGATCATCGCGGGCTGCGGGAGCGACTCCGATTCGTCCAGGGGCGGCGACGCCGCGCCCGGCGACAGCCGAGTCGGCGATGCGGGCGGAGACACGCCCGTGCGCACGCCGGCCGCGGCGCCCTCGTTCTCGCCGGCAGGCGGCACGTTCCTGGAACCCCAGCAGGTCACCCTCATCAGCACGAGCCCGAACGTGCAGATCCACTACACGGTGGACGGCAGCGAGCCCACGGCGGCGAGTCCTCTGTATCAGGCACCCATCGCGGTGGCGGTGACCACGACGATCAAAGCCCTGGCCGTGGATCCGACGGGTGTCTTGAGCAACTCGCCGTCTTCCACGGCGACCTACACCTTCGCGGCGCGCGTGCCACCGCCCGTGTTCTCCCTGCCGGCGGGCACCTACAACAGCGCCCAACTCGTGACGCTCACGGATAGCAATCCCAACGCCATCATCCGCTACACGACGGACGGCACCGAGCCCACGGCCGCGAGCACGTTGTACTCCATGCCCATTTCCGTCAGCGCCACCACGACGATCAAGGCCATCGCCATCGCCACCGGGCTGACGGACTCGCTCGTGGTCAGCGCGCAATACACCATCCAGATCCTCGCGGCGGCCGCTACCCCGACGTTCAATCCCGTCGCGGGCACCTACGCGGGCGCCCAGGACGTGACCATCGCCTCGTCGACGCCGGGCGCGGAGATCACGTACACGCTCGACGGTACGGAGCCGACCCAGGGCAGCACGCGCTATCAGGCTCCCGTTCACATCGCGAACTCGGCCGTGCTCAAGGCCAAGGCCTTCGCCACGGGTATGGCGCCCTCGGTGACCGCCACGGCCAGCTACGCCATCACCCAGCCCGCGGCGGCCAAGCCGACCATCAGCCCGAACGGTGGGTCTTTCACGGCCGCGCAAACGGTGACCCTGAGCACGACCGAGGCGGATGGGCAGATCATCTTCACCACCGACGGTTCCATCCCCAGCACCACCTCGGGGAGCATCTACACGGGGCCGTTCACCCTGGCCCACAGCGCGACGGTGAATGCCATCGTCGTCAACGTGGCCGGCAAATCGAGCTCGCCCATCGCGACGGCCGCGTTCACCATCACCATCGAGTTGCCCATCGCCTTCGACAAGCTGACGGGCACCTACAACAACGACGTCTCCGTGGCCATCACGTCCTCTGCCAGCGGGGCCACGGTTTGCTACACCAAGGATGGCAGTGAGCCCACCTGTAGCACCGCCGGCACCTGCGCCATCGGCCAGGCCACGGGCGGCAACCTGGTCGTCGTGAATGCGAATGCGAGCCCGACCGCGGGAACCACCGTGCGGGCGCGCGCCTGCAAGACGGGCATGGCCCCCGGTCCCGTGGTGTCGCAGACCTATACGCTGGCGGTCGCGCCGGTGGCCTTCGATCCGCCTGGCAACACGCTGCAGATCGGTTCGAGCGTCACCATGAAGTCAGAGACGGTCGGCGCGGAGATCCGCTACCGCGACGATGATACGGACCCGACCTGCACCAGCGGCACGCTGTACAGCGCGCCGGTGGCGCTCGGCCAGAGCAAGCGCTTCCGTGCCATCGCCTGCAAGGCCAATTACGTGTCCGGCGCGCTGGTCAGTGCCACCTACGGGGTCAAGCTGTCGGCGCCCGTGGCGTTGCAGAAGAGCACCCTGGGCGAGTACGTCGCCGTGGGAGCCGTGGCGACCGTTCCCAAGACCATCGCCGACCTGGTTTTCGCCTTGGGCAAGGACATCGCCCCGGTGACCAGCCAGACGCTGTGCTACTCGGTGAACGGGACGGCCCCGTCCTGCACCACCGCGGGTGCCTGCGATACGTCGGTGACCGGTGTGTACACCAAGACGCTGCAGGGCACGGCCGATGCTGTGTTCGGCACGCCGTCGAACGTGGTGGGCGACGGCTCGACCGAGGCCAACAACACCATCGCGGCACCCAGCAACGGGAGCGCGACCCTCACGGTGAAGGCCGCGTTCTGCGCCCCCAACTTCTCCATCTCGGACGTGACGGCCGTGGCCTACACGTTCAAGGTCGCCACGCCCACCATCTCGCGCGCCGACGGAAAGACGACCCTGGCCAGCGAGAACGCCGAGGACATCATCGCGACCACCACGCCGGGGGCCAAGCTCCGCTACTACAAGATCGCCTCGGGGGTCACGCCGCCCGCGCTGTCGTGCACGGACGCCGTGGTGGCGCCCGTCGAGGAGGTCGCCGGCATCACGAAGACCATTCAGGTCAACGGCGGTGATTCGGTGGCGGCCATCGCCTGCCTGGCCAACTACGTGGCATCGGATACGGCGACGGCCAGCTACCCGCTGCCCGGCGCCACCGTGGCCCCCGTGTTCAGCACCCAAGGCACGACCCTGTTCGACAATGACATCGCCGCGGGCGCCCTCAAGATCACCGACGCGGATATCGCGGACGTGGGCGACAGCGTGCTCGCGCCGGCCGGCGTGGTCTGTTGGACCATGGCTGACAGCGGGACGGTGGACTGCAACGAGCACGCGACCGCGCCCACCTGCGTGGCCCCGCCCGCGCCCGGGGGCACCTACCAGTGGAATCCCAGCGCCGCTCCGGCTGCCTCCAACATCCCGGCCATCTCCGGCAGCGGTGTCACGCTGAGGGCCATCGCCTGTGCCCCGGGCAAGAAGAAGTCGACCGTGACGAGTCAGACCTTCAGCTTCCAGGTCGCTCCCGTGACCATCACCTATCCGCCTCTGTCGACCAGCGACAGGATCGGTGTCGGCGAGTCGCTCGCCTTCGCGACCCCCACGGTCGGGGCCACGATTCGCTACACCACGGGCACGACGAACCTGCCGCCCGCCAATCCGAATTGCTCGCTGGGCACCGGCACGGTGGCCTCCAGCTACGCCGTGACGGCGGGCGACGAGTCCAATGGCAGCCTCATCGTCAAGGTGGTGGCCTGTAAAAACAACTACGCGCCTTCCGCGGTTGCCACGTCGACCACGTTCACCGTCTTCCGCGGTGCCGCGGCGGCATTCGGCATCCCCGCCGGGACCTACGCTGACGTCCTCGAGGCCTCGAGCTCGAACACACCTGCCGGTCTACAGTCGGTCAGCGTGGCCGATGCAACCGGGCTGGCGCGCATCTGCGTGACCAGGAACGGCACCGTGCCCATCTGCACGGCTGAGGCCCAGTGCGCGGGCCAGGATGCAGCCGCGGGGCACGAGGCGGACGACGTCATCGGCGGTGCCAACGGCATCGCCAACAACGGCACCATCGCGTGGAGCAACTTCGACAGCAGCGGTTTCACGTTGCAGGCGCAGCCTTGTTACACCACGCGGGCCAATCCCCCGGTGACCGTGTCCGGGCCGTATGACTTCCAGGTTGCACCTCTCACCATGACCAACACCACACCTGAGCCCAACGCCGCGCCCTTCACCAAGACGCAGCGGATCGTGTTCCGCGTGGGCAACGAGGCCGGGCCAGGTGTCGAGGCCGTGGACGCGCCTTGGGAGACAGCGGTCGGCACGGTACGGCTCTGCTACACCACGGACGGCTCCGACGTGGCCGCGGGCTGCAATCTAGGGAGCAGCGGCTCGACGACCTGCGTGGCCATGACGGAGGGCGGCCCGGCCAGCCGCACGTACACCATGTACGTGGACGGCACGAGCACCATCAAGGCCAAGGCCTGCAAGAGCGTCATGCTGCCCGCGACCGCCAGCCAGACGCTCACGTTCGCGCCCTACAGCCGCACCCTGAGCATGAGCGGCTCGAACGAGTTCGTGGGACATGAGGCCAAGGAGGCGTTCTCGACCTTGAGCGGTCCGGCCTTCTACACGACCTGGGACGCGACGTACCTGTACCTGGGCTGGCAGGGATGCGGAATCAACTCGACGAACGCGGACGATGCGAACCACTTCGCCCTGGCCTACCTGGGTGTCCCGGGTCAGCAGGGCATCGCCGTGGGCAGCGCCTTCGTGGCCGGAACCGACCCCGCGCAGCCCGGGGCGCGTTGGCAGGTGAAGTACCTGGTGGGCGGCGGCACGGCACAGATCAAAATCCGCAACTTCTCCACCAACGACTGGGACACGCTGGCCGAGTCGAACATCACGGCCGTGCATGGCGCGGGGACCTCGGCGGGCGCCTGCGCCAGCGCGGCCGACAATCCTGGCGACTACGTGATCGTCCGCATCCCGCGGGCGGTCGTGGGCAGCCCGAGCAAGATCGCCATCGCCGAGGGCATCAACGTGGGCATCCCCGCCCAACCCGACAACGCGGATGTGTACGGTTGGCCCTTCACGTCGGCCAACTTCGACACGGCCGCGGCCGTCTTCTCCCTCACGGCATGGCAGCCGCCGACGGGCGCCGCGGGTTGCACCCCCAGTGGCTTGGACGGCCATGCCACCTGCCAAATCGCACCGTAGGCTGAAATAGCGCCCCTCGGGGCGGCATTGGCGACGCCGGGGCCTTCGGGCTCCGGCGTCTGCTTATGGGGGCTACGGATTCCGCAGCGCCCTTTCGAACCCGGGCAGCGAGCGTTCGATCATCGCACGGGGCCCGGTCAGCGAAAGGCGCATGTACCCGGGGCGGCCGAAGCCGGTGCCCGGGACTGTGAGCACGCCCTCGCGGGCTAGGCGCTGCACGAACCCCACATCGTCGGCAACGGGGGTCTTCAAGAACAGGTAGAAGGCCCCCTCGGGCCTGCGCACCTCGTAGCCCATGCGCGCCAGGGCGTCGCATAGGAGGTTGCGTTTGTCCTGATAGGCGGCCACGTCCACCGCGGCGTCGGATGTCTCGGCCACGACCTGTTGCCAAAGGGCGGACGCATTCACGAAGCCCAGCACGCGATTGGCGAAGGCACAGGCTTCGCTCAGGCGGTCGACCTCAGGCAGCCGCGGCGAGAGGGCCAGGTAGCCGATGCGCTCGCCGGCCAGGGCCTGGGACTTCGACCACGAATTGCAGATCACGGTGTTGTGAATGATTGACGACACCTCGGTCTGGCGGCCGCCGTCGTAGATGAGGGTCTTGTAGGGCTCGTCGCTCAGCACCAGCACGGGTTGGGGCAGGCTGGCCAGCAGGGCTTGCAGCTCCTGCAGCACGGCGGCCGGGTAGACGCGACCCGTGGGGTTGTTGGGTGTGTTGATGATGATGGCGCGCGTGCGCGGCGTGATGGCCGCGGCGATCGCCTTGACGTCGGGCAGGAAGTTGGCGTCGGTCTGCACGACCACCAGCCGACCGCCGTGGTTGCTCACGTAGAAGCGGTACTCGGGGAAGAAGGGCGCCAGGGCGATGACCTCGTCGCCCGGGTCGAGAATGGCCTTGCAGATCACGTTGCACGCCCCCGCCGCGCCCACGGTCATCAGGATGTGTTGGGCCCCGAAGGGCAACCCCGTTTCGCGGGCCAGCTTGGCGGCCATCGCCGTGCGCACCGCGGGGAAGCCGGGATTGGGCATGTAACCATGGCTGCCCGGCGGGCTCGTCTCCGCCAACCGGCGCAGGGCGTTCAGCACCTGGTTGGGCGGCTCCACGTCGGGATTGCCCAGGGTGAAATCGAAGACGTTCTCGGCCCCGCGCTCCTGCCGCAGCCGCGCGCCCTCCTCGAACATGCGACGAATCCAGGACGCGCCTCGTAACTGCTCGGCGACGGCTTTGGCGATGATCATGGGCGCCAGTGTTCGACAATCCGGGCCACGGACGCAAGGGCTCCGGATCCGGCGTGCCGCAGATCTGGCACAATGGCCCCGGTCATGACCGATGGATTTCGCGATGCCCGGGTCGAGACCCTCTCGCCCTCTGATTTGGCTGCTCTACAGCTAGAGCGTCTTCAGGATGTGGTTCGCCGCGTTCACACGGCGGTGCCGCTCTACCAGCAGCGCCTGGCAGAGGGCGATGTGACGCTGTCGTCTATCCGCAGCTTGTCGGACGTGCGCCGCTTGCCGTTTACGACCGCTGATGATTTGCGTCAGGCCTACCCGGCGGGACTGCTGGCCGTGCCCATGGACCAGGCTCTGCGTCTGCACACGTCCAGCGGCACGACGGGAAGGCCCAAGGCGCTCTTTTTCTCGCCGCGCGACGTGGAGAATGCGGCGGAGCTGTGCGCGCGTAGTTACACGGCCTGCGGCCTGGGCCGGCAGGACGTGTTCCAGAACATGATGACCTACGGCATGTTCACCGGTGCCTTGGTGGCCCACTACGGGGCCGAGCGCGTGGGGTGTCTGGTCATTCCCGCCGGGCCGGGCAACACGGAGAAGCAGCTCAGCCTCATGCGCGACTTCGGCACCACGGCCATTCACACCACGCCCAGTTTCGCCCTGCATTTCGCTGATTTTCTCGAGCGCAAGGGCATCGATGCGCGGCGCGAGCTCAAGCTGCGTCACGCCTTCGTGGGGGCCGAGCCCTACACCCTGGAGACGCGGGAGCGCATCGAGTCCGCCCTGGGCGTGCGCGTGTACAACTCGTACGGCCTGACCGAAATGAACGGCCCCGGCGTGGCCTTCGACTGCAGTCTGCGCACCGGCATGCACCTGTGGGAGGACCATTTCCTCGCGGAAATCATCGATCCCGAGACGGGCGAGGCGGTTCCCGACGGCCAGCCCGGTGAGCTGGTGCTGACCACGCTGTGCCGCGAGGCCATGCCACTGCTGCGCTACCGCACGCGCGACATCACCTCTTTTTTGCCGGGTGTGTGTGCCTGCGGCCGCACGCACCGTCGCCTGGCGCGCATCGCGGGCCGGGTGGACGACATGCTCATCGTGCGCGGCGTGAACGTGTACCCGCAGCAGATCGAAAACGTGCTCATGGCCACGCCCGAGGTGGGCCGTAACTACGTCATCGTTCTGGAGGGCCGTGACGACATGACCGTACGGGCCGAGCTGTCGAGCACCTCGGTGACCGAGGAGCGCCGCCTGACCCTTCAGCTTGAGTTGGCCGCCCGCCTGCGCTCCGAGATCCTGACCAAGCCCAAGGTCCACCTGGTCGCGCCCGGCAGCCTGCCCGTCGCCGAGGGCAAGGCCAAGCGGGTCATCGACAATCGCACGATGTAGACGCCGCTGCCGGCGATGGGGCTCTTGAGCGGAGCGCCGCGCTGCTGCAGGCCAGGGCCATGCCCGGGGTGACCGGGGTTTCCGGCTTTTCCGCCGGGCGCTCTTCCTTCATGATGGGCGACCTTCCGCCCCATGACGGTCGAACAGATCACGGTCTTTCTTGAGAATCAGTCCGGTCGACTGGCCGAGGTGTCGAGCCTGCTGGCCGAGGCCGGGGTGAACATTCGCGCCCTGACGCTGGCTGACTCGGCGGACTTCGGCATCTTGCGCCTCATCGTCAGCGACACGGACAAGGGCAGGGACGTGCTCAAGGCCAAGGGCTTCACCGTGAGCAAGACCGAGGTCGTGGCGGTGGAGCTCCCCGACGCGCCGGGCGGCCTGGCCCACATCCTCGATGCGCTCAGGACTGGCGGAATCAACGTGGAGTACATCTACGCCTCGTCGCCGCGCGCGGCCGGGCAGGCCGTGATGATTTTTCGCTTCGACCACCTCGACAACGGCGTCGCCTGTCTGCGAAAGGCGGGCGTGCGCATCCTGACCGGCGAGCAGATCCGTTGATCTGAACGCAAGAGAGCAGAGGCACCCATGATGAAGGCAACTTGGATCTTGGCAGGGCTGATGACGACCATGATGGGCACCGCGTGGGCCAAGGGCGGAACCATTAAGATTGGCGCCATCCTGGGCGTCACGGGTCCGGCCGCCAACCTGGGCGGCCCCGAGGCGCGCACGCTGGAGATGGTGGTCGATGAGCTGAACAAGAACGGCGGCATCGCGGGCGACAAGGTCGAGGTGGTCCTCAAGGATTCGGGGGCCAGCCCCGAGAAGGCCATGTCCTTCGCCAAGCAGATCATCGAAGAGGACAAGGTCTTCGCCATCATCGGCCCCTCGACCAGCGGCGAGACCCTGAAGATCAAGGCGCTGGCTGAATCGAGCAAGACCATCCTGCTGTCCTGCGCCTCCGCCGAGGCCATCGTCAAACCGCTGGCCAAGCACGTCTTCAAGGTTCCGCAGAGCGACAGCGACGCCGTTCGCCGCATCTTCGAGCAGATGAAGAAGATGGGCGTGAGCAAGATCGGTGTCCTGTCCAGCAACACCGGCTTCGGTAAGGCGGGCAAGGAGCAGCTGCAGAAGCTGGCCCCGAGCTACGGCATCCAGCTCGTGGCCAACGAGGTCTACGACAAGGACGCCACCGACCTGACCGCCCTGGTCACCAAGGTCAAGGGCTCGGGCGCGCAGGCCCTGGTCAACTGGTCCATCGAGCCCGCGCAAGCCATCGTCATCAAGAACGCCCGCCAGATCGGGGTGACCATCCCCATCTTCCAAAGTCATGGCTTCGCCAATATCCAGTACGCCAAGGCAGCCGGCCCCGCCGCCGAGGGCGTCATCTTTCCTGCTGCCCGCCTGATGGTCGCCGACAGCCTGCCCGCGGACAACAAGCAGAAGGCGGTGGTCACCAAGTACAAGCACGACTACGAACAGCGCTACAAGGAGCAGGTCAGCACCTTCGGCGGCCACGTGGTGGATGCCTTCCTGTTGCTGACCAAGGCCATCGAGAAGGCGGGCAGCACGGATCGCGAGAAGGTGCGCAGCGCCCTCGAGAACTTGCAGGGCGTGGTGGGCACGGCGGGCGTCTTCAACATGTCGCCCAAGGATCACAACGGCCTGGGGCCGGATGCGTTCGAGATGCTGATCGTGAAGAACGGCAAGTTCGTCGTCTACACCGAGCCCGTCGCCAAGAAGTAAGCTTGCGGCGGGGCGCGCCCTCGGTCCCGCCGGACTCGCAGCATGGACGCGCAGCTCCTCTTTCAGTACCTGGTCGCCGGCCTCACCTACGGCACCATCTACGCCATCGTCGCCATCGGCTTCAACATCATCTACAACGCCACGGGCATCATCAACTTCGCCCAGGGTGAATTCGTGATGTTGGGGGGCATGTTGGGCGTCACGCTGAATGCCTTCGTGCCCTTGCCGGCGGCCATCGCGGGCGCCGTGGTGGCCACCATGCTGGCCGGGGCGCTCATCGAGCTGGCGCTCATCCGCTGGCTGCGGCGGCCCTCCGTGCTGCGCATGATCGTCATCACCATCGGTCTGTCCATCGTCCTGCGCGAATTGGCGCTGCTCGTCTGGGGAACGGACGTGCGCGCCTTGCCGTATTTCACGGGCGACGCGGTGTCGAGTCTGTCGCTGGGTGGCGTGCACGTTTCGCCGCAAGTCCTGTGGGTGCTGGGCGTGTCGGCGGTCATCGTGGTCGCGCTCAACTTCTTCTTCTCGCGCACCCTGCTGGGTCGTCAGATGCGCGCCTGCGCCTGCAACCGCGAAGCGGCCCAGTTGTGCGGCATCAAGGCCAAGAACATGGTCACGCTGTCCTTCGTGCTCAGCGCGGGCATTGGCGCCTTGGCCGGCTGTGTAATCTCGCCCATCACCTACGTGCAGTACGACAGCGGCAGCAACCTGGCCATCAAGGGCTTCACGGTGGCCATCCTGGGCGGCCTGGGCAACAGCACGGCGGCCATCGCGGCGGGCCTGCTGCTCGGCATTTTGGAGTCGTTCTCCATCTGCGTGCTGCCCGCGGCCTACAAGGATGTGATCGCCATCAGCATTCTCCTGGTCATCCTGTTCGTGCGGCCCTCGGGTTTGTTCGGCAACCTCGAGGCCGCGCGCCTGAAGGAGTATTGAGATGCGGAAGGGACGGCCCTCCTCACTTCCCGTCGCGGCGCTGGTGCTGGCCGTGATTGCCGTGCAGGTGGCGACCGGCCTGGCAGACAGATCGCAGTACCTGACCCAGCTCACCATGGCGGGCTACTACTCGCTGGTCATCGTGGGGCTCACCTTGCTGATGGGTTACACGGGGCAGATCTCCATCGGCCACGCCGGCTTCTTCGCCATTGGGGGCTACGTCTCGGCGCTCCTGACCACGTACAACCTGCACGAGAGCGCGGACTCGTGTTTCGTGCGTCTGCTGCGCGGCCTGCATCTTCTGGCCGCGGGCCAGGACCTCTACGGCGGCGAGTTGTTGGTGTGCAAGCCCTGGGTGGCCTGTGTGGCGGCCGTGCTGATCACGACGCTGGTCGCCTACGTGGTGGGCAAGCCGGTGCTCAAGCTCCGCGGGCACTACCTGGCCATGGCAACCTTGGGCTTCGGCACCATCGTCTACAAGGTCGTGCTGGGCTCCAGCCTGGTGGGCGCCGCCGACGGGATCTCCGAGGTCCCCGCGTTCCCGCTGGGCCTGGGGTTGCAAGTGAGCGGCGACTCGGCGCTGCGCGTGCAGAACTACTACTTGGCCTGGGGCTTGGTCGCGCTGGCCATGCTGCTGCTGACCAACCTCATCAACTCGCGCGTGGGCCGTGCCCTGCGCGCCATTCATGGGGCCGAGGACGCGGCAGCGGCCATGGGCGTGGACACGGGCCGCTACAAGTTGCGCATGTTCGTGCTCAGCGCGGCCTTGGCGACCTTGGGCGGCGTGTTCCTGACCCACTACAACGGCGGCATTGGGCCGTCAGAGGCCTCGGTGATGAAGTCCGTGCGCTACGTGGCCATTGTGGCCATCGGGGGCATGGCCAACCTGTGGGGCGCCCTGGCCAGCGGCGTGGTGCTCAACTTCCTGTCGCTGCGTGGCTACTTCGGTTCCTACGACGACGCCATCTTCGGGGCCATCCTGGTGCTCGTCATGCTGTTCGCGCCGGATGGCCTTCTTCGGGCCGAACGGCCGCGCAAGCTGTGGGCGCGCCTGCGCGCGGCTCGAAAGGCGCAACCCTCATGACCTTGCTCCAGGTGCACGAGCTGTCCAAACGCTTCGGCGGCTTGCAGGCCGTGGGCGGCGTCAGCTTCACCGTGCGCCGGGGGACCATCAAGTCGCTCATCGGCCCCAACGGCGCGGGCAAGACGACACTGTTCAACCTGGTCTTCGGCACCCTGTGCCCCGACGCGGGCCAGGTCATCTTCGAAGGGCGGCCGATCCAAGGGCGCCGTCCGCACCAGGTGGCCGCGGCGGGCATGGCGCGCACGTTCCAGCACATCCGTCTGTTTCCCAAGATGAGCGCCCTGGACAACATCGCCGTGGGCCGGCACGTGCACAGCCGTGCGGGCTTCCTGGCGGGCATGCTGTCCTTGCCGTGGACGCGGCGCGAGCAGCACCGGGTGCGCGACAAGTCGCTGGAGATCATGCGTTTCCTGGGCGTGGAAGGGCTGGCCGGCGTGGAGGCCACCAGCCTGGCCTACGGTCAACAGCGCATCATCGAGATCGGGCGCGCCCTGGCGTGCGAGCCCAAGCTCCTGCTCCTCGACGAGCCCGCGGCGGGGCTCAACATGCGGGAGACGGCCGAGATGGCCCGGCTCATCACGCGCATCCGCGAGACCGGCGTGACCGTGTTGCTGGTCGAGCACGACATGAGCCTGGTCATGAACATCTCGGACGAGGTGTTGGTCCTCAGCTACGGGCAGCTTATTGCCGACGACAAACCGCTGAAGGTGCAGAAGAACCCCGAGGTGATCAGGGTCTACCTGGGAGAAGAAGATGCTTAGGATCCGCAACCTGGAGACCAGCTACGGCAGCCTGAAGGTGCTGCGCCGGGTGTCGATCCACGTCTCACCCGGCGAAGTGGTCACCATCATCGGGGCCAATGGCGCCGGCAAGACCACCCTGCTCAAGACCATCGCCGGGCTGTTGCGTGCCCAGACAGGCGAAATCCTGTTCGACAAACACGACGTGCGCCGTCTGCCCCCCGAGCACATCGCCTACCTGGGCTGTTCCTTGGTCCCCGAGGGGCGGCAAGTCTTCGCGCCCATGACGGTGCGGGAGAACCTGGTTTTGGGCGCCTACGTGCAAGTGCGGCGCGGCCGTCGCGCCGACATGGACGCCGACGTGCAACGCGTGTTCGACCTGTTTCCGCGCCTCAGGGAACGGCAGGAGCAGTTGGCCGGCACCCTCTCGGGAGGCGAGCAGCAGATGCTGGCCATGGGGCGCGCGTTGATGGCCCGCCCCAAGCTCATCATGATGGACGAACCCTCCATGGGCCTGGCACCGCTGGTGGTGCGTGACATCTTTTCCATCGTGCGACGTCTGGGCGAGGAGGGCAACACGGTGCTGCTGGTGGAGCAGAACGCCAAGGCCGCCCTGCGCGTGGCCAGCCGCGGCTACGTGCTGGAGAACGGGCGCATCACCCTGGAAGAGAGCGCCGAGGATTTGTTGGCCAACCACGACGTGCAGCGGGCCTATCTGGGCCGCGATTTGGATTCGGAAGCCGCCTTGTGAGGAGCCTCCCATGATCTGGCAACCCAAAGTGGAGTGTATGGCGAGGGACGAGCTGCTTCAGTTGCAGCTCGAGCAGTTGCAGGCCGTGTTGGCGCGCGTGTACCTGCACGTGCCGTTCTATCGCAAGCAATTCGATTCGTTGCACATCGATCCGGATGACCTTCGCACCCTCGACGATTTGCGGCGCTTGCCGTTCACCACCAAGGCCGACCTGCAGGACAACTACCCCTATGGCCTCTTCGCCGTGCCCCTGCGCGAGGTGGTCCGCATTCATGCCTCGAACTGCATGACGACCGTGGTGGGTTACACGCGCAACGACATCAAGACGTGGTCCAACCTGGCGGCACGCGTGTTGTGCGCCGGCGGGGTCAGCAAGGACGACGTCCTGCAGATCGCCTACGGTTACAACCTGTCGACGGGCGGCTTCGGCCTGCACTACGGCGCCGAGCGCGTGGGCGCTTCGGTTATCCCCAGCTCGACCGGCAATACGGCGCGCCAGATCAAGATCATGCGCGACTTCAGGACCACCGCGCTGGTGGCCACCGCCAGCTACGCCCTGCACGTGGCGGACACCATCCAGGACATGGGCATCGCGCCGGGCGAGCTGTCCCTCAAGTACGGGCTGTTCGGGGCCGAGCCGTGGCCCGAGGCCATGCGCCAGGAGATCGAGGAGCGGCTGCACATCGTGGCCTCCGACAACTACGGGGTCTCCGAGGTCATCGGGCCCGGCGTGGCCAGCGAATGCAGAGAGCGCCAGGGCCTGCATGTGAACGAGGACCACTTCCTGGTCGAGGTGGTGAATCCGATCACGCTCGAGCCGGTGCGCGAGGGCGAGGTGGGCGAACTGGTCATCACCACGCTGACCAAGGAGGCCTTTCCGGTGCTTCGCTTCCGCACGCGTGATCTCACGCGGCTGCTGCCCGGGGCGTGCGCCTGTGGCCGCACCACCGCTCGCATCGCCCGCATCGAGGGCCGCAGTGATGACGTGCTCATCATCCGCGGGGTCAAGGTCCTGCCCGCCCACGTGGCCGCTCTGCTCAACGAATCGGGATTGAGGCTGCCCCACCAGATCGTCGTCGAGCGCGAAAGAGCCATGGACGGCATCACCATCCTGCTGGCGCCCGGCGAGGCGGGTGGTTTCGATGAGGTGCGCCGCCAACACGAGCGCCTGGAAGGCATCAAGCGCCGCCTGTCGTCGGAGTTGGGTCTGTCGGTCAACGTGAAGCTGGTCGAACGCAAGTCGCTGGAAGGCGCACCGCAGGTCATGGACAAGCGCCGCCCGACAGGGTGACCCAGCCGCCCGCGGGTGAGCCCGCGCACACCTATCCTGGCCATCACGTGGGGGGACTCGCGCCGCCGGTGGCTGACGCGCGGGCCCACCACCCGCCAGCGCCTGCGTGGTTCTTGCGTTATCTTGGAGACGTGCCCATTCCGTCCCCTCGGGCGATCGCGCCCAGCCTGTCCGCTCGGACTTCCAGCACTGGAGTCTCGTACTACATCCAGCAGCGCACATCCTTGTTCGCGCGGGTCGCCCTGGCTTGTGCGTGCGCCGGGCTCACCATTCGAGGCATCGCCGACGCCGTCAAGGGGCACCCCGAACGGATCGTGGCCAACGTCTACGTCTGCCTCGGCGTCTCCATCTCCTCGTTCATTGCCCTGTGGCTTGCGACCCGCCGAAAGCCGCGGCCCTTGTACGTGGTCCGGATCCTCGAGGCCGTCGTCACCGCGACGGGATTGGTCGCGGCCAGCTTCGGCTTTCGCCTGGCCACGCCCGGGCTGCTGGGGGCGGTGACCAGCTTCGGGATCGCCAACCCGGACATCCTGGCCGGCGGTGATCCCGGGTTGTTGCGTGTCCTGTTCGAGCTGACCAGCCTGATGACCGGCTTGCTGGTGGCGACGCAGATGCTCGCCTTGCGTGCGGCGCTTGTGCCCAGCTCGCTCAAGCATTCGCTGGTTCTAACGGCGTTGGTGGGCTTTCCGCTGTGCCTCTTCACCTCGATTGGCTGGCCCGCCATGCTGCCGCCCGAGATGACCTTCACGCGATCCGATCGGGCGTTCCTCTTCACCTTCGGGACGAACTGGTGGCTGTTCACTGGTGCCGTGTGCGCCGTCATCTCCCGCGTGGTGCACCGACTGCAGTCCGAGGTGCAGGTGGCCCGGCGGCTTGGTCAATACGAGCTGCGAGACAAGATCGGCGAAGGCGGCATGGGGGTGGTGTATCGGGCGCGTCACGCGATGATGAAGCGTCCGGTGGCCATCAAGTTGCTCCCCGCCGAGGCCGCGGGCCAGGACGCGCTCACCCGCTTCGAACGCGAGGTTCAGCTGACCAGTCAGCTCAGTCATCCCAACACCGTGGTCATCCACGACTACGGCCGCACGCACGAGGGCGTCTTCTACTACGTGATGGAGTTCATCGAGGGCCCCACGTTGGAGCGCGTGATCAAGACGAAGGGTCCCATGCCGTCGGGGCGCGTGGTGCGTATCCTGGAAATGGTGGCCGGCGCGCTGGCCGAGGCCCATGAACGTGGCCTGGTCCATCGAGACATCAAGCCGGCCAACATCCTCATCGGGCCGCGGGGTGGCGAACCGGACGTGGCGAAGGTTCTGGATTTCGGGTTGGTGCGCCTGATCCGCGCGCAGGCTGAGGTCACCAACGCGGGCGTGATGATGGGAACGCCGCTCTTCATGTCACCCGAGGCGATTCGCCACCCGGACCGCGTGGACGGCAGCAGCGATCTCTACTCGCTCGGCGCCGTGGCGTACTACCTGCTCTCGGGCCGGCTCGTCTTCGAGGCGGAGAGCCCCATCGAGATCTGCGCCAAGCACATGCACGCCAAACCCAGGCCTCCGTCGGAGTTGGTGTCCGGCATCGACCCGACGCTGGAGGCGCTCGTCCTGGCCTGCCTGGCCAAGGAGCCCGCACAACGGCCTGCCTCGGCCCGTGCGCTGTGCGACGCCCTGGCTCGGTGTCCGTCGCGTGGCGAATGGACCCGCGAGCACGCCGAAGCCTGGTGGGACGAGAACCGGGACCTTCTGCACGGCGGGGAATCGTCGGACACCGCGCCGACCGACGTCTCTCAGATCGTCGCCTGACTTCGCACGGGTGTGCGCTCGTGTGAGCCACTGTGTGGAGGTCTGGCCGCTTGCCCTCGGGGCTGCCACTCCGGATTGCGCGGGGCAGGGTTTTCGGCGTGACCTCTTTCGTACGGTGGGGACACTTGTGTAGTAGAGGTCTTCCATCATGACGTTCGCCCGCGTTTCGGTTCGCACGAATGAGCCCGCCCGCGTTTCACACTGGTTCGCCGCGCTGGGGGTGGCCGCTGGGTTGTGGCGATCGGGGTGTTCGGGGGACGTCGTGAACGCCCGGCCCGGGGACGCGAGCTCGCAAGGCGGGCAGCGATCCGACGGCGGCGTGGGACTCCTTCCCGATGCTTTCCCGTCGGATTTCCAACCCGGGAGCGGCGGCGCGGGCGACGCCGGCGGCACCGGCGGGACCGGTGGCGCGGTCATCTGCGACCCCACGGACGCCTCGGGGTGCAAGGCGGAATCGCCGCCCGGGTGCGGTGACGGCATCAACAATCAGGGCGGCATCGAGGCGTGCGACGACGGCAACACCCTGCCGGGCGATGGCTGCAACGGCATCTGCAAGGTGGAGCCCAACTGGGAGTGCCCGCCCGCGGGACCCTGCACACGAAAGTACGTGTGCGGGGACAGCAGCGTCGGACCCGGCGAGGTGTGTGACGACGGCAACGCGCTGGACGGCGACGGCTGCAACGCCACATGCACGGTCCAGGACCCGGCCTTCCTCTGTGTGCCCGGCAAGCCCTGCACGCGCATCGCCCAATGTGGAAACAAGCGCATCGAGGCCGGCGAGAAGTGTGACGACGGGAATGCCGACGCGGGCGACGGCTGCGGCGCTACCTGCCAGCTAGAGCCCGGGTACGTGTGCCCCAAGCCCGGCGCGGCGTGCAAGCTGGCACCCCGCTGCGGTGACAGCGTGGTCAGCGCCGTGCTCGGCGAGGCGTGCGACGACGGCAATACCGATGATGGCGACGGTTGCTCGGCCAATTGCAAGGTGAAGGGGGCGGGCTGTGTCTGCATCCCCGGCCAGAAGTGCAACTGCCCGACCGTGGTGTGCGGAAACGGCGTCATCGAGGGCGACGAGAAGTGCGACGACGGCAACGCGGACGCCGGCGATGGTTGCTCCGCCGCCTGCACCATAGAGCGTGGCTTCGCCTGTCCCTTCACCGGCGCCCCCTGCGTTCCGGACTGTGGCGACGGAATCGTGCTGGCGCCCATGGAGCAGTGCGATCCCGGCGTGCAGGCCACCAACATGGCGCAGGCCTGCTCCAAGACCTGCCGCTGGAACGGCGGATGGGTTTGCTCGGGCTCGCCGGTGAGCTGCCGCCCCACCACGTGCGGCGATGGCGAGAGGGAGGGGACCGAGAGTTGCGACGATGGCAACACCACGCCGGGTGACGGTTGCTCGCCCACCTGCCGCGTGGAGCCGAGCTGCAGCTCAGCCACGGGCAAGTGCACCTCCAAGTGTGGCGACGGCATCGTCATGCCCGCCCAGCCCGACGGCCCCGTGCGCCCCGGCGGGGCCTGCGACGATGGCAACATCAACGACGGCGACGGCTGCTCGTCGAGCTGCGAGGTGGAGGGCGGCTACCAGTGCGAGCAGCCGACCTCCGACGCGGCCACGACCACGGTCCCCATCGTCTATCGCGACTTCGCCTTCGGCGGTGATTTCGAGATCCCCGAGGCCAGCGGCAAGAACGTGGCCGTCACCGGCCTGGTGAAGGACGAATTGGACGCCAACGGCAAGCCCGTGGCCAACGGCGTGTACGGCGGTGATGGCTTCATCGGCAGCGCCGCGAGTTTCGCCAAGTGGTACACGGATTCCCCCGGCACCAACACGACTTACAAATCGACTCTGCTCCTTCACGCCAACGGGCGTGGCGGTTACGTCAATTGGTGGAAGGACGACCGCCCCTACTCGGGCTACGCCAACGTTCGTTGGTGCGGGGACACGGCCTGCGGCAATTGCAATGCGCCCGCCTACGTCCCCGGCCCAACCACCGTATGCCTGAGTCCGTGCACCGCCTGGGGGGACAGCAAGGACACGTGCGCCGCGGACCTCGTGACCTTCGAGGGCAACCCCTTGTTCTTCCCGCTCGACAATGTGCCCAACATGATCACGCCGCTGTCCGAGTACCACTCGGCCACCACGCCGCCGTCGTACGGCGCGGGCTGGGCCGACGAGCCCGGCAAACCCTTGCACAACTTCAGCTTCACCAGCGAGGTGCGCTACTGGTTCGGCTACGTGTCCGGCAAACACTACGAGCTGGACTTCACGGGCGACGACGACGTGTGGGTCTTCATCAACCGCCGTCTGGCCGTGGATCTGGGCGGCATCCACACGCCGGTGAATGGCAACATCGTGCTCAACGCCACGGGCGGTGGCACGGTCAGCATCACCTCGACCGACGGGGCGAAGGTGACCCTACCCGACGGGACCGAGGGCTATCCCACCAAGACGTCCACCGTCGATCTGGGCATGCAGTCGGGTGGCGTGTACGAAATGGCCGTGTTCCAGGCCGAGCGCCGAACCACCGCCTCGACTTACAAGCTCACGCTGAGCGGTTTCAACGATTCGCCCAGCCAGTGCAAGGCCATCTGCGGCGACGGCGTGGTGTCGCCCGGCGAGCAATGCGACAACGGCACGGCGAAGAATCTGGGTGGCTACAACCAATGCACCTCCGCCTGCTTGCTCGGCCCCTACTGCGGCGATGGCAAGCTGGACGCGGATCACGAGGCCTGCGACAACGGTGTGAACAACAGCGAATACGGCCTGACCTCCGGATGTGCGCCCGGCTGCAAGCTGCCCGCTCGCTGCGGTGATGGCGTGGTGCAGGTCCAGTACGACGAGGAGTGCGACGAGGGCGAGCAGAACCTGACCAGCACCGATCCGAGCGTCGGCTACGGCGGCAAGTGCCTGGCCACCTGCAAGCGCGGTGGCTACTGCGGTGACGGCACGGTCAACGGCCCCGAGACGTGTGACGACGGCGCCAACGATGGAACGTACGGTACCTGCAACGCGGACTGCACCAGCGCGCCCCGCTGCGGCGACGGCACGGTGCAGACCGACTACGGTGAGGAGTGCGAGCCCACCATGTCCAACGATCCCGAGTGCACGGCCGTGTGCCGCAAGCCCGGTGGCTGCGGCGACGGCAAGGTGCAGCCCCCCGAGCAATGCGACAACGGCTCGCTCTTCAACACGGGTGAGTACGGCACCTGCGCGCCCGCTTGCGTCTTCGCGCCCTACTGCGGCGACGGCATCAAGAACGGCCCCGAGGAGTGCGACAGCGGCAAGGACCTCAACACCGGCGAGTACGGTGGCTGCACGGCTCAGTGCAAGCTGGGGCCCCGCTGCGGCGACGGCATCGCCAACGGCGCCGAGGAGTGCGATCACGGCGCCAGGAACGGCGCCAACGGCGACGATTGCTCCACCGCGTGCAAGAAGATCATTTTCGTGGTGCTTTAGGGCTTGCCGGGATTACGGCTGAATAGACCGTGGCGAGGGGGCGTCCACGTTCCGCGTGTCCAGCCCAACCCCGGCCATCCATCTCGAAATTGACGCGGCCGACGTGTGCCCCCGGATTCGACAAGCGGAAAGCCCGCGCTGTTCGGTCTCGCACGCGCCGCGGCTTGTGCAGAATGCCAAGGAGACTATGTACATACGCGCCGCTTCCTTCGACGACGCCGGGGGAATTCGGGCCGTCTACGCCCCCTATGTCAGGGATACGATCTTCACGTTCGAGTTCCAGATCCCCAGCGAGGAGGACATCCGCGCTCGTCTGAGCCGCCACGCGGCCACACAAGTCTGGCTGGTTGCGGAAGAGAAGGGTGAGCTGGTGGGCTACGCCTATTCGTGGCCCTTCGAGGAGCGCGATGGCTACCGCTTCAGCGTCGAGACGTCCATCTTCGTGCGCAGCGGCCGCTTGGGCCGCGGCGTGGGCCGCGCCCTCTATCAGAGCCTGCTCGACGAATTGCGCAAGCGGGGCACTCGCCAGGCCATAGCCCGCATCGCCCTGCCCAACCCGCAAAGCCAAAGACTGCACGAGAGATTGGGCTTCCGCCAGGTGGCCCTCTTTCCGCGTATCGGGCACAAGTTCGATCGGTGGATCGACGTGGGCTACTGGCAGCTCTCGCTATAGCTCGTCGGTCGCGTGAGGAGCCGCGCGCCCCGCCACCGCGGGAGGGCAGGGCCGCCCATCAGTTGACGTCGAGCGCCGTTCCGACGACGCTGGCGCCCATGTCCCGGAAGACCGAGCGAGGGATGCACAACCGTGGCTTGGCTGACCGCGAGCGTCTGGCGGCCGCGATTCGTTTGCACCAGGAAGGCAACGCCGAGGAGGCGGCCAAGATCTATCGCCTGGTCCTCCTCCGAATGCCCAACAACGTGGACGCTTTGCATTTCTTGGGCGTGGCCGAGCATCAGCTAGGTCTGGACGACAAGGCGCTCAAGCACATCAGCCGGGCGCTGGATCTCCAGCCCAAGCATGCGGACATCTGGAACAACCGCGGCAACATCTACAAGGAGCTGGATCGCCTGGACGAGGCGGCGGCGGATTATCAGCGCGCGCTCGACTTGCGCCCCGACGATCTGCACGCCCTCAACAATCTGGGCACGATCTCTCGCCGCCGTGGAGACCTTGCCGCGGCCGAGGCGGCCTTTCGCGCGTTGCTGGCCCGCAAGCCCGATTACGCGGCGGCCTGGCAGAACCTAGGCAACGTGCTGGCCGACCAGGATCGGCTGCATGAATCGCTGGATGCCCACCGCGAGGCTTTGCGCCTGGCACCCCAATCGCGTAGCGCCTACCGCTACTTGGGCGCGGTCCTCAACGCCGCGGGCCGCTTGGAGGAAGCCACCCAGGTCTACACGCGCTGGCTGGAGCTGTTTCCCGACGACGCCCAGGCTCGACACTACGTGGCCGCGTGCACGGGAGCGGCGGTGCCGGGGCGCGCCTCGGACGATTTCGTGCGCGCCGAGTTCGACCATTTCGCCGCGACCTTCGATCAGACTCTGGCGCGCCTGGAATACAGGGCGCCTAGTCTGGTGGAGGAGGAGGTGGCGCGCCTGCTGGGGGCACCCGCGGCGTCGCTGGACGTGCTGGATGCGGGCTGCGGGACCGGGCTGTGTGCGCCGTTTTTGAGGCCACGCGCCCGCTCGTTGGTCGGTGTCGATCTCTCCACGGCCATGGTCGAGGCGGCCCGCCAACGCGCTCTGTACGACAGGCTGGTCGTCGAAGAATTGACGGCCTATCTGCGGGCCCGCCCGGGCACCAGCGACCTCATCGTTTCGGCTGACACCCTGGTCTACTTCGGGGATCTGGCCGAGGTCACGCGGGCCATGGCCCAGGCCTTGCGCCCGGGTGGCCACCTGGTGTTCACGGCCGAACGCGCTCTGCCCGCGGCCCACGGTTTCTGCATCCATCCCCACGGCCGCTATAGCCACACGGGCGACTACCTGCGCGCTCGACTCAGCGACGCCGGCCTCGTGGACCACTGCCTGCGCGAGGTCACCCTGCGCAAGGAGGCCGGCGCCTGGGTCGACGGCTATCTGGTCAGCGCGCGTCTGCCCCCCGAGTGAGGATTCCGGCCCGGGTCGGCCTCGGCAGGAATGAGCCGGTTCGCTGGGTCGAGGCGACTGCTGCGTGCGGTCTCTCTCTCGGTGGCCGTCTTCATTGGGGGCGGCGCTGGCGATGCACGGAGGTGTGTGCGGGTTGTGGCATCGCCGGCGCCGTCGAAGGTCGCCTGGCGAGGCGGCGGTTCGGGGCCGCGCTGCGTTCTCGGCGGCCGATCTGCTACCTTCACCGGTCGCCCATGATCGCCACCACCAACCTCTGCAAGGAATACGGTGCGCGCGTTCTGTTCGAGAACGTGACGCTGCAGCTTGATGCGGGCTCGCGCTACGGCCTCGTGGGCGCCAACGGCTCGGGCAAGACCACGTTCCTGCGCTTGCTGGCCGGCGATGAGGAGGCCTCGGGTGGCACCATCACTCTGCCGCGTCGGGCTCGTCTGGGCGTTTTGCGCCAGGATCGGTTTCTCGACGACAAGGCCCAGATCCTCGAACTGGCCATGCGCGGCGACGCCATGGTCTGGCAGGCGCTGTGCGAGCAGCGTCGCATCAGCGAGGGCGAGGCGGCGGAGCCGGGCCGCCTCGCCGATCTGCAGGACACCATCGCCGCCCACGACGGCTACACCCTGGAGGGGCGTGCCGGCGCCGTGCTGGAGGGTCTCGGTATTCCCACGCGCGTCCACCGCATGCCGCTGGCCACGCTCTCGGGCGGGTTCAAGCTGCGCGTGCTGCTGGCCCAGGTGCTCATCGGCGGGGCCGATATCCTGCTGCTCGACGCGCCGACCAACCACCTGGATATCCTGACCATCCGCTGGCTGGAGAAATTCCTGGCGGGCTACGCGGGCTGCGCGGTGATCATCTCGCACGACCAGCGTTTCTTGGACAACGTGACCAGCCACACGATGGACGTGGATTACAGAACCATCACCCCGTACACGGGCAGCTACTCCACCTTCGTGGCGGACAAGGCCGCCATCCGCGCGCGCAAGGAGTCCGAGAACGCGCGCGCCCTGGATGAGATCGCGCGCAAGCGGGCCTGGGTCGAGCGCTTCGGCGCCAAGGCCACCAAGGCCACGCAGGCCCAAAGCCGCCTCAAGCAGATCGAGCGCATCGAGGTGGAGGAGCTGGTGGAAAGCTCGCGCCGACGGCCGCACCTGCGCTTCGTGCCCGAGCGGCCCAGCGGGCGCGAGGTGCTGGACATCCAGGGCGTGGGCAAGGCTTACGGCGACAAGCGGGTGCTGACCGACATGTCCCTGCTCGTGACGCGCGGAGAGCGCGTGGCCGTTATCGGGCCTAACGGGCTGGGCAAATCGACCCTGCTCAAGATCATCGTCGAGCGCCTGGCTGCCGACGCCGGCCGCGTGCGCTGGGGGCACGAGACGCGTTGGGGGTACTTTCCGCAGGATCACCGAGAGGTCCTCGGCGACGCGGAGTCCACGCCGCTGGGACTCATCGAGGCGGCGCGGCCGGGGGAGGGCCCGACCTTCGCGCGCGCCACCCTGGGCGCGGTCCTGTTTGCCGGCGACGACGTGCACAAGCGGGTGGGCCTGCTTTCAGGTGGCGAGTGCGCGCGGCTCATCTTCGGTCTGCTGTCCGTGCAGAGGGCCAACGTGCTCGTCCTGGACGAGCCCACCAACCACCTGGACTTGGAGGCCACCAGCGCTCTGGTCGAGGGTCTGCAGAACTACCCCGGCACGGTGATCTTTGTGTCCCACGATCGCTGGTTCGTCTCCGAGCTGGCCACGCGCATCGTCGAGCTCACGCCCGACGGGCCGCGCGACTTCCGCGGCACCTATTCCGAGTATCTGGCCAAGTGTGGCGACGACCACCTGGACGCCGACGCCGTGGTCGAGAAGGCGCGTCGAGCGCGGCGCGATGCCGCCGGTGCGCCGAACGCGGCCAGCACGGCCGACTGGGAAGAGAAGAAGCGCCGGCGCAACCGTCTGAGCCAACTGCCCAAGCTGCGCGATCAGGTCATGGCGGCCATCGAGGCCGCCGAGGCGCGCAAGCAGGAGATCACCGATTTGTACTGCAGCCCCGGCTTTTTCGAGCGCACCAGCAAGGATGACGTGGCCGCCCTGCAAGCGGAAGAAGCGGCTCTGGGCCCGCGCATCGACGGCCTGATGGCCGAGTGGGAAGCCCTGGAGAGCGAGCTGAGCCAGCTCAACGAGGCCTAGAGCGCCGAACGGTTTGAATCGGTCGCGAAAACGCGGATCTGCGTCGCATCCCTTCGTTGCTCGTCGGTCAAATACGTCGAGTATTCTCCCTCCTCGCGCCTCGGGCTGCTCG
>JAEXQJ010000307.1 GCA_023438785.1 Pseudomonadota bacterium
CTCCTCCCACCTCCCCCCGATTGAATGACCTGCAGTCGTCATAGTCTGCCTGCCTTCCTGTTGGTGCTATGCGCCCTGCTGGGTGCGGCGGAGTTCCCTGTGCACGCCGGGCGGGGGTCTGCCGGAAGGGTCGATCCGGGCAGGGTGGACGCCCTCTGCCGTGCGCTGCAAAACGATCCCAGTTTCAAGGTGCGGGTCCAGGCCGCGCTCCTGCTGGGCAAGCTGGGCGACAAGGCCGCGGTGGGGCCACTGATTGAGGCGCTGGGCGACGAGAACAAATCCGTTCGCGCCATGGCGGCGCAGTCCCTGGGTAAGTTGGGCGACGCGCGTGGAGGCGCGGCGCTGAAGACACTCCTCGAAGGTGAACGCGACAGCTTCGTGCGCTCCCAGGCCGGGGCGGCGTTGGCGTCCCTGCAGGAGAGCGAAAGCCGGGGCAAAAAGATCCTCGTCACCCTGGGCGCCTTCAGCGGCGGCGCCAAGTCGGCCGACGCGGCGGTCCTGACGCTTCTGCGCGATTCCCTCAAGCAATCCCTGAGCAAGCTGCCGCAACTGGGCTTCATGGAAGCGAACGACGCAAGAGGGAAGGGCAGACCGGCCTTCCTGGTCGACGGCAACGTCAGCCGGTTGGAGGAGAGCCCAGTCGGGGCCAATGTGGAGATCCACTGCGAGGTCAAAGTGATGGTCGCGCGCTGGCCCGGGCGGAGCATTATCCTGTGGACGAGCGCGGGCGCCGCTGTTCAGGGCGGAAGGCGCGATCGCGACCGCCAGAACGCCAGAAGGGACTGCATCGAGGCATCGGCCGGGCAACTGGGCGATGGCCTGATGGGTTTCTTCCGTTCGCAAGGGGGCTAGTGAACGTGGGCCAGGAGATAGCCATGACAGACAATGGGCAAGAGAAAGCCTTGCGGAAGCAGAACCAACGGCGCCGGCACCTGCGCAATTACCTGCTGGATTGGGGCCTGCAGCTCCGCTACACGCTGGCCGCGCTGGGCCTGGTGGCGTTTCTGACCACCGTGCTGGGCTACGAGATCTATCAGGCCACTCAGGAGACCTCGCGGGCCGTGGCCTTGACGGGAGGGAACGTCGATCCGGCCCTCGAAAAAGAACTGCGGGAGCAGTTCCGTTCCAGCGATCGCTCGGTCCTCTATGTGATCACCGGGTTCGGCGTCGTTCTCATGTTGTCGGTCGCAGGGGCGGGGATTTGGATGACCCACAAGGTCGCCGGTCCGCTTCACAACATCGCCGCGACCTGCAGCCAGGTTCGCAACAATCAGTTGCCGCCCACCATCCGCCAGATTCGCCGCGGGGATTTGCTCCACGGCTTCTTCGCCGGTTTCTCCGAGATGTACGGGGCACTGCGCGCGCGCGTGAACGAAGACATCGAGGTCCTCTCGCGCACCATCGCGGCCATCGAGGCGCAGCCCGCGCGGTCGGCAGAGCTGGAGGAGGCGCTGGGGAAGCTCCGCGAGATGCAACAGCGCAAGCAAGAGAGCCTGCAGCCCCACGAGAAGCTCAACTAGGCCGTGAGGAAGGGCGCTCGTCACCTAGGCTCGGCAGATCCGGAGACTGGCGAGGCAATTCGAGTGAAGCTCGCGTTATGCATCTGAAGTTGACATAATATCTGTTATCGGACAAACCAGAACCGCCGGGAAGCCGAGGAAAGCTCGGCCCCCATGGGCACTTAGCGCGGATCGTTGCGAGTTGACCTGACAGCTAGCGCGTCCGCTTGGCCTGACGACCCACGGCGAAGCGAAGGCGCCACACCAGGGTCAGCGCCTCGAAGAAGATGGACCCGGACATCTTGGACGCGCCCACGCGGCGATCGACGAACAAGATGGGAACCTCTCGCACCTGGAAGCCGGCCAGCAGCGTCCGATAGGTCATCTCGATCTGGAACCCGTAACCGCGCGCATCGACAGCCGCCAGATCGATTCCTCGCAGGGTCTCGGCCTTCCAGGCTTTGAAGCCAGCGGTGAGGTCGTTGACCTTCACGCCGAGAGCCATGCGAGCGTAGATGCCTCCGCCGCGGCTGATCATCCGGCGGCCCAAGCCCCAATTCTGCGTGGCGCCGCCCGCCACGTAGCGCGAGCCCACGGCGATGTCCGCGCCCTCATCGAGCGCCTGCAGCAGTCTCGGTACGTCCTTGGGATCATGCGAGAAGTCCGCGTCCATCTGCACGATGCGCTCCCAGCCCTCGTCCAGGGCCACCGCGAAGGCATGCAAATAGGCGGCGCCCAGTCCCGCCTTCTCGGTGCGGTGAAGGACCCGGACCTGCGCATCACGCTTGGCGATCGCGTCGGCCAGCTCTCCCGTACCGTCGGGCGAATTGTCGTCGACCACCATGACGGTCGCAGCGGGCACGGCGGCGCGCACGGCGGAGACGATGGCCTCCAGGCAGTCGCGCTCGTTGTAGGTGGGAATGGCAATGATGGTCTTGGGCACGGTTCGGCGATCTTTCGGTGAATGGCCGGGACGTTGTGGTCTTCTCGATGAAAGGCCTACGAGGTCGGCGCGCGCCCCTGCAGAGCGGCTCGCACGTCGGCTTCGTCGTGTTTGACCATCATCTGGATGAGCTCGCGGAAGCAAACGCGAGGCTTCCACCCCAGGGCCTTGGCGGCCTTGCTGTAGTCACCCCGCAGGTGATCCACCTCGGTCGGTCGCAGGTAGCGCGGATCGGTCTCCACGTACTTCTGCCAGTCCAAGTCCAAGGTGCTGAACGCCACCTCCAGCGCCTCGCGCACGGAGTGCGATTCGCCGGTGGCGATGACGTAGTCGTCGGGCCGCTCCTGCTGGAGCATGAGCCACATGGCGTGCACGTAGTCGCCCGCAAAGCCCCAGTCGCGCTGAGCGTCTAGGTTGCCCATGTACAGCTTCTTGTCCAAGCCGTGCTTGATGCGAGCCACGGCGCGCGTGATCTTGCGGGTCACGAACGGAATGCCACGCCTGGGAGACTCGTGGTTGAAGAGGATGCCGCAGCAGATGAACATGCCGTAGGCCTCGCGGTAGTTCTGGCAGAGCTGGTGCGCGAACACCTTGGCGCAGGCATACGGACTGCGCGGCCGGAACGGCGTCGATTCATTCTGCGGCGGCGGAGAGCCACCGAACATCTCGCTCGACGAGGCCTGGTACAGCCGGCAGCGCGCGCCCGTCTCCCGGACGGCCTCCAGCAACCGCAGCGTCCCCATGGCCACCGTATTGGCCGTGTAGTCCGGCACATCGAAGCTCACCCTGACGTGGCTCTGGGCGCCCAGGTTGTAGATTTCGTCGGGCGGTAGGGTCTCGATGATGCGGTTGAGTGAGCTCGCGTCGTCCAGGTCGCCGTACACCAATTTGAGCCGGTAGTCGGAGCTGTGCGGATCCTGGTAGATGGAATCGATACGCTCGGTGTTGAACGAGCTGGAGCGGCGGATCACGCCCACCACCTCGTAGCCCTTCGCGAGCAGCAGCTCGGCCAGATACGAGCCATCCTGGCCCGTGATTCCGGTGATGAGAGCGCGCTTCATTAAGATCTCCTCCTTGCCGTCCTGGTCCTCGAAGTCGCCGCCGATGCGCCGACCGGGGCGCTGTTCATACCGCATGCGCCCCCCGCGAGGCTAGTTCCCCCCTGCCCCAGCGCCTCCATCCACGGGCAGCACGGCTTCGCGCAGCGAGCGTCTGCCCGCCACGACTTGGGCCGAAATGGTGGTCAGCTCGGCGAGCGTCCTGCTGGCGTCCTTGGGCAGAGTCGACGCCCCGCCCATCTGCACAGTCGCGCCGTAGGTGGTGACGACGAAGATGCGCACGACCTCGGCGCGTTCTGCGGGAAAGGCGGTACCGTAGGCCTCGATCAGATCCACCACGTCCCGCGGCGGCTTGCCACGCAGGACGGCCATGGCCCACGCGCCCAGGAGCTTGGCCTGTGAGTTCCTGAAGGGTCCCAGCACGGCCGCGGGACTCACGCCGGGGGGAAAGCGGTTCGACGCGAACTGGGCGTAGAAGGATTCGGGCGCCACGCGGGCGCCGACGGATTTGGCCTGGGCCATGCGGTAGATGACCGTGGCGGCCACGCCCGGCTCGTTGAGCATCTGTCGCGCGCTCCGCAGCACGGTTCCGCCTTGGCTCAGAACGTAGCGGTTCTCACGCACGTCCCCGAACAGCGCGCGTTGGGACCCGGAGCCCTCGTTGTACTGCACCACGCCCGCCGGACCCGTGCCCAGGCGCCACTCGCGCGCGATGACCTCCATGGCCATCCGATAGCCATCCACCAGAACACGCGGAGGCGCAGCGGCCTCGTTCAGCATGCCGCCCGTGGCCACAAGGTGTGCCGCGAACTCGGCCAAACGTCCTGACACGGTCTGGACCAGCGCTCTGTCGCGCGACGGATCCGCGGCCAACCCAATCCACGGCAACCCGGGCCGCGGCACCGGCTTGCCGAAGCTTGCGGTCTGCGCCAGTCCCATCCCGTAGCCCGGCCTATCGAGCCCCAGCAACAGGCAGACCGTGTCTGTGGCGGCGGGGCGCTGGGCTCCTGGGAAACGGCGCCCCTCGACCACGGCGTCTCGCAGAAACTGCTTGGCCACGTAGATGGTACGCAGCATTTCGGAGGCGAAACCCTCCTCAAGCAGGCGCGGCAAAGGTTGTACAGACTCGTCTTTGATCTCGAGGCGCCGAACCGTGGGCAGAGCGTTGCCGGGTTCCGTCACCGGGGCCATCAGCGTGTACGAATCGGGCGCGCCCATGGGCTTGTTGGGATCCGGTCGGCAGGCACAGGCCAGGGCGATCGCCACCCAGGCCACCCAGCGGGGAATTCCTTGGAGCATGCGCGGACTCTACAACGCCCCCGCGGTCCGCACAGAACGCTTCCCGGCACCGTCAGGCGCGGATGACGTGAGCCACCGGGCCACCGGGTCTCGGTCTGGCGGCTCTGGCCCCGCGGCGAGATCAGCGCTGGGCCACGTAGGCGATCACGCCGTAGCGCTTCTCGAAGGCGACCTTGCCGGCGAGTGCGTCTTTGGCGCTGGCAAAATCGCCCAATCGGACGCGGTACCACGTGCCCTTACCGGGGATTTCGGAGACCACCATGTAGGTCTTTTCCGCATCGAACTTCTTGGCGAACGCCTCGGCTTCGCCGCGCGTCTGAAACGAGCTGAGCTGCAGGGTGAAACGCGTCTTGCTTTTGGCGGCCTCGGTCGCAGTCGCGGCGATCACCGGGACGGCCGCAGCCTTGGCTTCGGTCGGCTTGGGTGCGAGCTTGGTCTGGGGTACCGCATTGGCGGACTCGGGTGTCTTCACGTCGAGCTTGGCCACCTGCTTGGCCTCGGGCTTGGCTGCTTCGGCGGACTTGGGTGCCGCGGCTCTGGCCGGCTCGTCCTCGGCGACGGGCCTGGCGACGCCCTTGGCGCCCTCCCCGGCCTTGTCCTCAGGCTTGGCGGTCTGAGCGGGCTTGGCCGGCTCGGGCTTGGCCGGCTGAACGAGCTTGGCCGCCTCGGGCTTCGGCACATCGAGGCTGGTCGTCTCCACCGGCTTGGGATCTGGCTTCGCTCCGGCCTTCTTGCCGGTGGCCCCGGTCTTCCCGAACAGCGTCTGCGGGAACGTCACGGCCACGGCCTGACTGGCGCGCGGCGCGGCCGCGACCTTGTCGAGCAGAGCCAAGGGGTCCTCGGCTTCGGGCGCCACCGCGCGACCGCGCGACTCCAGTCGCTTGCCCACGATCACACCGAGGACGAACAGCAGGCACGCCACCAGCGCACTGCCGAAGAACAGGAAGAAGACTTGCCGGTTGTCGAGGCGGACTTCGATCTTGTCGCGCCAGCGCTCGATATCGCGGAGGCCTCGCTCATCCATCGCTGCTCCGGAAGTGTAGCTCATGGGCCGCTCCTCAGGAAAAACGCTTGCTGCCGATCGGCTAGGACGCATCCTCCGCTTCCCCTTCGCCAATGCGCTTCATGGCCTGCGGCGCCGAGACGCCCAGCAGGCCGAGCGCGATCTCCAGCACCTGGCGGATTGACTCGACCCACAACAGCCGGGCGCCAGTCTTCTGCCAATCCCAGGTGGCGCGCCAGTCACCCACGCGCTGGCTCTCCTGGGGCAGGATGGTGTCGTTGCGGTTCTTGGTGACGGTGTAATAGCTCTGGAACAGGCCGGCCAGCTCCTGAATGTACTGCACCAGCCGGTGCGGCTCGCGCGCCGCTGCCGCGTCGGCCACGAAGTCCGGGAAGTCGGACAGCCGGCGCATGATGGCGATTTCCTCGGGCAGGGCCAGTTGAGCGGTCACCGCAGGCGAGGCGGCGAGGCGCGGCGCCTGCAGCTCGTCTGCCCGACGCAGAATCGACGCGCACCGGGCGTGGGCGTACTGCGCGTAGTACACGGGATTGTCCATCGACTGACGCTTGGCCAACTCGAGGTCGAACTCCAACGGCGTATCGTGCCGCCGCATGAGGTAGAAGAAGCGCGTGGCATCGCGGCCGATTTCCTCGATGACCGCGTCGAGCGTAACGAACTCGCCCTCCCGCTTGCCCATGGGCACCGGCTTGCCGTTGCGGAGCAGGCTGACCATTTGGATGAGCAACACGGAGAGCCGGTCCGGGTCGTGCCCGAGGGCCTTGAGGGCCGCCTTCATGCGCGGCACGTGGCCGTGGTGGTCGGCGCCCCAGATATCACAGAGATCGTCGAAGCCTCGCTCGATCTTCTTGCGGTGGTAGGCGATGTCGGCCAGCAGGTACGTGGGCAGGCCCCCCGTTTTCACCACCACGCGATCCTTGTCGTCACCCCACAAAACGGTGGTCTTCAACCACACCGCATCGTCGCGGCGATCGATGTAGCCGGCCCTGTCCAGCACGTCCAGTGTCCCCGTCACGTCGCCGCTGTCGTGCAAGGCACGTTCGCTCTGCCACACGTCGAAGCTCACGTCGAAGCGGCCGAGGGTGCCCTTGATCATGTCCAGGCAGCGCTGGATGCCGAACTGCTTGATGGGCTCGATGTCGGCCGGCGGCTCAGCGCTGATCCACTTGCCGCCGTCACGCTGGAACAACTCGCGTCCCAGCCCCTTGATGTAGTCACCGCGGTAGCCGTTCTCGGGAAACGCCACCTCGGGCACGGATGCATCGGCGGCGCGCGCCTCCTCCATATAGCGGGTCCACACGGACAGGGCCAGCATGGCCACCTGGTTGCCCGCATCGTTGATGTAGAACTCGCGGACCACGTCGTAGCCCGCAAAGCGCAGCAGGCGGGTCAGAGAGTCGCCGACCGCCGCGTGGCGGCCGTGGGCGAAGTGGAGGGGCCCGGTGGGGTTGGCCGACAGGTACTCGACCAGCACGCGCGGTGCCTTCTTCGCCTCTCCCCTGCCCCATTCCTTCCCGGCGCCCAAGATGTCCAGCAGGCGCCGCTGCCAGAAGGAATCGGAGAACTTCAGGTTAATGAACCCGGGGCCGGCCACCGAAACCTCGGCCAGGTCGACGCCACCCACCGCACGCAATCGCTCTGCCAGGGCCTCGCCCAGCACGCGCGGCGGTTTGCCCGCGCCCTTGGCCAGAGCAAGGGCCACGTTGGAGGCGAAGTCGCCATGCTCGGGGCGCTTGGCTCTCTCGACGGGGATGGAGGCCGGGAGCTCGGTGAGCAGTCCATCGGCCTTCGCCTTCTCTAGAGCGGCCTGCAAGAGGCCTCGGGCTGTGCTGCGTACGCTGGAGGTCATTTGCCTACACTGTAGGGCTTGGTCGCACCGGGTGTCAAACTTCCCAACGCGGGCGCCATGCCTGGCCCCTCACATCGGGAGATTCCGAGCCCTGCTGAGGGCTCCATCCGCTCAGCGGCGCGCCCCATGGCGCCTACTGAATCTGGAAGGTAGCGCTGCCCGTCACCGCCGGGCTGAACGCGGCATAGGCATCGGACGAACGGCGCGGGTTGATACGCAGGATTTGACCGCGGGCTGGACTGAGCGACGAGCTGAGCGCCGTGCGGCCTTGGTCCACGAGGTACAGGTAGGGGTACTGAGTGGAGAACGGTGGCTGTCCCTCGACTGGCACGAAGCTGCTCTGCCGGAAGGGACTCTCGGGAGTCCGCGTGGGCCCCACCACGATGCGCACGCCCTGGCTCAGCATGATGTCGTACGAGGGAATGAGCACCGTCTCGGGGGTCACGCCGTCGGACACGTCCAGCCGGAAGCCCAGCCCGTCACCTCCGTATTGCTCCAGATTGGTCAAGACGAACCGAATCTGGGTGTTCTGGAAGACCGCCTTGGTGTGAATGCCCAGCGCGGTTCCGTTGGTTAGTGTCACGTTGGCCATAAGCAGGCAGGGGTCGGGCGCGACCACCCGGTCGATGGAAAGCGAAGCCTCGGGCGGCGTGTTCACCTGCCCGGGTTGGTTACCCTGGGCCGGCTGGTCATCCTGGAAGCTCGTGCAGAAAGGCGCGGAGAGCGGGATGCGGTCCGGCGGCACGCTCGTGTCGCGCACACACTGCCCGCCGACCGTCTTGGCCGTCGGGGTCCTGGGCAGTGAGCTCCCGGTCACCACGAAGCTGCGTCCCGCATGCACGTTGTACGTGACGGAGGGCTGCGGCCAGCAGGCCGTATCCACCGGCGGCGCTTCCACGCAGAGCGGCCCGATCTCGGGCAGCACCCCGGGCACGCTTTCGCACACGTTCCCAGGACGACAGAAGTTGTCACCTTGGGGCGACCCAGCCGCGGGACACCTCTTCACGCAGCGCCGAGGACCGCCCGCCTGGATCTGCAGACATTGGAATCCCGGGTCAGCTTGGCCGTCCGGCCAGTCAGCTCCGCTTGGCCGGTGCGCTGACGTGACATAACAGTCCGTGTCCGCCGCACACTCGTCCAGGGTCTGGCGCGACAGCGGCGGCCGCGATACGTCGTCCAATTTGAGCCCAAGCGTGAGTTGGGTGGGCGTTGCGGTTTGAATCTCGTATCGCCGGCGGCTGTTGAGCAAACGCGTGCACCGCTGCACCAGAGGCTTGCCGGCGGCGGAGTCCTTGGGCAGGCAAAGGCCTCGCACCCCGCCCGAGACGCGTCGACAGACGAACTCGTCTTGCGGCACGCAATCCGTGTCCTTGAGACAACCGGGCATCACGACCAAGTCGCCTGCCAGAACGCTGTGCGAGCAGAAGTCGCCTCCCGCATCGATGAGCGTCCCGGCCAGGTTCTCGGCGCCAGGGAGCACGGTCCCCGAGTCTCGACTCGTCTGCGGGAGCAACTCCTCCCAGACGATGGTCCAGCGGTGCGAGACCGGCGACGTGGGGTCGGGGAACGCGGCCCACGAATGCTCGATGTTCCCGGTCGCTGACTGGTTCGCGCTCAGGGTGATGGAATCCACGTAGGGCCCCTGCGTGGGCGACAGGGATGCGGTTGTGGCGAACAGCAGATCCGATGCGTTCTGCACGCGCAGGGGCGCCGTGTAGGTGGTGGGCTGTCGGGCACCGGCGTAGCCGGTCGAGCGGGCCTCGCGGAACGCGTGGGTTGCCGTGGAGCGGATGAACTCGAGCGCGAACTTGGCCGGGTCCGGATCCTCGTTGGACCGCAGAATGAGCGGCTCAGGATTGGGCGCCAAATTGGTCACGTAGACCGTGCCGTTGGAGGCGAGCAGGAACCCGAACTGGCCCGTCAGGCCCTGGGGTTTGCTCAGCCAATTCGCCTCCGGGACATCCAACTCCGCGAAGGCAATGTCGCGCGCCAAGGGCGGCTGCACATCCTGTGAGGATAGGACGGGGATGGTGATGCCCGGCCCAGAGGCCAGTGGACGCCGCGTTGCGCCCGGCGTTCCCACCGGAATGCACGGCCCGCTGAAGGGATCGGGCAGCCCGGTCACGGGATCGGTCTCGGTGAGCCCGGACACGCCCAGGGTCTGGCGCAAAACGGCCTTGTTGGCTTCGCTCGGCTCGATGTTGACGTCGCACTCCCGGCCAATGCCGTTGGCCAGGGTGGAATCGAGCTGAACAACGCGTACGGAAGCGTCGCGCGCGAAGGCGTACACGAACCGCCCCCGGTTGTCCAAGAAGTCCCCTTGCCCCACCTGCTGCCCATTCTCGACCCGCGGCTTGAAGGGATCGACCGTCAGGCGCAGCCGGTCAACGCCCACGGCATTCCCCGCCAGAAGCAGGCGGCCACGGTCGACCAGCGCGGCCCCTTGCAGATCGAAGACCGAGATGAACGGAAGCTGGCTTGAGCCCACGTAGACGCGCGTGCCATCGGGGCTGACCGCCAGCGCGCTCACGCCGAGCGGGCCTGCCGTGGCGGAGCCGGCATTGTCCATCGCGGCGGCGTCGGAAGCGCCGCTGTCGTCCTCCTGCCCCGCGTCCTCCGCGCCTGCATCGACGAGGCTCGCGTCTGCAGGGCTGGGCGCGGCGCCTCCGTCCAGTGTGCCGAGGCAGTCATTCGCACACTCCGGCTCTGCCCCCGCTCGCACGGCGCCGCCCGCCTGGATGTAGTAAGAATCGAGGATTCGCCCCGAGGGCAGGTCGAGCAGCGCGAGCAGGTTGCAGTTCGGGAACGTGACCAGGGCCCTGGGGGCCTGGGTGGCGGAGCACAGCTGAGCAGGCTCAGTCGTCGGCAGAAAGGCAACCTCCCCGGGCGCGGCACGAAGCACGCGCCCTGAGGCCGTGGTCGGTTGAATGCGGGTCACCACCGCGCCCGCGCCGGAGGCGGCGCCCACGTCGTTGAACAGCGGCGAGAGCAGACGGGACGGATCGATCAACGCCAGATCGCAGGACTGCCGATTGGCCGTGGCCACCCAGCAGCCGTCCTGGCTGGCCGCTAGAGACTCGGGCATCGTGCCGACCGGGACGGTTCCGAACCCGGGGACGATCGGGTCCAGGTCCACCAGACGGTTCCGATCCAAGTCCACCACCGACAACTCGCCTCGGGAGGTGTTGGTCACCACGGCGAAGGTCCCCAGAGTGCGCGGCGAGGTCAGGCCCGGGCAGCTGTTGCTCGCCGTGGCCTGCGCGCAGGCCCCAGCGGGTTGGCACACGCGCATGGGCTGGCCCGTGAGCACCTCGGTGCCATTCCCATCCTGCACGGTGGCCAGGCAGAGGAAGCCCATATCCGAAGGCCGTTCCAGATTGCGCGCCGGAATGACCGTGGGCGTATCGCTGCAGGATGAGAGCAGCACGAGCAGGGAGACAGAGACAAGGGCGTAACGCTTCATTCGGTCACCGCGTGCGGGAATCCAAGCCTCTGTACCACCCGGAACTCGGTCGGGCTGCCCGGCACAAGGTCAATCACCGAAATGGAGTTGTCGGCGTAGTTCGCCACATAGGCCGTCTGGCCATCGGGTGAGAAGACCAAGGCGTTGGGACTTCGCCCTGTCTCGATGATGGCGGTCACCTCCAGCAGGGCGGGATCGATCACGTACATCTGCCCGCCTTCGAAGCAGGTGACATACAGCATGTTGCCGCGGCCGGCGTCATGCATCTGCAAATCCGTGGGCCCCAGACAGACCTCCACGACCGCCACGGGCCGGTTGGCCGGCTGGCCGGTCTCGTCAGGGCGCCGGTCGAGGACGACCAGCGCCGCAGGGTCACTGGTGCCCTCATTGCGGTGCAGGACGTAGGCCTCTTGGCGGCAGCTGGTTGCCGAACCGGTGCACGTCGTTCCTTGCATGGCCGCAACAGCTCCCGGCGACAACACCAGGCCGCGCAGAGATGTGCCGGCGGGCTGGAATGCCGAGGAGAGGATCCGCTGGCCGGGCACCACAGACAGGTCCACGTCGGGCAGATTGGTGCGCGGCGCCGCCAAATCGCATGTGCCCTGGCTCGCGTCGCGTAGCACGAGCTCTTCGATCTCCGACCCGCTTCGCTCTATGGCAAAGAGAGGCGCGTTGGGTCCCGTGCCGTTGAGGCTGAGGTCGGTCACCGACTGTGAAGCGGCGCCGGGGAAGACCGTGCGAGAGACATTGCGGAAACGAGGCGAGCTCGCCACGTCGGGGCCACCGCACACATCGATGCTGGAAACACCGCCCCCGACGATCTGCCCGTTCACCGCTTGGGCCAGATGCCCCACGAACAGGATGCCGAGTTCTTCGTTGAGGGCGAGCGTATGCGGTTCCTCCGGCAGCACGTTGGCGTACACCTCCGAATTGGAGGGGCGCCGAATGCGCCAGTTGTCGTCACACGACGCATTCATTGGGGCGGTTCCTGTGTCGCTGCCGCGCTCTCCCGTACAGCGTATGCGCGGACCGCTATCGTCGACGGTCACGTCGGCGAATGTGATTGAGGGCTCGGCGCGCACCGTTAGGTACAGGCGCCTCCTGGTCGCGAGTTCCGGGTCTCGCTGCAACACCATCGCTCCACCAAAGCTGCCGATCTTCACGGTGGTGTCAGCCTTGACGTAGCCCCGATCGTTGCAGTTGAGGACGCGATCGTCGACCATGTCTCGACAGCAGAAGCGGTCGGCCACCTCCTCGTCTCCGGTGAAGCGGGTCCGGGTGCAGGTTGCCCAGGCCGCTGCCGCGGGATCGCTGCGGTCCTCGACCGCCTTCCGGAGATCCACGGCCGTGAGCGTCCCCGCGTTGTAGCGGAGGTCGCCGTTGGCGTTGACCACGTAGAGCCAGTCCCCGTTCGGATCGACCGCCAGCCCGGCCGGAAGCAAGATTTCGTCGAGTGGCGGGGCGATCCCGTCCTGCCCCACCCCGCACCCGGCGACGGAAGACAGCACGCCCACCACAGAGAACAGTCGAAACGTCAAACGGGCAGTCATGCAGGATCTCATCGGGTCGGACCGCCCGCCGGGAATTCTGAGTTGCCGGACCGTGCTGCTCTCTGTGGCGCGTGTTCGAACACTACTTCTTCACGACCGCCTGGGCCGCGGCCAGCCGCGCGATGGGCAGCCGGTACGGCGAGCAGGACACGTAGTTCAGACCCAGTTCGTCGCACAGCATGACGGAATTTGGATCACCGCCGTGCTCACCGCAAATGCCGATCTTGATCTTCTCGCGCGTCTTGCGGCCGCCTTCGACCGCCACGCGCATGAGCTTGCCCACGCCGTCTCGATCCAGGCTGACGAAAGGATCGACATCGTAGATGTCCTTGGCGACGTAGTCGGCCAGCACCTTGGGGACGTCATCGCGGGACAGGCCGAAGGTCGTCTGCGTGAGGTCGTTGGTGCCGAAGGAGAAGAACTCCGCGGTCTCGGCGATGTTGTCCGCGTTGAGCGCGGCGCGCGGCACTTCAATCATGGTGCCCACCAGGTACTTCAGCTTGCGGCCCCGCTCCTGGAAGACCTCCTCGGCCACGCGGCGAACGATGCTCGCCTGGTGATCGAGCTCCTTCTTGCTGCCCACCAGCGGGATCATGATCTCGGGCTCGATCACGGTTCCCTCGGCAGCCACGTCGCACGCCGCCTCGAAGATGGCGCGCGCCTGCATCTCGGTGATCTCGGGGTACGAGATGCCGAGGCGGCAGCCGCGGTGTCCGAGCATGGGGTTGGACTCCTTCAGCTCGTCGATGCGAGCCTCGATGGCTTCGACGCTCTTGCCGCTGGCTTGCGCCAGCTCCCGAATGCCCGCCTCATCGTGCGGCAGGAACTCGTGCAGCGGGGGATCGAGCGTGCGGATGGTCACCGGGCGCTTGCCCATGGCGCGGAAGATGCCCGCGAAGTCCTCGCGCTGCACCGGCAGCAGCTTCTCCAGGGCCTTGCGGCGCGTGGCCTCGTCCTCGGCGACGATCATCTCGCGCATGGGGCCGATCTTGCCCTCGCCGAAGAACATGTGCTCCGTGCGGCACAACCCGATGCCCTCGGCGCCGAAGGCGACCGCGGCCCCGGCCTGATCGGGCTGATCCGCGTTGGCGCGCACGCGCAGGCGTCGAGCCGCGTCCGCCCAGCTCATCAGCTTGGCGTAGTTCTGATACACGGGCGCGCTCTTTCCATCGAGGTTCTTCTCGATGAGCACGCGGATGACCTCGGAAGGCGTCGTGTCGACGCGTCCGTTGAGCACCTCGCCGGTGAAGCCGTCGATGGAGATCCAGTCACCTTCCTTGATGACCAGAAGCCCGTTGGCCGAGTTCACGCTCATCGTGCGCTCGTGATAGTCGAAGCTGATCGCCTCGCAGCCCACGATGCACACCTTGCCCATCTGACGGGCGACGAGCGCGGCGTGCGAGGTCATTCCACCAAAGGCCGTCAGGAAGCCTTCGGAAGCGTTCATGCCGCGGATATCCTCGGGAGAGGTCTCGTGACGACACAGGATCGTCTTCTCGCCACGCGCGGCCCAGGCCTCGGCGTCGTCAGCGAAGAAAACCACGCGGCCGGTTGCGGCACCGGGCCCCGCCGGCAGTCCCTTGGCGAGCAGGCGCGCGTCCTTGATGGCCGCTGCCTTGGCGGCCGGCTCGAACACCGGACGCAGCAACTGATTGAGCGCCTCGGGCTCCACGCGGCGCAGCGCCTCGTTCTTGTCGATGAGCCTTTCGTCGACCATCTCGACGGCGATGCGGACGCTGGCGAAGCCGGTGCGCTTGCCGTTGCGGCACTGAAGCATGAAGAGCTTCGAGTTCTCGATGGTGAACTCGATGTCCTGCATGTCCTTGTAGTGCTTCTCCAGCTTCTTGCGGATGTCGAGGAGCTGCTTGTAGGCCTTGGGGAAGCTCTTCTCCAACTCGACGATCTTCTGCGGCGTACGAATGCCGGCGACCACGTCCTCGCCCTGGGCGTTGACGAGGAACTCGCCGTAGAATTCGTTCTCACCGCTGGCCGGGTTGCGCGTGAAGCACACGCCGGTGGCCGAGTCCTCTCCCTTGTTGCCGAAGACCATGGCCTGCACGTTGACGGCCGTGCCCCACGAGGCGGGAATGCCGTTCAGCTTGCGGTACGCGTTGGCGCGGTCGTTCTCCCAGGAGCTGAACACAGCCATGATGGCGCCGCGTAGCTGATCCAGGGGATTGGTCGGGAAATCCACGCCCTTGCGGCGCTTGATCTCGGCCTTGAACTCCTCGACCAACTCCTTGAGAGCGGAGGCTGGAAGCTCAGCGTCGATCTGCACGCCGACCTCCTTCTTCTTGGCCGAGAGGATCACCTCGAAGGGATCGTGGTCTTCCTTGCGCTCGGGCTTCATGCCCAGCACCACGTCGCCGTACATAGCCACGAAACGGCGATAGCTGTCGTAAGCAAAACGCTCGTTGCCGGACACCTGGGCTAGGCCCGCGGCCGTCTCGTCGTTGAGGCCAAGATTGAGGATGGTGTCCATCATGCCCGGCATGGACGCGCGCGCGCCCGAACGGACCGAGACCAGAAGCGGGTTTTGTGGATCGCCGAACTTGGCGCCCAGGAGCGACTCCATCTTGGCCACGGAGGCCTTGACCTCGTCCTCCAAGCCCTTGGGGAGCTTGCGGCCGTTGGCGTAGAACTCGGTGCACACCTCGGTCGTGATGGTGAAGCCGGGCGGGACGGGCGCGCCGATGTTCGTCATCTCGGCCAGGTTCGCGCCCTTGCCGCCGAGCAGGTTCTTCATGTCCTTGTTGCCCTCGGCCTTGCCACCGCCGAAGAAGTAGATGCGCTTCAGGCGCTTTTCGGCGACGGGCTTGGCCGGCTTGGCGGCCTTGGGAGTCTTGGCGGCCTTGGGAGCCTTTGCAGCCTTGGGAGCCTTCGCAGCCTTGGGAGCCTTCGCAGCCTTGGGAGCCTTTGCAGCCTTGGCGGCCTTCGCGGCCTTCACAGGCTTGGCACTGGCCTTCTTCTTTTTGGGAGTGGGGGCTGTTTTCTTTTTCATGGCTTTTTTCGGGGGTTGCGGGTGAAGGGAATCGGCGCAGTTTCTACCAGGGTGCGGCGAGGATGAAAAGCCCCGCGTCAGAGTGTGGCCCGTCGGAACCGCGAGGGAAAGCGCGCAGACGATCGCCGGACTCTCCGTCGCGGTTGGGTCATGAGCCCTTCGTTGCTCGTCGGTCAAAGACGTCGGGTCGTCTCCCTCCGCGCGCCTCGGGCGGCTGGCCTCTCCGCGTCTTCGCTCGGCGTTCAGCGCTCTAGCGACTCTTTCCGGAGAGGACGGAGGGCAACTCGCCGGCCTTGGCCCGCTCCTGTTGCATGCTGTCGCGGTCGCGCACGGTGACCGTCTGATCCTCCAAGCTCTGGAAGTCCACGGTTACGCACCAGGGCGTTCCAACCTCGTCCTGGCGGCGATACAGCTTGCCGATGGCGCCGGTGTCGTCGTAGACGGCGCGCAAGCCGGCGGCCTGCAGATCACGCTTGATGCCCCGGGCGAGCTCCACCAGTCGGGGCTCGTTGCGCTTGAGCGGGAAGACGGCCACCGTGAGCGGAGCCAGACGCGGGTGGAGATGCAGAACCGTCCGGGTGTTCTCCTCGGCTAGTTTCTCCCCTACCCCGCGCACTTTCTTCATGACCTCGATCTTGCCGGCCTCCGTGTCCTCCATGAGGCCGATGAGGCGCGGCAGGGTGCCGGGCAAGCCGGCGGCGATGGCCTCGGCTTCTCCCACCAGGCGCGCCTTGACGTCCTTGTCCATGCCCTCGCGACGCCCCACCGACTTGGCGAAGCTTTCGACCAACTCGCGCAGCTTGGTGGTGTCCTCCGGGGACGGCTCCTTGACCAGGGCGTCCTCGTAGGCGTCGCACAGGAACGCCAGCGTGGCCCGGTCGGCACCCGCGGAGGGCTCGATGACGTAGGGCACGTAGTGCTTCTTCTGCTCGGGATCGAAGTAGCGAAGCTCGCCCACCGCATCGGGGTTCTCCGCGCTGCGGCTGTGCGCCTTGAGATCGAAGTCCGTGCGATTGGCAATGCCCTCCAACTCGCTCCAGCCCATGGGGAACCTGTACTCCAGGTCCACGCAGCGCTTGGCGTAGTGGGCCAGCTCCTCCTTGGCCTGCTCGCGCACGCGGAGGTTTTCGGGCCGCAGGCCCAGGTCGCGGTACCACTTCTGGCGTTCCGCAATCCACATCTCGTGGGCCGCCTCGTCCTCGCCCGGCCGCACGAAGTACTCGATCTCCATCTGCTCGAACTCGCGCGTGCGGAACGTGAAGTTGCCGGGCGTGATTTCGTTGCGGAAGGCCTTGCCGACCTGGGCGATGCCGAAGGGCAGCTTGCGCCTCATGGTGTCGAGCACGTTGCCGAAATTGACGAAGATGCCCTGGGCCGTCTCGGGGCGCATGTAGACCAGCGCCGACTCATCGCCGGTGTCCACCGGACCGACGGTGGTGCGGAACATCAGGTTGAACGGGCGCGCCTCGGTCAGGTCCTTCGAGCCGCACTTGGGGCAGGCCAGCTCCTTGGCCGCGATGGCCGCGTTGATCTCGGCAAGGCCCTTGGGATCGCGTCCCTTCTGGGCGGCGAACACGTGATCGGCTCGCGGCCGCGCCTTGCAGGCCCGGCAGTCCGTCATGGGATCGGCGAAGGTGGCCTCGTGCCCCGAGTACTTCCACACGAGGCGATTCATCAGGATGGCTGCATCCAGCCCCTCCATGTCGTCCCGTTCGTACACCACAGACCGCCACCAGGCGCGCTTCACGTTGTTCTTCAGCTCGACGCCCAGGGGACCGTAGTCCCAGGTGCTCCCCAGACCGCCGTAGACCGAAGAGGAAGGAAAGACGAACCCGCGCCGTTTGGCGAGGCTGACGATGGTTTCGAGAGATGACGCTGGCATGGGCCCGCAATCTACTCGAATTCCCATGCAAGTCGATTCTGCTAAACGCGCCCGCCCATTTTCTCGATGAAGACAAGAGAGCGCAGCGGGGCGTCGGCGTGGTCGCGTACCAGCTCCAGCAGGGCGCGACGACAACCCGCGCCGGTGTCGCGGTCGAGGACGAGCTCATCAGCCTCGGACAGCGACATGCGCCCCAGGCTGAGCAGGGCCCGGCGAACCGGGGCGGTGAGCAGGTCACCGCGTGGGGCACAACCGGAGCAAACCGCGCCGCCGCGCGTGGGGTGCCAACGCATGGTCTGATCGGTCAAGTCCTCGCGGCCGCAGACCGCGCATCGATCGAGGGTCGGGCCGTATCCCAGCTTGGCCAGCAGGCCGAGCTCGAAGACGCGCAGCCGTTCGGCCGTGGCCCGGCCCGCTTCCAGTCGGTCCAGGAACTCCGCCAGCCAGTCGAACACGGCCGGCTCAGGATGTCGCGCGGGCAGCAGCCGCTCGCACAGTTCGAGGGCGTACGCCGCGTGAGCCGTCTTGCCGAGGTCGGCCGCCAGGCCCAGACGAGCCTGTGTGACGTCCAGGCCTTCGAGAATCAGAAGCTCGCTCCCCGCTCGCTCGCGCAGCAAGGCCTGTCCCGACGCGCCCATGCCCAGCCCGCCGGAGAATCGCCTGGCGCTCTTGCGCGCACCGCGGGCCAGCGCCGCGACCTTGCCCGTGCTGCGGCCCAATAGCGTGACCACGCGATCGGATTCGCCATAGGCGACCGTCCGTAAGACGATGGCCCACGCAGTCGAACTGGTACGCACCACCGCAGGTTAGCAGGAGAGCCGAAGTCTGCCGTCCTGCGGGGAAACGCCTGCCCTCAAACCGGGGCTGCGCGCCCCTGTTCTGCTGCCGCCTCGACGGGGGCGACTAGGCTCAGGCCCTCGCCCGACTGGGGCTGCTGACGCAGGAACAACGAGAGAGTGATGGTCGCGATGAGCAGCACGATGATGACGAAGACGGCCAGACCAATACCTCGCCGGGGCACCTGGCCCTCGTCGTCACAGAGCGGCTCCGGCGGGGTGGGCATCGGCGCGGGGCGAGACTGAAGAGCGAGGACCGGAATGACGGGCTGGTCCGCTCGCCGCTTTTCGTTCAGCGCATCGTCGAACAGAGTCAGCGGCTCGCTGTGCGGAATGCCCACGGCCTGGGCATAAGAACGAATGAACCCCCGGACGAACACCTCCGGGGGCAAATCGTCGAGTCTTCCCGCTTCGAGGAGCTGCAGCGAGCTGGCCGAGACTTTCGTGCGTCGCGCGAGTTCTGAGAGCGAGATCTGACGCCGCTCTCGCGCCGCCCTCAGGATCGTGCCGAAGTTCTCTGTTTCCATGAGCCGAAGACCTCGTCTATCGAATCAATTGCGCGTACTGCCTGCACTCATCAGCGACGCAGCTTCGTGGCGCCATATCAGCGCAGCGCTGGAAAAGCTCCTGGGCCTTCTCTCGGGCGTTGGTCCGTTCGGAGACCAGCCCTCCCAGCAGGTACGCCTCCTGGATGGGGCAACGCTTGCTGTCCGCGAAGAGCGGCTCGAGGATCTCCGCCGCCTGCCGAACGTCGCCTCGGTCCACGTAGACCTTGGCCAGACGGTACCGGCCCACGCAGAAGCCGGGGTTGCGGCTGAGCGCCTCGTGCAGTTCCTTCCAGGCGTTCTGGAGGTCTCTCTTCTGGTAATAGGCCCACCCCAAGTTCCCGCGCGCCAACTCCGGCGTGGCGTAAGAGGGATCCTTGAGCGCGTTCCTCGCGGCGTCGATGGCCGCTTCCCAGGCTTGCTCCTGCAGGAGGCTCACGGAGAGGTTGTTCCACGCCTCTGGGAATTCCGGCCGCAGGGTGACGGCCTTGCGAAACTCCTGCTCCGCCTGACGGAATTTGGCCAAGGCATCCGCTCGCACCATCTCGGCGTCCGTTCCCTTCAGACAAGAACTGGTCTCCAGCTGCATCAGATAGTCATGCCCCTGTTTGAGCGCGATGATCCCGAGCATGTTGTAGCTGTCAGCATTGTCGGGGTCGGCCTGGATGGCTTTCTGGAGTTCCTCAATGGCAGCTTCCACCCGTTGGTCGCGGAAATACCCGGCGGCAAGCTGGAACCTGATTTGGGCTTGGTCGGGGTCTCGCTTCGGACGTGAAGCGCATCCCACAGGGAGCGCCACGAGCGCGGCCGCGACAAAAAGGTGAATACCTCGCAAGTTGACCGTGTGTGCTTCGTCTTTCCTAAGATTCTCGCCTATTTACGCCACCGTTATGCGGCCGGACGCTAACAGGGCGTGAAGTTCACTGTCAATGTGAAAGTACTGGGAAGTATTACGAAGCTCAACGGACATGGATGCGAAGCGGGGCTTCAAACGCCCTGCGCATCCGGGCCCCAAATCCACTTGTGCAGCTGGACGTTGACACGAACCGGGAGTCGGTCCCGCAAGATCCACGCCACCAGCTCGCGGGCATCCAGGGCTCCTGCCACGGGCGAGAAGAGCAATTCCGCTCGTCCGGCTAGGGCGCGCTTGCGGATCTGGTCGGCTGCCCACTGGTAGTCCACCTCGTCGCACAGGACGAACTTGATGGCGTCGCACGGCCGCAAGTCGGATACGGTTTCCCAGCACATGCGGTTGGATTCGCCCGAGCCCGGGGTCTTGACGTCGACCACGCGCACCACGGCGGGCGGGATCCCTCCCAGCGGGTGGGCGCCCGAGGTCTCGAGCATCACGCGGAATCCGGCTGCCAGGAGCTGCTCCGCGAGCAGAGTGATTTCGGGCTGCAGCAGAGGCTCGCCCCCGGTCAGCAGAACCAGGGGCACGGCAAGCCGCTGCACCTCGGCCACGATCTCGTCCACGGACAGTTCCCGGCCCCCGTGGAAGGCGTGCACCGAGTCGCAATACCTGCAACGCAGGTCGCAGCCCGTGGTCCGCACCAACGTACAAGGCAAGCCCGCGTACTGCGTTTCGCCCTGGATGCTGGCGTAGATCTCCGTGATGCGCATGCTCGTGCGCGACTATGGTCCGCGTGGCCGTGACAGTCCATAGTGGCGCGGCCCATGTTCGCCTCTGCGCCGGCTCCCTCTGCCGTCCGGGTCCTCGCCTCGGGCGACGTGTCTCTGCACGTCGAGCATTTCGAGGCCGTGGGCGCACCCCGGCTCTCGGTGGTCATGGTGCATGGCTTGGGGCTGCACTGCGGTCTGTACCGCCACGTGGCAACCGCCCTAGCCGAGCGCGGAGTGGCTGTCACCCAGTTCGACTGTCGCGGTCACGGCCGCTCGGGCGGACCAAGAGGGCACGTCGACGCCTTTGCCGATTACCTGACCGATCTGCATCGTGTCGTCGAGCTCGCCCAAGAGCGTTTCCCTGGATTGCGCCTGGCGCTCATCGGCCACAGCCTGGGCGGCCTGATGGTGCTGTCGCACGCTCTCTTGGCCCGCCCCGCAGGCCTCCCCGCGCGCCTCGTGGTCGCGGCACCATGGTTGAAGTTGAACGTGAGTGTTTCCAGGCCAAGACCCGATGCCACCGAGGCTTTTCGCCGGTTGCGCCCTACCCTCGCCATGGACAGTCTCGTCAGGGTGGAAGACCTGTCGCGCGATCCCGAGGTGGTGGCCGCGCTGGCCTCTGACCCCTTGGTCCACCATGTCGTGACCGCCCGGTGCTTCACCTGCGTGCTCGAACAGCAGGCCGAGTTGGCCGCCCGCCTGCCCATTCCGGGCCTCTTCCTGATCGCGGGACAGGACCGGATTGTGTCCTGCGAGGCCGCCGTGACGTTCGCCCGCGACGCGGGTTGCGTGCCGCTCGTCTATCCGTCCGCCCGTCACGGCATGTTCTTCGAGCCCGAATGGCAAAACATGGTGCGCGACATGGCCGACTGGTTGTTGCAGTCGGCCTTCTAGGCACCCGGAAACAACAAACCCCAGAGGCCCGCTGCTTGCCAGACGGGCTCTCTGGGGTTGCCAGCCGCCTCTCGACGGCGTGAGACTACTCGGACTTCTTCTTCGGGCTCAGAGCAGCAAGCTTCTCGCGCATGACGTCGCCCAGGGTAGCCGTGGGCATGCCCTGGCTGAAGCCCTGCGCATCCGCCACCTCCTCGGCGCGAGTGGCGCCGCGGAACGACAGGCCAATCTTGCGCTCAGCGCTGTCCACCGAGATGATCTCGGCCTTGAGGGCCTGACCGGGCTTCACGAACTGCTTGGGATCCTCCACCCGCTCGTCCGAGAACTCGGACACGTGGATGAGGCCCTCGATGCCGCGCTCGATCTCCACGAAGGCACCGAAATCCAGCACCTTGAGGACCTTGCACTCGACGATCTTCCCGGCCGGGTAGTCGTAGGGGATGCGATCCCACGGATCGGGGACCATCTGCTTGATGCCCAGCGAAACCTTGGGCTTCTCGCCGTCGAACTCGATGTTGAGCACCACGGCCTCCACCTCGTCACCCTTCTGGAAGAGTTCGGAGGGGTGCTTGACCCTTTGGGTCCAAGAGAGGTCGGAGACGTGCACCAGACCGTCGATGCCTTCCTCGATCTCCACGAAGATACCGAAGTCGGCGATGTTGCGGACGATGCCCTTGACCACCGTTCCGGGCGGATACTTCTCCTTGAGCGAAGAGAACGGATTGGGCTCGAGCTGCTTCATGCCCAGGCTGATGCGGTTCTGGCGAGGATCGATGTCCAGGACCACGGCCTCGACCACGTCACCGATGGCCAGCATCTTGGAGGGGTGCTTGACCCGACGGGTCCACGACATCTCGGAGATGTGGATGAGACCCTCGATGCCCTGCTCGATCTCGATGAACGCGCCGTAGTCCTTGAGCGAGACCACCTTGCCGCGCACCACGGTGCCCGGCGGGTACTTCTCCTGCGCGTGCGTCCAGGGATCCTCCATCATCTGCTTGAGGCCTAGCGAAACCCGCTCGGTCTCCGAGTTGAACTTGAGGACCTTCACGCGGACGTGGTCGCCCACCTGGAACAGCTCAGAGGGGTGCGTGACGCGGCCCCACGACATGTCCGTGATGTGCAGCAGGCCATCGATGCCGCCCAGGTCGATGAAAGCGCCGTACTCGGTGAGGTTCTTGACGATACCCTCGACCACCTGGCCTTCCTTGAGCTTGTCGAGCGTCTGCTCCTTCAACTCGGCGCGCTCCTTCTCAAGGAGCACGCGGCGGGACAGCACGATGTTGCCGCGCTTCTTGTTGAACTTGATGACCTTGAATTTGTGCGACTTGCCGATGAGCGCGTCCAGGTTGCGCACGGGGCGCAGGTCGACCTGCGATCCGGGCAGGAAGGCCTTCACACCGCCGCGGATGGTGACCGACAGGCCTCCCTTGACGCGGGCGCTGATCGTGCCCTCGATGAGCTCATCACGCTCGCAGGCGGCCGAGATCTCGTCCCAGACCTTGAGACGATCGGCCTTCTCCTTCGAGACGATGCACAGACCGTTGGAGTCTTCACGGCTCTCCAAGAAAACGTCGATCTCGTCTCCGGCTTTGACCGTGACGGCGCCCTCGGCGTTGACGAATTCCTGGAGGGGAATGGTCCCCTCGGACTTGTAACCGATATCGACGATGACGTGGTCTTTTCCGACGTGGATGACCTTGCCTTTGACGATATCGCCTTCCTTCACTTCCTCTCGTCGCAGCGACTCCTCGAATAGGGCTGCAAAATTCTCTTCGGAAGCGGACGGGCGATCAGAAGACGACGTCGAAACCATGAATATCCTTTTACTGCGCTACGATCCGGCCCGGAGGGCCGTCTGGCGCGGAACCGCCCTGTGTTTCTTTCGGCTCCGCGCTGGGTTGTGCTTTTCGTACACTCCGACCACCGGAGTGCCGAAGGGCGGCGAAAACTACCGCCCCGATCCTGTTCTGTCAACGTGAGCGGGCGGCTGCTAGCCACCACGCGTCCGGACCACGGCGAGCATTTTGCCTACCACCTCGTCGGGGGTCAGGCCCGCCGAATCGATCTCTATCGCGTCTTCAGCGCGGCGTAGAGGCGCGACGGCACGGGTGCGATCGCGTTCATCGCGCGCGCTCATGTCCGCCAGCACCGCCGTGCGATCCACGACCCGCCCGGTCGCGGCGAGTTCCTCTGCCCTGCGGCGCGCCCTCTCCTCTATTGGTGCGGTCAGGAAGAACTTGGCTTGAGCATTCGGGAACACGACGGTCCCGATGTCGCGCCCCTCGGCCACCACGCGGCCCTCCGCCCCCATCCGGCGCTGGATATCGAGCAGTCCCGCTCGCACCGCCGCCTGGGCCGAGACGCGCGAGGCTCCCTCGGAGATTTCGGGGCGACGGATGTCGCTGGTCACGTCCGCGCCGTCGACGAGCACGCGGCTGGTGGTACCCACGAACGAGATGTCTAGCTGTCCCATCATGGCGCCCAAGGCCCCACCATCGTCCCAGGAGAGTCCGCGTTGGCGCGCCGCCAGAGCAACGGCGCGATAGAGGGCTCCCGAGTCCAAGAAGAGGTAGCCCAGGCGCGCGGCCAGGTTCCTGGCCACCGTGGACTTGCCCGCTCCTGCTGGTCCGTCGATGGCCACGACGAAGGATTGCGGATTGGCTGACATGAAGGGGCACCGTATCAGCCGGCTGGGGCGAACGCCAAGGGGCCTCCGGCGTCTGTTACTATGGTCACGCAAATGGCATTCCCGAGTTTGTGCGCGCCGCTTTGTCTTTCTCTGGTGATGGCGAGCTGTGCGGCTGGTGATTCGCTCACCGAGAGCGCCTGGTCCCCCTCGCCTGTCCCGGATCTGGGAGCCGTGGTGGCTCGGGTCGGCAGCGTGCCGATCTACGCGCAGCAAGTGAAGGCTCGCGCCGCGCAGTCGGGAATCCCGGTGCCCAATGCGTTGCAGGAGCTGATCTCGCTGCACGCGCTTGCGGAGCGCGCGCGGGCGAAGTCCCGCCTGGACGACGGAGATCCAGAGGTCCAGAGCATCTTGGTGCAACGTTTTCTGGAACGCGAGTTCGAGACGGTTGCTCGGCCGCAAGACGTTCCGGAGCAAGACCTCCGGCGTATCTACGACGGGGCGCGGGACCGATTCGTACATCCTCGTCTGGTGGAGATCGCCGTGCTGGAGCTGAATGTGCGCGCGAAGGCACCGCCATCGGAACGGGAGCAACAAAAGAAGTGGGCTCGAGATCTGCTCACCCGCGTGGCGGCAAGTCCCGACCAGTCGCTCCAGGGTTTTCAGGCCATCGCCGACGAGCCGACCTGGAAAGCCAGGGGACTGCAGCGGGCGCACGTCGTGCAGTGGCCGGACAAGCCCTTCTCCGCGCACGTGGGACAAGCCGCGGCGACGCTGAAGGCGCCGGGCGACATCACCGGGATCATCGAGGACGACTCTGGCTTCTACATCGCACGCTACGTCGGCGAGGTGCCCGCGTCTCAGATCACGTTCGAGCAGACCCGACAAGAACTGCTTGACGGTTACTATCACCACTGGCGCGCCCAGCGGTTCCTGGAGTTCGCGAAAAAAACAACCGAGGCACATCGGGTGGAAATGCACCCGGGGCACCTCGGTTCATCGAGCGGCACAAAGGGCTCCTAGGCCCCGACGGACTCTAGGCCTTGCGGAAACGGGACAGGCTGGCCGGCAGGTTGGCGAGGTCCGGCAGGTTCTTGTCCGGGTGAAGGGCCTTGGCCCGGGCCAAGAGGACATCCTCGGACTCCTTGTTGTTGGGATCGGGGCTGCAGGCCTCCGTCGGGCACACGGCCTGGCAGCGCTCGTGATCATCGAACCCAACGCACTCGCTGCACTTGGCCGGATCGATCACGTAGGTGCTGTCGCCCTCGCTGATCGCCTCATTGGGGCACTCCGGCTCGCAGGCGCCGCAATTGATACATTCCTCGGTGATGTGAGTCGCCATGATGCTCCTTTTTGAACGGAGCCGCGGGGCCGCGGCACCTTACTGGTTCGAAAGCACGGGGAGTGTAGTGAGGCACAGTGCGAGCGTCAACTCGCGATCCGCTCTCAGGCTGATGCGGACCCAGCCTGGGTGTCTTCCTCTTCCGCGTGCGCGGTTGCGCTCGTCTCCCCGTTCGGTGCCTCGGGCTGAGGTGCGGTTCCCGTCCTTCGGCCCCGCAGATTGACAGCCACCAACTTGGAGACGCCGGGCTCCTCCATGGTCACGCCGCACAGTCGGTCGGCGATCTCCATGGTGGCCTGGTTGTGCGTCACGATGATGAACTGTGAACGGTCCGTCATCTCGCGAACCGCATTGTTGAAGCGGTCCACGTTGGCCTCGTCGAGCGGCGCATCCACCTCGTCGAGAATGCAGAACGGCGAAGGCTTGACCAAGAAGATGGCGAAGAGCAGCGACACGGCGGTGAGCGCCTTCTCTCCGCCCGAGAGCAGCTCGATGTTCTGCATGATCTTCTTGCCTGGCGGGTTGGCGACGATCTCCACGCCGGTTTCGAGGAGGTCCTCTTCGTTGCTCAGCGCCAGATGAGCACGTCCGCCGCCGAACAGGTGCGGGAAGACCTCCTGGAACTTGGCATTCACCGCGTCGAAGACCTCGCGGAATCGTTTGCGCGAAGCGCGGTTGATCTTCTCGATGGCCGACTCGAGCCGCGCGATGGCCGATTCCAGGTCGGCCTTCTGTGTCGTAAGGAAGTCGTAGCGCTTCTGCAGCTCTTCCGATTCCTCGATGGCCATCAGGTTGATCTCGCCCATGCGCTCGATGAGGCCGCGCAACTCCTTCATGCGTGACTCGTCCTTGTCGCCGAAGAGCGGGCGCAGGTGATAGTCGGTGAGCACGCTGGCGATGAGGCCCACGTCGGGGTAGCGCTCCCGAACGTGCTCCTCAAGGGAGGACAGGCGCAGGACGAGCTCCTGTCGCCGCAGCTCCAACGCGGAGAGGCGTTGGGCCAACTCGTTCACGCTGCTTCGCGCAGCCCGCAGCTCCGCCTCGCGGCGAGCCAGGTTTCCGCTCCGCTCTTCCGCGGCGCCTTGGCGCTCGGCGTGGGCACGGGCGCGCTCGTCAGCCTCGGCCTGCAGGAGCGAGGCCTCCTGCCGCATCTGCTCCGCATCGTGGCGCAACATCTCGGCCCGTTCCGCATCCGCGGTGGACTCTCGATCGAGCTGCTGCCGGCGGCTCTCGTATTCGGCGTTCTCGCGGCCCAAACGCTCCAGGGTCTGGCGTGTGGAGCGCCGACGCTCGTCGGCCTGCGCGGCCGCGATCTTGCTCGTCGACAGCTCGGCGTTCAGCGCCTCCGCGCGTTCCTCCAGACCGGTCACCTCGCCGCGTAGACGGGTCGCGCCAAACTCGTGTTCGGCCACCGTCTCGCGCAGCTCGGCCAGGGAGGCCAGAGCCTCGGCCAGACGGGTCTCATTCTCGGCGGCGGATGAGCGCAGGGACTCCGCATTGCCCGCGAGCTGAGCCCGACGGTTCTCCAACTGGCTGCGCTCGCGCGTGAGGCGGTCGCTGTCCTTCTGGTGGGCCAGCAAATCCATTTCATCCCGCCGCAGGGTGGCCACGATTTCGTCGAGCTTGGTCCCCAACTCCGCCAGGGCCTGCTTGTTGCTCACGTGACGGGCCAGCGCGGCCTGGATGTCCGCCTCCAGGTGCGCAACCACCTCCTCCAGTTCGCGCATCTCGCGCTTCTGGGCCAACACGCCGGCCAGCGCGGATTCACGTGAACCGCCGGTGACCACGCCGTGCGGGTCGATGACCTCTCCTTCAAGCGTCACCAGGGTCTTGTCCGTCTGGGTCTGGCGCCACAAATCGAGCGCGCGCTCCAGGTTCTCGACCACCACCACGTCACCCAGCAGATAGGCCGCCACTCGATCGTACTCTCGGTTGTAGCCGATGAGCTCGAGCATGGGACCACGCACGCCCTCGCCGATGGGAAACACGGGCTTGGCCGCGGGCGCCTGCTCGACGGCCACCCCGTCCGCATCATAGACCACCGTGCCCACGGCCGCGCTGGTCAGGGCCCCCGAGGCGCGCAGCGCGACGGGGATGAAGCTCGAACGCCCCTCGCTCTTGCTCTTGAGGAACTCGATGGCTTCCACGCCCACGTCGTGGGACTCGACAATGACGTTCCCCAGCCGCTCGCCGAGCACGGCTTCGAGGGCGGTCTCCAACTCGGGCGGAGGCTGCACGATGTCGGCCACCACGCCCCGCACGCCGCGTGCCGCTGTCGACGTCGCGTCGGCCGCGCTCTCGCTGGCCCGCTGCATGATGGCGCGCACGCCACGCTGGAAGCTCTCGTAGCGGTTCTGGATCTCAGCCAGCGAGAGCAGTCGCGAACGCCGGCGATGAGCTTCTTCGCGCAGAGTCTCCAACTCGAGCTCGCCACGCGCCACTTCGTCGCGCAGGGCCGCCGCCCGCCCCTCGGCCTCGGCCCGCGCCTCAGCCAGCTGCCCGGCTCGGGCCCGGATCTCCGCCACCACTTCCTGGACGGTGGCGCTCTCCAGGCTGAGCTGTTCGATCTGCTCGGTGGCGCCGGACTCTTCGCCGAGGACGCCCTCCAGACGTCGGGCCAGATCGTCCGCACGCAGCCGCGCGGACTCACTGTCCGACTCGAGACGAGCCACGCGGGTCGCCGCGGCCGCCGCGGCGGCGTTGGATTGATCGAGCTGTTGGCGCATCACCATAAGCTCGGCGCGCGCCGCCGCGTAGGACTGCTCCTTCTCCTGCAGCTCGCTGGCCCGCACCGCCGCCTCCTCGTCGTGGCGCCCGATGAGCTCTTGCTGCTCCACCAGGATGCGCGCGTTCTCCTCGATGCGCGCGGCGATGGACTCGACCTCGCGACGTGCACGTTCCGCCCGCTGGACCAGGCCCGCGGCCTCATCGGTGGAGTACTCGGCGCGCTGGGCCAGCAGCTTGGCCTTGTTCTCGACGGCCAGCAGCTCCTCGCGCGCCGTCGACAGCTCGGCCATTTCCTCGGCCAGAGCCAGACGCTCGACCTCGACGGCGCTCTCTTCCGTGAGCAGGGCCGTCGCCTGAGACGTGTGCCGCTGTTCGACGTCCTGATGCTCGACGGCGATGCACTTCTGTTCCGCCAAAAGGGCCAGGTGTTTCTGACAACTGGTCCACAGCTCGAGATCCTTCAGCTCGGCCTTGTAGCGTTTGTAACGCTCGGCCTTCTGCGCCTGCAGACGCAGCGAACGCAAGCGAGTTTCAATCTCTGCAATGATGTCCGACACGCGCAGCAAGTGTTGGCGAGTGGCCTCCATGCGCCGCTCGGCGACCTTCTTCTTGGCCTTGTACTTGGTAATGCCGGCCGCCTCGTCGATGAGGCCGCGTCGCTCCTCGGGACGAGAAGACACGATGAAGCCGATGCGCCCCTGCTCGATGATCGCGTAGGCCTTGGAGCCCACGCCCGTGCCCAAGAAGAACTCCACGATGTCGCGCAGACGGCAGGGCACGCCGCCCAGGAGGTATTCGCTGTCTCCGGCGCGATAGAGGCGACGGGTAACCACGACCTCGCTCGGCCCCGCGGCGCCCCAGGGGACGCCACCGGCCGTGGCGTCGCCAGGCATGGCGGACGTATCAAACGTGATGGACACCTCCGCCAAGCCGGCGGGGCCTCGGGTCTCGGAGCCCGCGAAGATCACGTCGTCCATGGCGCGGCCACGCAGGTGCTTGGCCGATTGCTCACCCATGACCCAGCGAATCGAGTCCACGATATTGGACTTGCCGCACCCATTCGGCCCCACGACGCCCGTGATGGGGTCCTCGAAGTTGATGACAGTTCGGTCAACGAATGACTTGAAGCCGCAGATTTCGAGTCGTTTGATCCTCATCCAAGCCCCCGTTGAAGGACGTGATACTATGTGACCATACAAGCCGATGCGTGTGTGGCCACCGCTAGCTATCACCCAGAGCCGCAGCTTGTAAAGGCAATCCTCTCCCCAGCGCCGGTTTTCCGGGGGCCGCGATCGACCCCAATTTTCATGGCCAATTTCTCCTCAGATTTTGGTAGGTTGCGCAGCGAATGAATTGGGGGCTGAGCCCAGACCTGATTGCCGCCCTGGCCGCCGTTGGCGCGGTGGTGCTCACGGCTGCGCTGGCCATCGTGGCCATCTCGAGAGCGCGCGCCGCCCGGCGTCGCGAAATCGAGGGTGCGGGCACGGCCCGTGTGCATGGCGGCAAGCCGAAACGCCGGGCTCTCCGACCCGAGGACGTCGCGGGGGAGGCGCCTGAGGGCGAGCCGACCGAAGGGCCGTCCGGCGCTGCTCCGCAGGAGGTCGCGCAGGAGGCCACGAATGAGGCGGCCCAGGCGGAGGTCATCCCCCTGCCCCAACGGCCCGCCCGGGCTCGGGACGCGGCCGCCCTCCTGCCAGGACTGCAGCGCACTCGGGCCGGCTGGGTGGCGCGGCTGGGACAGATCTTCGTCGGCAAGAAGGAGATCGATCCCGGCCTCGTCGAGGAGCTGGAAAAGGTTCTTCTCACCGCCGACATCGGCGTCCGCACCAGCCAGAAACTGCTCGATGAGATTCGCGGCTCGCTCGACAAACGGGAGCTGCGAGATCCAGCGGCTGTCTGGTCGTACCTGCGCCGGCGCGCCATCGAGATCCTCACCCCCGCTAGGCCCGCTGTCGACTTTGGGGCGGCTCGGCCGTTCGTTTTGCTCGTCATCGGCGTGAACGGCAGCGGAAAGACCACGACCATCGGAAAGCTGGCCTCCAAGCTCAAGGCCGCGGGGCGCAGTGTTCTGCTCGCTGCCGGGGACACCTTTCGGGCCGCCGCAGCCGAACAGCTTGAGATCTGGGGCGACCGCGTGGGAGCTCCCGTCGTGCGAGGCAAAGAAGGCGGCGATCCCTCTTCGGTCGTCTTCGAAGGGGTCAAGCGGGCCCGCGCCGAGAATACTGACGTGGTGATTGCAGACACGGCGGGCCGTCTGCACACCAAGGCCAATTTGATGGAGGAATTGCAGAAGGTTCGCCGGGTGACGGGCAAGGCCCTGGAGGGAGCGCCGCACGAGACCTGGCTGGTCATCGACGCCACCAGTGGCCAGAACGCCATCGCTCAGGCCCAGATCTTCGCGCAGGCGATGAACGTCACCGGCATCGTATTGACCAAGCTCGACGGAACCGCCAAAGGTGGCGTCATCCTCGGCATCGCTGACCAGCTTGGTATCCCGGTTCGCTACGTGGGCATCGGGGAGCGGGTGGAAGACCTGCGCGCCTTCGACGCCGAGGAATTTGTCGAGGCTCTTTTGGGCGACGGGGCTGAACCGGTGGTGCCGGTTCTCGACGGCGACCATGAGACACGACCACACACATGACCCTTTTTAGTTGATCTGCTGAAATTGACCGTGTTACATTCGCCCGCACCCCTGCCTTCGCGGCCAAGTCTCTGAAATTAAAGCGATTTTCGTCGGGGGACGCAGGCAACACCCAAGCAAGGAACCGCATGAAACGACTTGCGTTTGGCCTCTTCGTTGTACTTGCACAACTGGGTACTGGGACGTTGGCTCAAGCCCAGTCGCCATCGGAAGGCGCCGCCGCAGATCCCGCCCCGGCTGCCGACGCGCCCGCCGAGGCGACCAAGGACGAGCTCCCCGATTTGGGCGACCTCAGCGAGGCGCCATCGGTCGAGGAGACCACGCCCGCCCCGCCGGTCAGCGCGAGGCGCTCATGGGAGGACATCGTCGTCGTCCCCCGGAAGGCCTTCCTCAAGGATCTCCGGGTGGAGCTCGCTCCCTTTACCGGAATCTCGGTCAACGACGTGTTGATTCGTCACTACTCGATCGGTGGTGACTTGAACTTCTACCTGACCGACGTCTTCTCGGTGGGCCTCGAGGGGCAGTACTTCATCAAGGAGCGCTCCTCCCGAGAGTCGCTCATCGGCCTCCAGTACAACCGCGTCACCACGCTCAACCGCTTCAAGTACCACGGCGCGGTGAACTTCGGGTACGCGGTCGGGTACGGGAAGTTCGCCCTCCTCAACAAGTACATCGTGCACTGGGACACGACGGTCTCCGCCGGTATCGGAATGATCTGGACGGAAATCATCCCCCGCAACGTTGGTGATGAGGTGTTCCAGAACAGGAACCTGGCGCCGCACATTGGTCTGAGCAGCCGGATGTTCGTTCTCGACTGGCTGACGCTCAGCGTGGCCGTGCGCGACTACATCTTCCTCGACAAATTCGAGCCCCTCGATCGTGGACCTGATGGCAGCGGCGGGACCCGATATGCCTCCGCCTCGGAAGCCAAGGCGCACGCCGATAGCCAGCTCACGAATAACGTCATGGTCTTCTTCTCGGTCGGGTTCTTCCTTCCCCCGAGCTTCTCCTACAAGACGCCCCGCTAGCGAGTTGATGTCATGTCGAAGAAAGAACACGCCATGAAGAAGACAGTCGCCCTGCTCATTGGGTGTCTACTTGCTGTGCCCAGCCTGGCGCAAGCGGCGCCGGAGCGTCGTAGCCCCCTCGCTGGTGCGCCCGCTATTCGCAAGCGCGTCGAGCTGCGTGATTCGCGCTTCGAGCTCGGAGCGGGAGCGGCCGTCACCATCAACCAGGACTTCTACAACGCCGTCCTGCTGAACGTGCGTGCCGCCTACCACTTCAATGACTGGCTCGGCCTCAGCGTCAACGCGGGCGTCTTCAACGCAACCCCCGATCTGAAGACATCATTTCACAATAAGTTGTCGGACGCCCTCGGGACCTCAGGGCGTTTGAGCGGAAACACGGGGGATCGGACGCCCACGCCTGCGGACGCAGAGGCGGCGGCGAACCGGATCAACATGATCATCTCGCCGCAGATCGACTGGACGTTCTTCACGGGCAAGTTTGCTCTCTTCAGCAAGCTGTTCATGAACTACGACGTTTACCTGATGACCGGAGCCAGCTTCATCAATCTGGTAAAGAAGGGCACGGTGGATCCTGCCTACTGCTCCCCTACGGATGAGAACCCAGCGCCTCGATGTGAGCCCTTTACCGGCATGAAAGTGGGTGGGAACGTGGGTGTGGGCATGCACGCCTTCGTCACCGATTACTTTGCGATCAACCTCGAGGCTCGGGACGTCATCTTCAAGAACAACCCGGCTGGACGCGACGTCAACGGCGACGGGGGGACAGACAGCCGCGATTTGTCCTGGGGCCATAACTGGCTGGTTGGGCTGAACCTGACCTTCTTCCTGCCCGGCAAGGCCCGGATTAGCAACTGAGGACTCGCCCGTGTCTCAGAAGAGGAAAGTCACCCTCTACTTCAACGCGGGCATGTTGGCTGATACCCAGAGAGAGGCCTTGCGTCAGGACCGATCCATCTCTTGGATCATTCAGGCTGCCTGGCGCATCGCCCGAGATGAGATGAAGCGGATGCCTGCTGCCATCCCGCAGCAGGCGTCGCCCGATTCGGTCGAGCCGCAGCTCCCCGACGCGACGACGGGCAACGCCCTGCCCCACGGCCAGGCGTAGGTCGCGAAATCCACAGAGAGCGTGGCAAGCCCGGCGCCGGGCGGGAACGTCAGGCGATTCGGTAGCGCTTGAGTTTTTTCTGGAGCCCGAACCGAGACAGCCCCAGCGCATCCGCGGCTTTGGTCTGGTTGCCGCCGAAGCGTTGCATGGCCTCCCGCACCAGGATCGTTTCGAGGCGTTCGACTCTGGGGCGCAGGCGAAGCCCGTCGGGCTCGTCACTGACGATGAGGCTGGGGTCCGAGGCTGCCGCGACGTGCGGAGAAAGATCGTGGGTCGTGATGGCGGTGCCTGAGAAGGCGGCCGCGCGGGCGATTTCGTTCTCCAACTCGCGCACGTTTCCCGGCCAACGGTAGGCGCACAGTCTGGCCATGGCCGACGCCTCCACGGACTTCGGCGGCGTGTTCCCGCCGGCGAGCTTGGCCAGCAGATGGTGGATGAGCAGCGGGATGTCCTCGCGTCGCTCGCGCAAGGGCGGCAGGGTGAGACGGACCACGGCGAGGCGGAAGAACAGGTCCTGGCGGAACTTGTTCTGCTCAACCATGCGCGCCAGATCCTTGTTCGTGGCCGCCACGATGCGCACGTCGACCCTCTGGGCGCGCTCTCCGCCGACGCGGTGGAACTCGCCGTTCTGGAGCACACGAAGCAGCTTGCCCTGCATACCGGGCGACATCTCGGCCACCTCGTCCAGGAACAGCGTCCCTCCATCCGCCACGGCGAACAGCCCCCGCGATTCGCGGTCGGCACCGGTGAACGCGCCCTTGACGTGTCCGAAGAGCGTGGATTCGAGCAGTGTCTCGGGAATGGCGGCGCAGTTCTCGGAAATGAAAGGCCGTTCGCGCCGCGGGCCGTTGAAGTGAATGGCACGGGCCACCAGTTCCTTCCCAGTGCCGCTTTCGCCCTCGATGACCACGGGCAGAGAGGTGTCGGTTACGCGATCGAGCAGGTGGAACAACTCGAGCATGCGCGGGGTTTGGCCGACGATCTGTCGGTAGTCGTAGCGGAGGTTCGCGGCTTCGCGGCTGATCTTCAGTTCCTCCCGAGCGCCCTGCAGGTCGGCCTCGCGGCGCTGGAGCTCGCGCTCCAGGCGTCGATTGAGCGCCTGGACCTGGTTCTCGCGGCGGCGCAGTTCTGCGATCAGGCGCACGTTCTCGATGGCGATCGCCGCCTGTTCGCCGAAATCCATCACGGTGGCCAGGGCCTCGTCGTCGAAGACGCCCTTGCGTAACCGGTGGTCGACATAGATCGTGCCCACCACGTTGCCCTTGACGGCGAGGGGAACGGCCAGGACGGAGCGCAGGTGGAGATCGCTGACCGACAGCGCCTCGCGAAAGCGTTGATCCCCAGCCGCGTCGACGGTCATGACCGGCTGGCCGCTATCCGCTGCTTGTTTGGCGATGGAGCGCGAGAGGGTGAACTCGGGGCCCTCCAGCGAGTGTTGGTCGATGTTGCGCGCCACCCTCACGGAGAGCTCGCCACTTCCGTCCTTGAGCAGAAGGAATCCACGCTCCGCGTCTGTGAGCTCGATGACGGTGTCGATCACTGTCTCCAGCACGCGGGCCAGGCGCAGATCGCTGTTCAGACGTTTGTTGATGCGAAGGAGGCGGCGCAGCCGAGCGTCGGCCCGGGTGGCTCGCTCCAACGCAGGGGCCAGGTTGGCTTCCGCGTCGCCGCGCCGGCGCGGGGCATCGAGGCCAGCGGCGAGGCCAGCGCGGAATTGTGGCGGTGTGTTCATTCTGATCTCCTCGAAGCGATGCTCCGCACGCGGCAGCTCGGCCGCGGCCCGCGCACTGCCGACCCGATCCCAGAGTCGCCAGGCCAGCCCCCCGGCACGCAGGGCCAGGGGAAGCCTCCCCTGCCCTTGCGCCGTCTCGGCCAAGCGGGACAGGGTGGACGCGAGGGCGTCGTCGGTCTGGGGATCCGGGGGCGATGCGAGAGCGATGCGTGCCTTGGCCAGAGCGGGCGCGGCGTGGCTGGGCGTGGCCATCGCCCGGTCTCCGGCAGCCGTGCGCCAGACCTCCTCCGCCGCCTTCACCTGACCGGCCTGAGCGAATGCTTCTGCTCGGGCGAAGGCGGCGGATTGGGCCATGGCCTGGTTGCCCTGCCTCGCGAACGTCTCACCGGCTTTCGCGTACAGGGCCGCGGCCCGGTCGGGCTGCCTGGGACGAATCACATCGCCGTCCAGGTGGTATGCGAAGGCCACGAAGCTGTCGCCGCGCGCGGTCTCGGCCTCGGTGTGCAGGCGTTCGGAAATCCGTCCGGCCCCATGCTCATCGCCCAGTTGGAGGAGCAACTCGCCCGTGTTGAAAAGCGCAAGAGCGAGGTCGGTCGCGACCCGCAGGCGCCCGAGCTCCCGGGTGGCCTGCGGCAGGTACTGCAGAGCCTCGCTGTATTGGCCTGTTTCGGCGAGCGTGCAGCCCAGGTTCGATTTGGCGGTGGCGAGGCCGTGCACGTCGCCGCTGGCCTGGTATCGCTCCACCGCCTCTCGGTACGCGGCGGCGGCCTCGCGCGGCCGACCGGCCAGTTGGCAAATGAGTCCACGCATGGCCGGAAGACGCGCATCGTTCGCGGCGCCGGGCTGCATCCGCTTGAGGAGAGAGTCCGCTTCGTCACCGCGACCCAGGTAGGCCAAAGCGAGGATTGCCGCCTCGTGATCGGCGCCTTCCGCAGTGGCCGAGTTGGCGTGGACTGCCGGGGCGGCCGCGGCCAGGGCTTGGTTAAAGAGACCGGCGGAGATCAGCAAGCGAGCCAGACGGGCCCGCATGGGGACGCGCAGCTCGTCGTTCTCCTCGCCCAACTCGTCGAGCGCTTGTTCGAGGATGCGACGGGCACCGTTGAGAGCGCCGCTGCGGCCGAGTAGCCAGGCTCGCCGCTCGGCAAGATGCGCTCTCTGCCCTGGGCTGGCCGCGCACGCGTCGTCGAGCAGATCCAGGGCCTCACGGTAGCGGCCCGCGATGCCCAAGGCCCGACTCCAGTCCAGGCGATCTGCGAGAGTCGCCACGGTCGAGTCGATGCGGAGCGCGCGCAAACCCCACCGCGCGGCCTCCGCGTAGCGTTCGGCGTGGATGGCGGACCGCGCGGCCGCGCAGAAGGTGTGCGCCGCCTCGCCGTGCTGGCCGAGCGCCCACTGGCCTTCGCCTCGCCGCGGGTCATCCTGGGGCAGTTCGGTCGCGCAGAGCCCGGCCAGGTCGGCCAGCGCGGGGTCAGCGGCCAGCGCGCGGCACACCGATTCCAGGTGCTGCGCCCCGGGCAGAGCTTCACCCGAGGGAGCCAGCCAACCGGCCGCCCTGGCCTCGCTGGCTGCTCTCTCGCTCCGTTCCGGATCGAACCCGGCGAGCTCGGCCGCGCGCATCGGTGAAGGCGCCAGGGCCAAGGCCGTCACCCAACGCCGGCTTTCGGGACCCAGGGAGGCGAAGCTTCGATCGAGCAAGCCAGGCAGGTCTGGAGGCTCATCCGAGGAAGGAGCCGAGAGCGCCTCTCCCCTGACCCATTGGCGGACCAGCAGGGCAGCCGCTGCGGCCAAGCCACCTGAGGCGCGCGCGATTCGCTTCACCGTGGCCTCGCTGGGCAACTCGCCGGCCGCACGCCGGGCCAGTTCCTGGATCTCGGCCTCGTCCAGGGGGCGAAGTGCGAGGTCCATGGCGTCGGTACGCGCCCAGCCCTGCTCCACGGGCAAGACGACCAGCAGCCGCCCCGTGTTCCCAGCCGACGCGACGGCTTCGGCCCAGGCCTCTTCATCTGCGCCCGGGCCGAGGACGAGGCACAGCGGGCGCTCCCGTGCGCGCTCCTCGAGCTCTTGAATCATGGCCGCTCGTCGCGCCTCGGCCTGGCGTCCTGGATCGTCCGCCTCGGCCCCGTCCGGGAGACGTGCCAGATGGCCCAGGCCGGCTTCGTCGATTTGGAGGGCCGGCATGGCGCCCGAGAGGAGGCCCAGGCGGGCGTCGCGCAGGACACGCGCGATGAGCGAGCGGCGCCCCGAGCCCGGTGGGCCAGAGACGGTGACGACGGCGGTGGGTGCGGCGCCTTCGGCCAGCTGTTCCAACGTGCGCAGAAGGGCCCGTTGTTGCTCTCGCCGCCCGACCAGAACCCCAGCCAGCGGATCGCCCGCCGGGGCCGGCGGGCAAAGCTCGACGGTCAGGTTCGGGTCGGGGATGCGGTTGTGGATCAGGCGGAGGAGCTCACGCGCGCTCGCGGGGCGCGCCTCCGGGGCGAAGGCCAGAAGGCGACAGAGCAACTCGTCCCACTCGGGTGCAAGTCCCGGGCAGAGCGCCGACGGCGGCGTCGCGGGCGCCTCCCAAATCCGTCGCGCTGACTCCGTGCCGACGCCAAAGGGAGCCACAGCGGTCCAGGCGTGGTAGAGGGTCGCGCCCAGGCTGAAGAGGTCGCTGGCCGGTTCGGGCTCGCCCACCAGCGCCTCGGGGGCGATGAAACCGAGTGTCCCCGCGGCCCCTCCGAGGTGCCGACGCTCCAGCGAGCAAGCCAGACCGAGATCGAGGAGGACGGGTTCGTCCTGCGCGTTGTAGCGCACGTTCGCGGGACTGATATCGCCGTGGAGGATGCCGCGACCGTGCAGGTAGGCGAGTGCGTCGGCCAGGCGAAGCGCGGCCCCGGCCAGTTGCGCGAAGCGCTCAGGGCTGGCATCCAGACGGTCGCTGAGCGTGGGCCCTGGCAGCAGCTCGCTCACCAGGAAGAGGCGGCCGTCTGGCAGCCGGCCCGCGTCGCGAATGCGCACGATGTTGGGATGGCCGAGGTCGCTCAGGCGGCCGAACTCGTCCAACGCGCGGGCCGCGCCCCGGTCGTCTCCGGACGCGCGGAAGAGCTTGATGGCGCACGTCTCCCCCGTGTCCCGATCCCGAGCTCGGAAGACCTGACCGGTCTGTCCCGCTCCCAGTCGCGGTCCCAGCTCATAGCGACCGCCCAGGAGATCGGAGGTCCGCCCGGCGCCGCGCGTGCCAACCTTATTGGCTGAATCCACTGACTCTGAGTGTATGGATCCTTTGCGGTTTTTACAATCTGCCTATCGCGTTGCCAGGTGACCGGGGGCGGATGTCATGGAGCATCGGCAGCGTTGCGTGCAAGACGCTGCAAGGCGGCGCGGGCCATAATGCGAAGCTCCTCATCTTCGTGCGCATCGGCCACGAAGCTCAAATAGTCCGTCGCCTCCTTGCCTCCGATGGCGGCCACGGCATCGATGATCTTGCGCAGCTCGCGCCGGTCTCGCATGGAGCGGCTTCGGGTCAATTCGGCCACGGCCCGCCGCTCACGCAGCCGCACCAGCGCACCCAGAGCGGTATCGCGGGTGACCTCGTCCTCGTCCGAGAGAAGCCGCAGCAGCGCCGGCACCTGGTCGAGCAGTCGGCGCTCGGCCACGACGCGGATGGCCTCCAACCGGAGCTCCCCTCCGCCACCTTCGAGCGCGGCTTTCACCTGGTTCACGTCGCCGAGCCACAGCCGCTGGCGGGCCAGGTAGGCGCCCACCAAGTCGTCGAGGCTTTGTTCCACCAAGCCGCGCAGAGTGGTGAGCGCGGCCTCCGGTGTCGAGGTCCTCTCGGCCTGGAACTCGCCATTCTCCCGAAAACGGGGCGCAGCGCTGCCCTCGGGGTGAATGTCGATGCGTAGGCGTGCCCTGGCGCGCGCGGCGGTCTTGCCGGGCACGGACACGAATTCGCTCGCCACGTCGACGCGCACGTTGGCGAGCGGGCCCGTCGCATCGGGAAGCGCGGGGGCGAAGAGCGCAAGCAGACGAGTCCGCACCCGATCGGCCAAGGCAGCGCGATCCAAGCCGGGTTTGGCATCGCTGTCGGAGAGCAGGGTGACTTGTACGGAGCCCAGCCTGGGCAGCGGCTCGACGGGCGCGCGCGCCGGCGCTCGTCGACAGGCAGCGAGCGCCAAGGCCAACCCGGTCAGCGCGGCCATCCACCAGCGCAGCTCACTTCGCCGCGGCGGGTGACGCTTCATCATCCCAGGCGCTTGGCCAGCGTGACCAGATCGTCGCCCGGCCGGTAGAAGTCCTGGATGAGCCCCACGGTGGTGTAGCCGGCCCGCTCGTAAAAGCGCCGCGCCCCACCCTGCCCTTCGAGGCTGGAGGTCTCGATACGCAGCAGGCAGGCCTTGCGGTTACGCAGCTCCGTCTCCAGATCGGCCAGGAGCTTGCCACCCAAGCCGCGCCCGCGCTGTTCAGCCGCCGTCACCAGCCAGTACAGGTCGTAGGTGGCCTCGGTCATGGGCACGGCGCCGAAGCACGCGTAGGCCAGAGGGCGGTCGTCGTCGTCCACCAAGACGAGGGCCTCGTAGGTGTTGCCCTCTGGCGGGGCGAGCACCGCTTCGAGGAGCTCCAGCGCACACGCCACTTCCTCCGGGCGGAATGGATTGCCCGTGTCAGGGGCAATCAGGTTCGTGAGCGCAGATCGATCTTTGGGCGAGGGAATTCGTGTTTGCATCCGAGTGCCTGGAAAGGGCCAAGCTGACGAGTCGCAAGACTACATCCTTGTACGCCAGGCCGCCCGCTTTGGCGGCTCGCGCGTACCCGCCGGCCACATGCGACAGGTCGCAGTTGGGATTCACGTCGATGACGTAGGGCGTGCCGTCGGCGTGCAGGCGAATGTCGACGCGGCCGTAGTCGCGCAGTCCGATGGCCCGGAAGGCGTCTTGCGCAACTGTCTTCACCCGCGCCTGCAGGGCTTCGGACAGACCCGTGCAGGGGACCGGCTTGGTGCCTCGGTACTCGACCGAGTCCTCCACCCACTTGGCCTCGAATGACACGATCTTGGGGCGGTCCGCCGGCATGTCGCCAAAGTCGATCTCGAAAAACGGGAACACCTGGGGCTCGTCCCTCACGCGGCCCAGGAGGGAGACGTAGATCTCGCGCCCGTCGACGAACTCTTCGACCAGCGCGGGCTGCCGGTAGTGTGCAAGCACGTGGGAAACGCGGGTGGCCAGCGCCGTGCGGTCGTGAACGACGGAGGCGCTGCAGATGCCCACCGAGGCGTCCTCGCGGGCCGGCTTCACGATGAGGGGGAAGGCGAGGGAGAGCTCGTCCAGCTCAGTCACGGCACGCACCAAAACGCCGCGGGGCACGGGCACGCCGCGCGCCCACAGGATGTCTTTGACCTTCTCCTTGCGTAGGGCCAGCGACAGGGCGAACGCGGGCGAGCCCGTGTGGGGCAGGCCCTCCAGTTCCAGCAGCAGGGGCAGCAGGCACTCGAACCGGTTGTCGCCTTTGATCGATTCGCACAGGTTGAAGACCGCGGTGGGCTTCAACTGGCGCAACTCGCTCACCGACGCGAGCACGTCATCGGTGATCCCAAGGGCGCACGCCTGGAAGTCGCTCTCGTTCAAGATGTGAACGATGTGCTCCGCGATGTCCCGGATGTCCTCGCGCGCCTTGTTCTCCGGATCGGCGGTCGCGCCCTCGAAGTCGCGGTTGTAGGCCACGACGATTCGCGGCCGGCTGGGGGACTGCACGTGGTTGGGCATCTCAGTGGGGCGCTTTCGGCAAGGGCAATCGAGAGGCGGGAAATTCGTGGAAGTGGCGCTGCAGGTGTCGCTCGAAGATCGCGATGGATGAGCGCGCCAGGGGCTCGACCCGCGGCGCCTCCCCCAGCTCGCGGGCCATGGAGGTCACGCCCGCGTCCGAGAGGCCGCAGGGCACGATGGTGGCGAAGCCGTCCAGGGCGGTGTGCACGTTGAGCGCAAAGCCGTGGATGGCCACGCCGTGGCGCACGTGCACGCCGAACGCGCAGATCTTGTCGTCCTTCACCCAGACGCCAGGCCGATCGGCGCGCCATTCGCCCGCGATATTGAAGGTGGCCAGCAGCTCGATCACGCCCGCCGCCATGGCCTCCACATGCGCGCGCACCCCACGGCGCAGGCGGAAGATGGGGTAGCCCACCAGTTGACCGGGACCATGGTAGGTCACGTCGCCGCCGCGGGTGCAGGGGTGCACTTCGATGCCGCGGGCCCGCAGCTCCGCGGGTGCAAGCCGCAGGTTCGCGGGGTCGGCATGGCGGCCCAGGGTGACCACGGGGCTGTGTTCGAGCAAGAGCAGGATGTCGCGGCCGCTCCCGTCTCGAATGCGACCGCGCAATTCCTCCTGCAGTTGGGCCACCGGGCCATACGGGGCAAGGCCCAACCACGCCCAGTCCGCGTCGGGCAGGGCCTCTCCCGGCACGGACTCAGCCTTCGGAGATCTCGGCGAAGAAGTCAGCGTCGACGAACTCCACGTTGACGTTCGCGCTGATCACTCCCACACCGTGGCGTGCGCAGGTCTCCGCGAGCGCCGGACCGTCCACCACCTCGACGGGCGGACCGGGCTGCTTCCACTCGCTGATGGCGTCGTCGGCCAGACGGCCAGCCAGAATGAGCAGCCCCTCGTCTTGGTTGCGCGCCCGGATGCCTGCCCGCAGCTCGCCGATGGCACGGCGGCCCGCGGAGGACGACCCGGCACGTAGAGCGATGAGGCACTTCGAGGGCCGGAAGCCTCGCCCACGCAACGCCTCGACGTAGACCGTCGTCTCCACGCGCTTGACGAAGGTGGCCGGGCCAAAGCCCTCGCGCTGGAGCAACACGCGCGCGATGGCCTCGAAGGCCGCAGGAGCTAGCTCGCCCATGCGCTGCTCGATGGCCGCCATGGTCCGCTCTCGCAGGGCGCGGCGGGCTTCACCGAAGACGTGCTCGGCCTTCTCCAGATCCGAGTCCGGAGGACGGCGCGCCAGGGCGTACAAACCGCTGCCCGCGGGCTTGATGCGCGGTCTCTGCCCCGCACGCAGCCGCTCCTTGCCCTCCGCCGCCAGGGCCGAGCGCATCACACGCCAAGCCTCGTTCGGTTCACCGTGAATCAGGCGACGGCGCACGGCCGCGTCGGCAATCTGGCGCACGTGCAGGCCTCGCCCCGGCGCCTGGCCGCGCAGGATCTCTGCCGCCGCATCGCCAGGGGCCATGATCTTGCGAGCCTGCTGGGGCGCCTCTGCGACCTGCGCCTCAGCGGCGCCGCTGGGCGCGGCGGGACGGCTCTCGGGCTCTTCGGCCTTGGCCTCACTGGGTTCCGCCTCGCTCGGCTCGCCCTCGGGAGCGGCTTCGCCGCCCTCTTCTGCACGGGCCTCCGCCTCGGGCGCTTCCTCGCCTGCCTCCGCGGACGGCGCCTCGCGCTCCTCTTCCTCTTCGCCCTCGACCGAACCTTCCAGGACGCCGGTCTCGGCCAGAGCCGCGGCTCGTGCCTCAGCGGACAGCGAGCCAATCTCGGGCTCCTCAGGACCTTCCTGGCCCTCGTGCTCCTCGGCCGACGGCGCGGCACCTGTCTCTGCGGCGGCCTCGCTGCCCTCGGTGGCTCGCTCGGCGGCTTCCGTGGTGCGCTCGGCCCCACCCCGGCGCCGCCCCCGGCCTCCGCGCCGACGTCGCCTTCCGGTCCGGCCCTCGCCGGCTGCGGCCTGCGCCTCGCCCTTGGCGGCCGCCTCCTCCTGTGCCTCGGCGGGCGTCTCGACCTGTGGCTCGGGCTCAGGTTCGGGCGCGGCCTCCGGATAGCGAAGCAGGCCGAAAACCCCCGGCTTGACCCGAACGAACGGATTGCCCGGCGCCTTCTTCACGGCGTTGGTGAGCTGGGTCTGCATGGTGACCTCAGGCGTTCTGCCCACGAAGGTCAACAGCTTCCGGTCCATGGCCTTCTCGGTCATCTCCTTGAAGTGCAGGGGCCGACGCTCGCGCTTCAAGATCTCAAGTGCTGCTTCCAGGAAAGTCATGGCGCCCCGGTCTTTACCACAAATCGGCCCGCCAGTGGCGCGACGGCACAGGGCAGATGCGCGTGAGTGCTTTTTTTGACCGCACCCGTCGCCGGGGGTACCCGTGAGGGATGAGCTCGACGCGCAAAATTGGAGTGCTCCTCGGCGGTCTTTCGGTAGAGCGGGACGCCTCGATCCGGGCGGGCGAAGCGGTGCTGACCGCCCTGCGCGGCCTGGGGCACGATGCCCATCCTCTCTTCGTGGATCGGGACGTCGACATCGCGCTCCGACAGAGCCGCATCGACGTGGCCTTCTTGGCCGTGCGTGGGCGCTACGGCGCCGACGGCTGTCTGCAAGGAATGCTCGAGGTATTGGGCATCCCGTACACGGGCTCGGGGGTCCTGGCGTGCGGGCTCACCATGAATCGGGCCAAGACCAAGGACGTGCTCCGCCTGCACAACCTACCGACCGCGCCAGCCTATATCGTCAACTCCCATCAAGAGCAGAACCTGGCCGACCTTCATGGTTCTTTCGGCTTCCCCGTGGTCGTGCGACCGGTGGGGGCTTCCGTGCTCCTGGGCGGCACCCTGGCCCGGGACGAGATGGAGTTGGAGAGTGCCCTGGAGGACGTCTTCCGTCTGGAAGACGAGGCCCTGGTCGAGCGCCTGGTGCAGGGCCACCCGCTGTGCGTGGCCGTGCTCGACGGCGAGCCATTGGGCGCGGTGGAGGTGCCACGGGCTGGCTCGTGGGTGGGACTGCGCTCGGTGGGCGCCAAGGGCCAAGAGATCTGCGCGCCATTGCGCCTCTCACCGGCGCGCCATGCCTCCGTGCTGCGTATGGCCTGCCAGGCCTACGAGGCTTTGGGCTGCGAGGGCGCGGCGTGTGTGGAGATGGTCGTCAGCGAGCGCCTCAACGAGACCATCGTCGACATCGATACGTCTCCCCTCCTCCTGCCGGGCAGCCCGTTTGCTCGCATCGCCGCCGACGCGGGCCTGGGCTTCGAGGAGTTGGTCGAGGAGCTGCTCAAGGGAGCCCGCGTGCGGGCCCATGGATTGCGGCGCAACCGGCGTGCGACGCAGGTCGAGTTCGAGGGTCCGGACCGCCGTGCGTCGGCTGTCCCGGCCGCGCACTGATCGACGATCAGCGGCGATGGCCTCATCGCCGCGGCTTTGCGGTACGATGGTCGCCCTTGACCCGTCGCCGCCGCACCATTTGGTTCATCGCCACGCTCGTCTCCGGCCTTCTGCTGTGCGCGGGGCTGGTGCTCCTGCGCGCCAAGATGTTGCCGCGGTTGGCGCAGCGCCTGGAGCAGGTCACCGGCCACCGCGTGGTCATCGGTGGCATCGGCATCGCGGGGTTGCGCACCCTGAGCCTGCGCGATGTGCGTGTGTTCGGCGCGCCGCCCTTCGACCGCGAACCCCTGGCCCGCATCGAGCGCCTGGACGTGCGGCTGGGTGGTCCCGGGCGCGGCGCGTGGGATGCGAGCGCCGTGACCCTGGACGGCGTGGACGTGGAGTTCCTCAGCACGGGGACCTCCGACAACTGGCGCGGCCGCCCAGGAGCCACCGTTGCATCGGCGGGACCGGCGGTCACCTCCCCGCCACGCCCGTCGCTGACCGTGAGCGTGCGCAGGGCGCGGGTGCACGGCACGGTCGTCTTGCCGCAGGCCGGGCGGATCGGCATCCGCATCGCCGACCTGTCCTTTGATCGCGGCCTGGACGGCCAGGAGAACACGTCCGCGCGAGGCGTGGTCATCGATGCGGGGCCCTTCGCGACCCTGCGCTTGCCTTCTCTGACCATCACCACCCATCGAGGAACCCCGGTGGCGTCTCAGGGCGAAGCGGCCAGTCTGAGTGTGCCGGGAGGTGGCGTGCTGGCCGAGGGCCTCACGGCGCGCGCCCAGTTTTCCGGTCAGGGCATCTCCTTCGAGCTCCAGGCCGAGGGAGCGGCGCCCATCCTCAAGCTGGCCTGTCACCTGTCGGGCGAGTTGGGCGATCTGGATCTGCAGATGGCGCGTTTGCCTTTGCGTGCCTTGGCACCCGTGCTGGAGCCTCGCGGTTTGGGGCTCGATCGGGCGGTTGCCGATGTGCACATCATGGCCTCCCTGGCCGGGGCACCACCGCGCGTCCCCTACCAGATCGACGCCGAGCTGCGGGACTTCGACATCCATCACGGGGCCGTGGATCGCGCGCCCTGGCGTGGATTGAGCGCGGAGGCACACGCCACCGGACTGCTTGACGTGGCCGGCAAACGTCTGGAGGTCGAATCGGCAGAGCTGAAGGCGCTCGGCGCTACGCTGCACATCAAGGGCTGGGCTGACTTCGCCCACGAGCCGCGCGGTGTCCTCAGCGTGACGACGCCGGCGCCCCTGCCCTGCGCGAACCTGCTGGCCGCCCAGGCCGAACCCGTGCAGCAGGTGTTGGCTGGTTTGGCACTGGATGGTTCGTTGGGCGTGTCCCTGGATCTGGGCTTCGATGCGGCGGATTGGGAGGCCTTGACCCTCAACCTGCGTTTGGATCCCCTCTGCCGGGTGAGGACCGAGCCGGGCGCGCTGTCTGCTCTGGCCATGGGGCTGGCCAGGGGGCAGCCGGCCGGCGCACCCGCGACACGGCTTCCGCTGGGGAAGTATCACCCCGATTTCGCATCGCTGAGCGAGATGCCCGCCCATCTCCCGGCTGCATTCCTGACGGCAGAGGACAGCCGTTTCTTCGCGCACAACGGGTTCGACCTGGAGATGATCCGGCGTGCCCTCGTGCAAGACCTGCAGGCCCACGCCTTCTCCCGCGGGGCCAGCACGATTTCCCAGCAACTCGCCAAGAATCTCTTCCTCTCGCCCCACCGGACGTTGGCGCGCAAGCTCGAAGAGACGGTGCTGACTTGGCGCCTGCAAAACCTGGTAGGCAAAGCGCGCATCCTCGAGCTGTATCTCAACGTCATCGAGCTGGGGCCGGGGATTCGAGGCGTCAAAGAGGCGGCCCGCGCTTACTTCGGCAAGTCGCTCGCCGAGCTGCGCCCCATCGAGTCGGCCCACTTGGCCGCGCTGACCCCCAACCCGCACGCCCTGGCCCGACGCTTTCGTGACGGCTACGTGGACGAGGGCTGGCTGCAGCGCCTCTATGATCTCTTGAGCATGATGCGACGGAGCGGGCGGCTCACGCCTGCCGATCTGGCCGCCGCTCGGGTGAGCAAACTGACGCTGCGCCGGCCGGTCAAGGACACCGCCGCGCCGTAAGGCCCAGCGCGACCGGGGTGCTCACGGCCTCGGCGGCTACCGTGCCGCGGGCGAGGGAGAGTGGCGCAGGCGGACTTCCAGCGGAGCGAGCGCCACCCCGCTCATGGCCCGCACGAGGGGATTGGATTGCGTCTGATAGCCGTTGGCGCGGAAACTGAGCGCGTAGTCTCCAGCCGGCACGCGCAGGGCGAATTCACCGTGCGGATCCGTGCTCACGTGAACCGGGAGGCGCACGGACCGTTGCGTGGGACGCGCTTCCACCTGGGCGCCGTCGACGGGCTGGCCATCCTCGTCGAGCACGCGCCCCGTTAGGGAGACGCCGGGCCGTAGCACCGCCTCGTCCAACTCGCGACTCTCGCCGGGGCCGAGGAGAAGCGGCTCTCGGCGATAGGGCAACTTGTCCGGATGAACGAATTCCAGGCGCGCCGGTCCCGGCGCCAGGCCCGTCAGACTGTATTCGCCCAGCAGGTTGGTGGTGGCCACGCGAGAGCTGCCCTGGAGGGCCACACTGCCCGCCGGGAGCTCGGCCGCCTCCGCCGCCGTGGGTAGGGCACCCGGAATGACGGTCAGTTCATCGCGTCCCCCCGCCAGCCTGACCACGGTCACCGCTACGCCAGCCAGGGGCATGCCCTGCTCATCGCGCACCCGGCCGGTCACGCCGGCCGCACGGGCCAGGCGCAGGTCGTACTTGGCGTGGCTGCCCGCGCTGAGCCGAGGTTCGGGCGCGTCGAGAGCGACGTGGCCCTCGGCTCTGGCCAGGATTTGGTAGCGCCCGGATGGCACGGGGCCGATCCGGTAATGGCCTGTGGCGTCCGCCACGCCGCTGGCCGGCAAATCGTCACTGGGAACGGTGAGCACGTCCACGGTGGTGCCCGCAACGGGCTCGCCTCGATCGTCCGTGACCCGTCCTTCCACTTGCGCCCCTTGCGAAAGGACCAGACGAATCGGTGCGGATCGATCAACGCGCTCTCCTTCGTCAGTCAGGCTGATGACGGGTGAAACCCGGGGGCCGTGCGTGGCGCGAATGCTGAGTTTTCCCAGTCCCAGGCCGGTGAAGGTGAAGACACCGGCGTTGTCCGCCGTGGCCTCGCGGGGCCACCGCAGGGCGGGACCACCCAGCACCACGCGCGCGTCGGGCCGGGGCCGACCGTCCGCGAGGACCACGCCCTGCAAGCGGCGGCTGCGCCCCTCCAGGGTCAGAACCAGCGCGCCCGCGTGGGGAACGACCTGTTCGCGCTCCAGCGTTCCGAGGCCAGCGGCCTCGGCCAACAGCGTCCACGTGCCCGGGTGCATGCGCGGCAGGACGAAGCGGCCGTCCTCGCGCGAGCGTGCCTGCACCACCGCCTTGCCGTGCTTGCCCTTGGGCCACGCGATGATCAGGGCGTCCGGCAGAGGCTCTCCCCCGCTGTCTTCGACCACCCCCGTCAAATCGACCGGCAGGGCGACAGGTCTTGCGTCTGCCGGCGCGGGCCTGGACGGCGCAGGTGCCGAGGCTTTGCGTCTGCACGCGCTCCCGTATGAAGACGCGCAGCTCACGAGCAACGCGACAAGGACAAGCGGCCTCTGCCTCCTGGGAATGCTTGCGGTACGCATCAGGTGGTGCTAATGGTACGCCCTCTCGGAGAACCCATGTCTGCGCAGTGTGCAATTTGCGGCAAGCAGAGGCGAGTGGCCAACAACGTCAGCCACTCCAACATCAAGACCAAGTCCACGCAGCGGCCTAACCTCCAGCGTGTTCACATCAGCGTTGGAGGCTCGCGCGTTCACGTCCGCGTCTGCACCCGCTGCCTGCGCTCTGGCCGCGTCGCCAAAGCGACGTAGTTGAGTCCGGGCGGGGGAGCTCCCGCGACCATACGCGGCCGGCCGTTCTGGCCGATCTTCGACGCGAGCGTTCAGAGGGCATTCCGCGCGCGACGGGTGCTGTGCACTGCCGAGCAACGGGATGTTTCCGTCGCGGTCGCATGACCGCGCATGCGCTTCCGAACGGCCTGGCAAGTCCCTGCGCTTCGACGAGGCCACGGATCAGTCAACCACGGCCACGGCTTCGATCTCGACCTGAGCCCCTCGTGGCAGAGCCGCCACTTGCACAGTGGAGCGCGCCGGCGGGTCGGACGAGAAGTGCGCGGCGTAGGCCTGGTTGACCAAGCCGAAGTTACCGAGGTCGGTCAAATAGATCGTGGTCTTGACCACGTCGTCTAGGGATGCGCCCGCGGCCTGCAGAACACCCGCCAGGTTGCGTATAACCTGCTGCGTTTCCAGGACCACATCGCCCTCGCCCACCATCTGACCGGTCTGCGGATCGAGCGGGATCTGGCCGGAGCAGTACACCAGGCGGCCGCCGGTGGCCACGGTGGCCTGGCTGTAGGGACCGATGGCTTGGGGGGCACGCGGGGTGGCAACCGGCTGTTTGGGCATCGGCGACGATGATAGCGCTGGCTCGGGTGCGAGCACGTTTTCAGATCGTTGCCAATCCGGCGACCACGGGGCTACGTTGGTGCGCTATGCCTCCCTATCGATCTCGACCTCGACGTCGCAATGCGGAGCCCGAGACGACCGCCTCGCTCATGACGACCCTCATGACGAGGCTGGGGGGCAATCACCGGGCCCGCGAGCAGCGCATCTTCGCCGCCTATTCCAGCGCGGTGGGCGAGGTGCTGGCGCGGCAGAGTCAAGCGGAGGGCGTGCGCGATACGACGCTCTTCGTGCGCGTGGACAGTTCGGCCATGGCGCACCAGGTGACTCTGCTCAAGGGCGAGATCCTCAGGCGCATGGCCCCCCAGCTCGATCCAGGCATGATCACCGACCTGCGCACGCGCGTGGGGCCCTTGCACGCCCGCTGACCAGCGAACCGGTCAGCCGAGCGCGGCGCGCAGCTCAGAGACGAAGCCCTCCAGAGCGGGAACCGGATCCTTGCCCTCGTTGCGGGCTCGCTCGATCACGCGCACCGCCGCGCTGCCCACCACCACGCCGTCGGCAAAGCCGGCCACCGCGCGTACATCTGCCGGCGTGGCGATGCCAAAGCCCACGGCCACGGGCAGATGATCGCCACCGAGTCGGCGCACCTCGCGCACGCGTTCCGCGGTGCTGGCCAGATCGGGGAGCTGGGCGCCCGTGATGCCGGTCAGCGAGACGTAGTAAAGGAATCCGCTCGCCAAGGCCGAGGCCGCCTTCACGCGCTCTGGGGTGGAGGTGGGGGCGAGCAGCGGCACCCAGTCCAGGCCCTGGGCAGCCAGCGCCTGGGCCAATTCGGGATCTTCATCGGCCGGCCAATCCACGCACAGCACCGCATCCGCGCCTGCCTGGCTGGCGAGGCCAGCAAAGGCGTTGGTGCCGCGGACGTAGAAGGGATTGGCGTAGCCGAAGAGAACCAGGGGAACGGCGCTGTTCTCCGCGCGGACGGCTCGGCATAGCTCGAGCGTGGAGCTGAGGCCCCCGCCCGCAGCGCGGGCCCTGTGCATGGCAGCCTGGATGGCCGGACCGTCGGCCGAGGGATCGCTCCACGGCACACCGACCTCCAAAACATCGGCGCCAGCGCGTGCTGCTGCCAGCATCAGGCGCCGGCTGGTATCGAAGTCGGGATCCGATGCGGTCAGATACAGGATGAGGGCCTTGCGCTTCTCCGCGCGTGCCTTGTCGAACGCGGCCCTGAGGCGACGGGGAGGCGTCACGGGGTCTCCTTCTTGTCAGACGAAAACAGGCGGCTGGCGATGGTGCCCATGTCCTTGTCGCCCCGGCCCGAGACATTCACGATCACGGTCGCGCCCTCGGCCAAGGTGGGCGCCACCTGGACCAAACCGGCCAAGGCGTGCGAGCTCTCCAGGGCGGGGATGATGCCCTCGGTGCGGGCCAGTAGCTGACAGGCGTCCAGGGCCTGGCCATCGGTGGCCGAGATGTAACGAGCCCGGCCGCTGTCGCGGTAGTAACTGTGCTCGGGGCCGACCCCGGGATAATCGAGGCCGGCCGAAATGGAGTGTGCCTCGGTGATCTGGCCATCGTCGTCGCACAGCACGTAGGAACGCGTCCCGTGCAGCACGCCGGGGCGGCCCTTGCCCAGGGTGGCCGCGTGTCGAGGCGTATCGACGCCCTCCCCCGCGGCTTCCACGCCCAGGAGCTGCACGCCCGCGTCGTTCACGAAACCGCGAAACAGCCCCATGGCGTTGGACCCGCCGCCCACACAGGCCACGCACAGATCAGGCAGCTGGCCCGTGGCCTTCAGGATCTGGGCGCGGGCTTCGCGCCCGATCACCGCCTGCAGTTCACCCACCATGCTCGGGTAGGGGTGCGGGCCGGCCACGGTGCCCAAAACATAGTGCGTGTTGCGCACGTTGGTCACCCAGTCGCGCATGGCCTCGTTCATGGCGTCCTTCAACGTGGCGGTTCCGTCCTGCACCGGGTGAACCTTGGCGCCCAGCAGTTGCATGCGAACCACATTGAGCGCCTGTCGTTCCACATCGACCGCCCCCATGTAGACCTCGCAGGCGATGCCGAAGAGAGCGCAGACGGTGGCCGTGGCCACGCCGTGTTGGCCGGCCCCGGTCTCGGCGATGACGCGCTTCTTGCCCAGGCGTTGCGCCAGGAGGATCTGGCCGATGCAGTTGTTGAGCTTGTGCGAGCCCGTGTGGCAAAGGTCCTCGCGTTTGAGGAAGACGCGCAGACCGCGCGCGCCGTCCTTTTCCAGGTGGTGCGCCAACCGGCTGGCCTCGGTCAGCGGCGTGGGCCGTCCCACGTACTCGCTCAGCAGGCGTGTCAGGTCGGCCTGGTAGGCGGGATCCCGGGAGTAGCGCTCCCAGGCCTCGGTCAATTCGTCCAAAGCCGGGATGAGTGTCTCGGCGACGTATCGACCACCGTAGGGACCGAAGCGTCCGGGCTTGGACGCAGGCTCAGCGGGTGGACTGGTGCGTGAAGAAGTGGAGGCGTTTGCCACGGGAGCTTTGCCGGAGGTGGACATCGGACTCGCGCCACTATATGCCTTGGGACAGAGGACGGCTCAACCTACCGTTCGTGCATCATGTCGGATTTTGCGGAACAGGAATTCGATCCCAGCCGGCGGCGTCTGTGCCCCGATGGATCGTGCGTGGGCGTCATCGGCGATGACGGCAAGTGCCGCGAGTGCGGCAGGCTCGACCCTGACTGGACGGGCGAAAGGCCGTCGTCCACACCGGCCGAAGCCAAACCCGACATCTCGGTCCCTGCCCCGCCGAAAGCCACTCCCGAGTTCGACGCCGAAAGGCGACTCTGCCCGGACGGCGCCTGCCTGGGTCTGCTGGGGCCTGACGGGCGCTGCAACATCTGTGGTCTAGCCAGCTCCGAATACCCCAGGTCCTAGGGAGTGCCCGCAGAGTCCCGAGGCGACGACGGCTGAGATTCGCGCCGGTGGCCGCGTCGGGCCCGCGCGGCTTTCGGCTCGCGGGAGGTATCCGGGGAAGGTACAACTGCGCCATGGGCTCGCTCTTTTTGGACGCTTGTCGGGGCCTGGCCACTGTCCGACCGCCGCTCTGGCTCATGCGGCAGGCGGGGCGCTACCTGCCGGAGTACCGCGAGGTGCGCGCGCGCGTGAGCTTCCTCGAACTGTGCAAGACGCCTCGTCTGGCGGCCGAGGTCACCCTGCAGCCCATTCGCCGCTTTGGCTTCGATGCGGCGATCCTGTTTTCCGACTTGCTGATCCCGCTGGAAGCCATGGGGCTGGAGGTGACGTTCACCGAGACCGGGCCCACGCTGCCGCAACCGGTGCGAGGGGCGGAGGATGTGCAGCGCCTGTCTCTTTTCGATCCCGCAAAGGCGACGCCATTCGTGCTGGAGACCATCGGCCTGCTCCGGGGTCAGCTTGGCGAGACACCTCTCATCGGGTTCGCGGGCGCGCCGTTCACCACGGCGACCTACGCCATCGAGGGCAAGACGTCCAGGCGCTTCACCGAAACGAAGAAGCTGTTCTACCGCCACCCGGACGCGGCCCATCGGCTGCTCGCCACCATCGAAGCGGCCACGCGCGCCTATGTGCTGGCTCAGGTGGCGGCGGGCGCGCAGGCCGTCCAGCTCTTCGATTCTTGGGTGGGCGTGGTCTCGCCCGACGAGTGGGACGAATTCGTGGCCGGGCCGACCGCGGGGTTGATCGCGGCGGTCAAGGCGACGGGGGTACCGGTGATCTACTTTCCCAACGGGGCGACCACCATCCTCGACCGCGTGGCGCGCGTGGGTGCGGACGTATACGGCATCGATTGGCGGCTGCCCATCGACGAGGCGCGGGCCCGTCTGGCCGCGGGAGGCGCCCACGCGCCGGCCGTGCAAGGGAATCTGGATCCAGCCGTCCTGTTGGGAACGCCCGAACGCATCCGCCGCCAAGCTCTGGACGTTGTCCGTCGCGGCGGCGGCCGGGGCCACGTCTTCAATCTGGGGCATGGCATCTATCCCGAGACCCCGGTCGAGGCCGTCGAGGTGCTGGTCCGAGCCGTGCGCGAGGGCTAGACGACGTGCTGGGCGTCATTGCCTTGAACATGGGCGGCCCCGATTCGCCCCAAGCGGTAGAGCCTTTTCTGCGGAACCTGTTCTCCGACCCGGACATCATCCAACTCGGGTGGGCCAGCCCCTTGCAGGGCTGGCTGGCCCGTCGCATTGCCCGTCGACGTGCGCCCCTCGCCCGCGCGGCCTACGCCCAGATTGGCGGGCGCTCGCCCATCCGAGAGGAATCCCAGGCCCAGGTGCAAGCCGTCACCGACGCCTTGAAGGCTCAGGGGGTGGCTGCCCTGCCCTTCCTGGCCATGAACTACTGGCATCCCTTTCCGCCTGAAACCGTGGCCCACTTGCGCGCCGCCGGCATCACGCGAGCGGTGTTGTTGCCGCTCTATCCCCATCGCTCGCGCACCACGATTGGCTCGTCGCTGCGCACGTTCGGTGAGGCGGCGGCGGGTTCGGGAATCGAACTGACGTCAGTGGACGGCTACGCGACGGCGCCGGGCTACGTGGAGGCTGTCTGTGATCGGATCCGCGAGGCCATGGCCACCCTCCCCGCCGCCGAGCGCGACCGAGCCCCCGTCCTCTTTTCCGCCCATGGTCTGCCCGAGGCCTACTTGCGCCGCGGCGATCCTTACCTGGACGACGTGCGGGCCACGGTGGCGGCGGTGAGCCATCGGCTGCTTCTGGGGGAGCGGGCGCGACTGGCCTTCCAGAGCCGCGTGGGGCGCCTGCGCTGGCTCGGCCCCAGCACGGAACAGGCTTTGGAAGGGATGGCGGCGCAGGGCAATCGGGCCGTCGTGGTCGTGCCCGTGTCCTTCACCGGCGAGCACATCGAGACGCTTCAGGAATTGGACATCCAGTACGCGGAGCGTGCGCGCGGGCTCGGCATGACCTGGTTTGCGCGCGCGCGCACGGTGGGCTGCCATCCCGCGTTCGTGTCCGCGCTGGCTGCACGGGTGGCGGGCGCGGCTCGCGATCGAGGGTGGATCTAGGCCGGCGGCTACTGGCGCGCGAAGCAGCGCGGGTCGGCGAACCCGTCCATGAAACGGAAGAAAGCGAAGACCCCGCTGTCCGATGCCGCGACCAGAACCCGCGTGTCCAGAGCGCCCTTCGTGCAGGTCGTATCCCTGAACGGCATGTCGGTGGCCGCGATGCCGAAGTAACCCGATCCGGTCGGACTGCTGTCCTGCACCTGGCCGAGCAATTGAGTGGTGAGGCCCACGCTCTTGCTGCCCGAGAGCCTATAGAGCAAGGCCTGGCCTGCGCTGGTCGTGCCACCCACCGGGGCGGTGATGGCGGAGACGAGGAGCTGAGAGGTGCCGCCGCCATCCAGGTTCACCGCTGCCACGCGGGCGCCGAAGTTGGTCGTGCGGTCCATGGCGAGTTCCGCGTCGGGCAGACCACCCGTGAGCGGTCCGAGGTAGATGAAGACGCGATCCGGGGGCGCGCCCACGGCCAAGTCTTGGAGCCCATCGCCATCGAAATCGGCGGTGGCCAGCGAGGCGCCAAAACCCGGGCCGCCGTTCGGCGTGTCGATGCGCATGGAACAGTACAGCTCGGCCGCCCCCGCGGCCGGCTTCGTGGGATCGATCCCGTAACTGATGAGTCGCACTTGGCCCCTGCCGCCCAGCACGGGGAAGCCGACCGCCACCTCGTCGTACCCACCACCGAGCAAGTCGGCCACGACCATGGAGCGGAAGAAGTCCGTGGGCGTTTGCAGCGATCCCGCACAGGTGGTCAGTGGACCGATGAGCGTCGCGGGAGAGAGAACCGAGACGGACGAATCCGAAAGCACCGCAACCTCTTCCTCGCCGCCCGTGATTCGTCCCGCCGCCACAGCCAACCCGTAGTGGTCCGTACCTTCCTTGGTCGTACCCAGGTGAAACGCCGGCTTGGCCTCCTCGTTCGACAGGGTGAGCAGCGCCACCTGGCCCGCGCGCTCCTGGAGACCGTACTTGGGCATGCCCAGCAGCACAGCTCCGCTGCTCAGCCTGGCCATGCTGAGGATGGGGCCACTGTCGCCCAGATTGGCCAGATCCTCCCCGCTGGCGTGCGTGACGGTCGCGTTGCCGTCGCGGTCGAAATCTGCCACGGCCAGCGACCTGGATGAGCCCGACGAGAGCAGGAGGCGAGAGGCAATCTTGGGTTGCTCGGCCGGCGGTGTGAGCGCGGCCAGGCTGCGCACGGGTGCCATGTCGATGACCTGCACCGGTGCCTGTTTGAGCGTGTTCTGAAAATCGTAGGGGTTGCAGGCTGCCGAGAGCAGGCCCAGCGAGAGCACGAGAGAGCAACGCATCTTAGAACCCCCCCACGGCAGACATGCCGGCGCCCCCGGGCAGGGCCATGGGCGCGAAGCCAACCTTCTTCTGCTCAGGTTCGGCCATGTTGTTCCGTCTCATCCTGGCCGTGCTGGGAGGCCCCTCTTCCAAGAAGTGCCACGCAGACAGCAGCCCGGTCACCACGCTGGCGCTCAGGAGCACGTCCGCACCCAGGTAGTACAGCGCCCCCTTTACCCGTCGAGAATCGTCGCTGCCCGTCATCTTGCTGGCCACCGCCATGTCGTTCTTGATGTCGTCGTGAACGCGGCTGCCCAACACGGCCAAGTAGACGCCGCCCCCGAGGAACAGCCCCGAGAGCACGGCTTCCGTCCATGCCTTGGTCTTGGGCGGCTTGGGAATGAACTGCAAATCCAAGGCGACCTGATCGGCGCGCTGGAGCGGCAGCGGCCCCGAGTAGTTCTCCATCCCCTCTTTCTCGACGACCAGCCGGTGATCGCCCGCCGGGATCTGCTTTTCGCAAGGCAGGGCACAGGCAAACGCACCATCCACCGAGAGACGCGCCCCCTCGCTTCCCGCGCCGCCTGCGCGCAGGACGCCGTACTTGACCAACTCGATGTTGATGTTGTGGGTCGTGGCGGTGCCAGGCTGCACCTCGACCTCCTTCTCGCCCGGCTCGTAGCCCGGCTTCTGGACCCACAGCTTGTGCTTGCCCGGCTTGAGGTGGCCCGTATACGGCGTGCGTCCGATGGCCCCGAATTCGCGCTGATCGATGAACACCTCTGCCCCTGGGACGTTGGAGATCACCTCAATCCAGCCGAGGAAGTGCTGCTCGGACATCGAGATGAAGACCTCGACCACCTTGTCGGTGCGCGGGCTGATTTCGCGCTCCTCGGACTTGAACCCCTGGGCCTCAAGGATGAGCTTGACCGGCTTGGGTTCGAGGGAGCCCTGCCACGGCGTCTCGGCGAAGATGCCGGTGGACTTGTCGTCCAGGTAGATCTTGGCGCCCGCCGGCTTGGACTCGATGATCACCAGACCCTTGGTCGCGATCTTGGGCAACACCGCGACCTCGGCCGGCTTCTCGGTCTTTCCCTTGCTCGGCGTGGCGACGGGGGGCGCGAGCAGGGACTTGATGCCCTCGATGCGCGCCTTGACCTCGTCCGCGTCGCGGGCCTGAGGATCTTTGTCGACGTAGCGCTGGAACATCTCCAGCGCCTTTTCGAGCTTGTGGGCCCTCTCGTAGGCCACCGCCGCGTTGAAGAGAAACGACGAGAAAGGCTTCTTTTCGTACGCCGAGAGGAACTTGGCCGCGGCATCGTCCCACAGCTCCCTGGTGTACAGCGACTGGGCCTCCTCGAATTCGGCCTTGGCCGCTTGGAGCAGGGGATCGCCCTCGGCCCGTGCCGCGGGCGCGGTGAGAAGCAAGAGCGCTGCACCGAGCATCACGGGCAACGCAAGAAAAGCGAGGCGTTTCATGGGCATCCAGATTGCGACAATCGCCCAGCGCAATCAAGAATGGGCGCCCGCCCACAGTTCACCACAGCGAGCGCGGGCACGTGCTACACGATGGGCATGCGAGACGTTGCCATCCTGTCTGCCGTGCGAACCCCCATCGGCCGGGCCCCCAAGGGCAGTCTGCGAAACACGCGTCCTGACGATCTGGCGGCCCTGGTCGTGCGCGAGGCGCTGGCCCGGGCGGGTCTGGACGGGAGCCGTGTCGACGACTTGATCCTCGGCTGTGCCCAGCCGGAGCGCGAGCAGGGCTTCAACCTGGCCCGGCTCGTGGGACTGCTGGCAAATCTGCCGCACGAGGTGCCGGGGGTGACGGTGAACCGTCTGTGCGCCTCGGGGCTGCAGGCCGTGGCCATGGGTGCCGAGCGCATCGCGTGCGGCGGCATCGACGTGGCCCTGGCGGGAGGTGTGGAATCGATGACCATGGTCCCCCTGGGCCCAGGTCCCGCCAGTCCCAATCCGGCCCTCGCCCATCTGGCGCCCGCCGGTCTGTCCATGGGCCACACGGCGGAGGCCGTGGCGCGTCGGTTCGGCATCTCGCGCGACGAGCAAGACGCCTTCGCCCTCGACAGCCATCGCAAGGCCGTGGCCGCGTGGTTGGCAGGGCGCATGGCGGCCGAAGTCGTGGCCGTGCGGACCCGCGTTCAGGTCGAAGACGGCAGCTTTGCGCCCTTGACCTTCGAGCGCGACGAGTGTCCGCGCGCCGACACCAGCCGTGCGGCTCTGGCCGCCTTGCGTCCGGCCTTCCTGGCGGACGGCTCGGTGACCGCGGGCAACTCCTCGCCCCGCAGCGACGGCGCGGCGGCGGTGGTGTTGATGGAAGCCGCGCGAGCCCACCGCGAGGGATGCCAGGCACGCGCCCATTTTCGCGCCTTCACCGTCGTGGGCGTGGACCCGGTCCTGATGGGCGTGGGCCCCGTACCCGCCGTGCGAAAACTGCTGGCCAAGGCAGGGCTCGCCGCAGACGACATCGATCTCTACGAGCTCAACGAGGCGTTCGCCGCGCAGGCCGTCTATTGCGTGCGCGAGCTCGGTCTGCCGCTCGACCGGGTGAACGTGAATGGCGGTGCCATCGCCCTCGGTCATCCGTTGGGCGCCACGGGGGCCCGCCAACTCACCACGGCTTTGCACGAGCTCGAACGTCGCCAGGGCCGCTGGGCCGTCATCACCATGTGCATCGGCCTGGGCATGGGCGCCGCCGGTCTCATCGAGCGCACCTAAACGAAACGGCCCCTCCCCTGCGAAGGAGAGAGGCCGTCGACTCGCGTACGAGAGTCTTACAGACCCTTGCTGGCGATGAACGAGAGCAGCTCAACCGTGCGGTTGCTGTAGCCCCACTCGTTGTCGTACCAGCTGACCAGCTTGAAGAAGTTGGAGTTCAGCTCGACCGAGCTGCCAGCGTCGAAGATGCTGGAGCGCGCATCGTGCACGAAGTCCATGGAGACGACCTCGTCCTCGGTGTAGCCGAGGATGCCCTTGAGGTAGGTCTCGGAGGCCTTCTTCATGGCCGCCTTGATCTCAGCCAGGCTGGTGGCCTTGGCGGTCTTCATGGTCAGGTCGACCACGGACACCGTCGGGGTCGGCACGCGGAAAGCCATGCCGGTCAGCTTGCCCTTCACCTCGGGCAGCACGAGGCCCACGGCCTTGGCAGCGCCGGTGCTGGAGGGAATGATGTTGATGGCGGCGGTGCGGCCACCCTTCCAGTCCTTCTTCGAGGGGCCGTCAACCGTCTTCTGCGTGGCGGTGTAGGCGTGCACCGTGGTCATGAGGCCCTCGGTCAGGCCGAAACCTTCCTTCAGCATGACGTGCACGACGGGCGCGAGGCAGTTCGTGGTGCAGCTCGCGTTCGAGATCACGTTGTGCTTGGCGGGATCGTACTTCTCGTTGTTCACGCCCATCACGATGGTGATGTCCTCGTTCTTGCCCGGGGCGGAGATGATGACCTTCTTGGCGCCCGCGGTGATGTGTCCCTCGGCCTTGGCCTTCTCGGTGAAAAGACCGGTGGACTCGATGACGACGTCCACGCCCAGGGCCATCCACGGCAGGTCAGCCGGCGACTTGGCGCTCACGACCTTGATCTCCTTGCCATCGACCAGCAGGACATCGTCCTCGGTCTTGTCGGGGGCCGACTTCTTCGAGCCGACCTGGCCCTCGAACTTGCCCTGGATCGAGTCGTACTTGAGCAGGTACGCCAGGTTGTCCGCGGGGACGATATCGCCCACCGCGACGACCTCGAACTCCGTGCCGAACCGCTTCTGGCTGTACAGAGCGCGGAACACGAGGCGACCGATGCGTCCGAAACCGTTGATTGCGATGCGAGTGGCCATCTTTTTCTTGCTCCTAGATGTGGCGCCAAGGCGCCTGGTGAATGCTGGAACGTCGGCGCGGAATGTAGCACAGACGCCCGGGACCAAACGCCCGTCTTTTGCCACGCAGAATCCGCGCTCTCAAGCGTGTTTCGAGATTCCTTGGCGGGCATACTGCCCGGCCATGGATCGAGTCCTGTCCGCGCGCGACGTGCGTGCCGCCGCGCGAGCTTGTCGCCTCGCTCTGGTGGGTCTTGCCAGGGCCGAGCCGCTCGATCCGGGCCCGCTCTCGCATTGGTTGCGCGCCGGATACTGCGCGGATCTGGCCGCCATGCACCGGCGCGTTTCGGAGCGCCTCGACCCGGGTGCCGTGGTGCCGGATGCGCGCACCGTAATCGCTCTCGGGATTCCTTACGGAGACCAGGGCCCGTCATCGGGCTCGCCCATCGCGCGCTACGCCCGGGGCCGCGACTACCACTACGCCCACCGTGATCGCATGCGCCTTCTACGCAACCGGTTGCGGGAGATGGAACCCACCATGCGCACCTATGCTTGCGTGGATGCGGGCATGGCCATGGAGAAGGTCTGGGCCGAGCGGGCCGGCCTGGGATGGATCGGCAAGCACGGGCTGCTCGTCACGCGAGAGCACGGCTCCTGGCTCACCCTGAGCGTCATGATCATCGATTGCGCCCTGGACGAGTACGATCAGCCCCATCCTCGCCTGTGCGGTGATTGCGATCTGTGTCTGCGCGCGTGTCCGACGGGCGCCCTTCCCTCTCCTGGCGTGCTCGATGCGCGGCGCTGCCTGGCCTATCACACGATTGAGAACCGCGGAGCCATCCCGGAGGACGTGCGCGACCATTTGGCGTCGCGGGCCTTCGGTTGCGACGTCTGCCAAGAGGCGTGTCCGCACAACCGACGGGACCTGCCCGCCGGCGATCCCCGGCAGGCGCCTCGGCCGATCAGCAGCCTCGATGCGCTGGCCCTGGCCGGGTTGAGCCCGGAGGAATTCGCGGCCCTGGCGGGCGGAACGCCCTTGGTCCGGGCGGGCTACTCGGGTGTGCGGCGCAACGCCGTCCTCGCGCTGGGGGCGCAACGACGGCAGGACGCGCGCGCCCTGCTGCAGCGGTTGGCCAGCGAGGCCGACGCTGTGGTCAGCGAAGCGGCACGTTGGGCGCTCGGCAGGTTGTAGCATCTGCTCGAGCGCCGGCCGAAACCCGGACAGCGTCCACGTGAGCCGCCATTCTCCGGACGAGTGAGCGGAAGATCGGCGCGAATCAGCGGCTCCAATTCGGCATGCCCGTTGCTGTGAGCGGGCGCATGCGTACCTTCCCTCTGGCGATGTGTAGCGTGGTGGCTCTCCTGTCGACTTCTGCCCATGCGGGCTGGGCACGCGTCCTTCCCGGCTCCATTCAACGCGTGGCCGCCGCAGGTGATCGCGCGGCGGTCGTGCGCGACGGAACCGTCGTTCTTGTGCGGGAGGATGGTTCACCGCTTGGCCGCGTCGGGGGAGAGGACACATCGAGCGGGCCCCGCGAGCAAGGGGCGGCGGACACGGAGCGCCTGTTCGATCTCCTCGGAATCGAGGACAGCGAACGCGACGAGGATTGGGCGGCTGACGAGTTGGAGTCCGAACGCACCTTGCGTGCGCGGCGCGCGTCCCGTCGGCCCGCCTCGCTCAAGCCACGCGAGGCCGGTGTGCCCGTCGTGGCGAGCACGGATGGGCAGATCTGGATCGGCGTGCGCGGCGCTTTGTGGAGGCTGGACGAACGAGGTGAGTTGGCCAAGGTGATCAGCTCTGCACAGGCCATCGATCACCTCGCGGTGGGCTCGGGCGGCCGCATGGTCATGGCCAAGGGCGCACATCTCGTGTTCCTGGCCGGCCTGGATCACGTGCGCCACCACGTTGACAGCGAGGCTCCCATCCATCAGCTCGCCTTGTCAGCGAGCGGCCGTAGCCTGGCCTGGTCCGATGGCAGCAGCGTGATGCTCGCCTCTGACACCGACGCGCTTGCCGCGGTCTCGGTCTCTCTGCCCGGGCCAGCAAGGGCCCTGGCCTTCTGCGAAGAGACCCTGATGGTCCTCGAATCCGGAGGCCTGACGGCCATCGCATCGGACGGAACCACAGAGCCGCGCGCCTCCGACTTGGATGCCGAGCGGATCATCTGCTCCTCCGGCGAAAAAGGACCTTGGCTGGCGGTCGGTCCCGGGCTGCTGGCTTCCGGCGATCAGGGACGGACCTGGTCGAGTGTGCCCGGGCCGCCCCATGCGCGCGTGATCGACGCGGCGGTGGGCGAGCGTTGCCTCTGGCTGGCCACAGACCGGGGCCTTTACTGCTCGTCCGCGCAGAGCCAACCGACGGAGGGAGCGGACGCGCCCACCCTGCCCCGACGACGGCCCCGCGCGGCACCCTGGTGGTCCGGGTGGCTGCCCGACATCGTCATCCAGGCGGGCCTGCACAAAAATGCGGGAGAGCGAGAGGTGCAGGGGCTGGTCTACGCGCGGCTACCCCTCGGCATTCGCCCTCTGGCCCCCGTCCTGGCCAGCGTCGAAGGGGAAGCTGCGCCCGCTCGTCCGTCGTTTTCCCTTCCGCCCGACGGCGAATCCCGATGCCTCGTCGAGTCTCGAGCACGCGCCGTGAGGTTGGCCATGGCCGAGCCCGAGCGCGCGCGCTCCTATGTACGTAGGGCGCGCCACGCGGCCTGGCTTCCCGAAGTGCGCGTGCGCGCCGAACGTCGCATCGGCCGCAGCGAGTCACTAGATATCCCTGCCGCCAACTCCTCGCTCTCTTCCCCTCTTGGGCTCGATACCGTAGATGACGTACGATACGAAGTGCGTGCGACTTGGGACTTGGCAAGGCTGGTGTTCAGCAGTGAGGAGCTCGCCGCGCAGACACAGGCGTTGCATATGGCAGAAGCGAGGCGAGACATTGAGACGACCGTGAGCCGGCTCTACTTCGAGCGCCGCCGGCTTCGCCTGGCGGAGGCGGTCGAGCCGCTCGCCGCCGCACAACGCGGGTTGCGAGTGAGCGAAATCGAATCCGAGCTTGACGCCTTGTCCGGAGGCACATTCTCGGCCTGCATCGAAGGCCGGGCCACACCAGGAGAGCCATGACCGAGAGGACCGAGGATCTTCGTCGTCACCGCCGCGTTGCCGTCGACGTGCAAGCCAACGCGCGCACGGAGGACGGACGAAAGCTGTTGGCTCGAACGCGCGATCTCTCTCGCTCGGGTATTTGCCTGCTGACGACCGATGCTCTCGTCCCCGGCGACAAGCTCGGCGTCGATCTGATCCTGTTGCTCGGGACCTCGTCCACATCGGAGCCACTGCCACTGCGTGCACGAGTGGTGTGGTGCACGCCCATCTCCGGTGCGTACCAGGTCGGCGCCATGTTCGAGGGCCTGAGCAAGAAGGAGGCGTCGTTCCTCGAGATGTTCTTGCGCTATCTCGACGGCACCATCTTGCCCATGGGGGCGGAGATGGAGGCCGTCGAGGAGGGCGACGATCCTCTCACCCCACCTCCCGACATCGACAACGATCCCTTCCGCGGTTGAGCCGCCCGCTCAGCAAGCTCGCCGCAGGATGGCCTCCGCGATGCGCATGCCATCGAGGGCCGAACTGACGATGCCCCCCGCGTAGCCCGCGCCCTCGCCTGCGGGATAGACATTTTCAAGGGACGGCGACTGCAGCGACTCGGGATCGCGGAGGATCCGAACAGGCGCGCTGGTTCGTGTCTCGGCCGCTACCAGCACCGCATCTGCATGAAGGAAGTCCGGGAGGTGGTGAACCATGGCCGCCAATCCTTCCCGCAGGGACGCCGTAATGAATTCGGGGAGGACCTCATCCAACCGGGCATGCTGAAGGCCAGGTCGATAGCTCGACTTGGGAAGCTGCCCGCCTGGCCGATGGGCCAGAAAATCGGCCAGCTTCTCGGCGGGAGCCCTGAAGCCGCCGCCGCCCGCTTCGAATGCAGCCGTTTCGATGCGGCGCTGGAAATCCACGCCGGCCAGCGGCCCCAGCGCATCGGGTCCAAAGTCGGCGGGATTCGTTGCCACGACAATGGCCGAATTGGCGAACGGCGAGCTGCGTTTGGCCAGGCTCATTCCATTAACGACCACGCCGTCCATTTCCGTCGCGGCGGGGACGATCCAACCGCCCGGACACATGCAGAAGCTGTACACGCCGCGACCGCCGCCCGAGGCGCGCAATTCGTAAAAGGCGGGAGGCAGTTTTGGATGTCCCGCGGCCGCGCCGTACTGAATCCGATCAATGAGCTCCTGCGGGTGCTCGATGCGGACCCCGACGGCCGAGCCCTTTCGTTCAAGGGCGATTCCTGCCGAGGCGGCCCACGCGTAGACATCGCGTGCCGAGTGGCCGGTGGCCAGAATGACGATGTCCGCCGGAATTTCTTGTCCCGCGCGTGTGCACACCGCTCGGATTTTTCCCGCGTGTTGGGTAATCGCGCTGAATTCGCTGTCGAACGAATACGCAACGCCCAGATTTTCCAAATGAGCACGAAGCGCCGTGAGAACCCTGGGCAATCGATTCGACCCGAGATGCGGCCGCGAATCGATCTGAATGTCCTCGGGAGCGCCGAATCGAACGAGATCAATAAGGACTTGCGCAACACCCTGCCGGTCTTTCGATCTCGTGTAGAGCTTTCCGTCGGAATAGGTGCCAGCTCCTCCTTCTCCGAAGCAGTAATTCGAGTGCGGATTGAGCCGCCCGCGGTGCAGTTCGGCCAGGTCCCGACGGCGGGGCGCGACGGCTTGCCCACGTTCGAGAATCGTCGACGGCACGCCCGCCTCCGCGAGTCGCAATGCGGCCCACAATCCCGCGGGACCCGAGCCCACGATGACCACACGCGGGCGCGGAACACCGGCAGGCCAGATGCCCTCGCTCTTCCGAGGCGTCGGCGAGGAGAGCATTTCACCGGGACGGCCGATCTCGATGCGCATCTGATAGCCGATCTCTCGGCGCTTGCGTGCATCCAGCGATCGGCGCAGCACCCGAACCGCGCCCACGTCTTCGCGGCGCCTGCCCAAGGCGCGCGCGGCGAGCCTCTCGACGGGCTCGTCTAGAGAGTCAAGCGAAACGAAGATGTCGACGATGTCACTCATCGGTCTCTCAGAGGGGAGGGAGGTTTCACGTTGGGAGCAAGAAGAGAGCCATACCATGGCCGAGGCGATTTGCAGTTGACTCAGCCCGTCTCGCCACGTAGAACGCCATCTTTCGACCCCGCAACATCATCTCCTGGCACGCTGCTGGCATGTCAGGGACGTGAACCCGGCGCGCTCGCCGCGAGTTGCACGACAACCCAGATGTGAAGAGGTTTCCTTGCTATCGCGATTTGGTCAAACTCCTCTCCGTAGCGCCGTCGCCCTGTTCGCCGGCGCCATGACCCTGCCGGGGGTCGTGCAGGCCAACGTGGCCTCCCGTTCAGACTCGGGCGCGGTCGAGGCCGCGCCTGCCAGTCGCGCAGATCCAGAATGGCCCGACGAGGGCTGTCTCGCGTCGACGATCTGCGCTGTCAAGGACCGGGTGCGTTGGCGCACCCCGGCCTGGAAACCAGATTTCTGCCAACAGATCGCGCATGGCGTGCTCAAGTCAGCGCGACGCCATCAGCTGCCGCCCGCTCTCATCCTGGCCATCATGATTAACGAGAGCGACATGAACGAGAAGGCCTTCCGGACCACGGTGCGCGACGGTGCCGTGTACGCCAAGGACGGTGGTCTGATGGGCATCCGCTGCATCGTCGACAAGCACGGTCGTTGCACGAACGGCAATGTGCGTGGCCTCGCCTGGAAGGAGGTCATGGATCCGCTCACCAACATCGAGCTCGGCGCGCGGGAGTTGGCACGCTGGCGTGATGGCGGGGGCCTGACCAAGACGACGGTACGCGAGCGCGATTCGAATGGAATATCGACGGTGCGCGAGCGCTACGTTCCTTGCCAACACAAGACACACGCCTATTGGGCGCACTACAACCACGGTCCGGTGTACATCGACCACGGATCGCCTCGGCACTATCCGCATCGGATCGCGGTGCTGTATTACGCCCTGGCGCGCGCGATGGACATGGACACGAGTGCCCTCACCAACACGCGGCTCACCGTCAGGGATCCGGGCAAGCGACCGCGCACGGCGGACAGGCCGGTAGAGGCGCGCTACCGCAAGCTCTGCCAACAAATCCACGATGCGGGTTCAGCGTGCAGCGGGGTGCGGACCGCCGCTCTGCGGGCCCAGGCGGCCGCGAACTGAGTGCTCAGCAGCGGCGGGCTCTGCCCGATGGCACGAGCCCGCTATCTCCGTCTCAGGTCTTCGGCGTGAGCGTGATCTTCTGCGCGACGACCACCGGCTGCCCCGCGAAGGCCGGGAACCTCCATCGCATGGCCGCTGTCTGCATACAGCTCGTCATATCGGCGTCGACGGCCGGCTTCACCGCAACATCCTTGACCGCCCCCGTGGGTTTGACGGTGAGCTCAAGAACTACGGCCAAGCCAGCCTGGTACTGCAACGAAGAGTTCTTCTTGAGCGCGCGCTCGTAGCAGACCTGCATGGCCTGCGCGCCTTGCTTGACGACACGGCTCGCGTCCTTGGGGTTGAGATCCCCTTGGCCAATGGTGAGCTCATCGCCCACGGCGGGGCCGTCCTTCTTCCTGATCTCCGCGATGAGGTTGATGATCTCGGGGTCGGTCAGCTCAAGGCGGTTGGCGGCCCCCGCCACCGCGTGAGCGAGTTGCCCCTTGACCGTGGCGAGCTGAGTCTTCAGTTCGTTTGCCTCGCTTTTGCAGGCGACGACCTTGTCATTGGCTTCACTGACCCGCTTGATCAGGTCCGGGTCCGCTTCCCCTTTGCAGCCGACGATGGAGAAGCCGAGGCCAAGCCATACCAGAGTGCTTTTCATGCTGCTAACGCTCCGTTGCGTGCTCACGTTGAGGCGATGAAGCGCCCGAGTCGACGAGCAAGAAGAGGGCTCAGGATCGCGCGTTTTGGACGTCTCCGCCAGTCCGCTGCCGTCAGCGCTGGCGAGCTTCTTCGTCCGAGAACTCGACCTTGCCGCTGTACTGGGGCCCCTTGCCTCGAAGCCAGAACTCGGTCCTGGCCAGCACACGTGAGCCAGACTCCACGGTCATGAGGTACTTCTTATTGACCTCGAAATCGGGGCGCGCGACCGTCATGCTCGACGCGAAAATGCGGCTGCCCTTCTCGCGTGTGTATTGCTCGTCACCGGCCACGTAGCGCTGCACGCCACCGCCGACCTCCCAAAACTTGACGGTGATCTCGTTGTCGTTGAGCGGCCGGGCGAAGAAGGCGATGTATTCGAAATTCCAAGTCGCCACCTCGGTCCCCTTCTCTTCGGTGGGCCAGATCTTGTCGATGGAGTTGGCGCGCAAGGCGGACACGAACGCGCCCGCGGAGGAGAAGTGGCTCGGCAGCCGCTTGGCCGTGATGATGATCCTGCCCTTGAAGATATCCTCCGGCTTGGCGGCGTGGGCGCTGGCACAGAACAGGAGCGTTCCCAGAACGACCGCCACGATACGGTGAAGCTTCGACATCGCGACCCTCGTGCAGTGGTTGAAAGGACGTCAACCATAGCCGTTTTCACCGATCCGCGATGAGGCTTTTTTTGACCGAATCCCCCTCGCTGGTAGCGTCTTGCAAATGCCTCCAGCCGCCGACCCCAGCGCTGCGGGCGTGGCGCGGGGGGCCGGTGGGGTGGGG
>JAEXQJ010000330.1 GCA_023438785.1 Pseudomonadota bacterium
CGCCTTGTCTCAACTACGCCATCGCCACCGAGTACACGGCCCCGGCAGGCTGCATCACCACCAACCAGGGCTCGATCGTAGACAGCTACTCGCACTTGTGGGGTCCCTACCACCCCTGGTTCAACCACGGCACGAGCGGCAATGTGTCCGAGAACGCCACGCCGTCCAACACATGGTGCCCGGACAACTGCCCGGTGGGTTGCATCACCGGAACGGTCACCTACGGTGCGGCGCCGACCTTCGACGCCAACAGCCTGCCCGTGCCGCCCTACACCCAGGTCTGGAACAGCCTCTCGGTGTCCAACTGGACCACGATCACGCCGCCCTCTCCCAGCACGGCCGTGTACTACGAGGAGCTCTCGCTCAATCCGGGCGGCGTCCTCACGCTCAAGAGCGGCATTTATGTGGTGAACTCACTCAACCTCAATAGCGGCGCCACGCTGAGAATCGACGGTACCGTGCGGCTCTGGGTCCTCGGTGGTGTGTCGCCCAACTCGACCGTGCAGGTGGTCAGCAACGACCCCAATGATTTCTGGCTGATTTACAACGGCTCGGGCCAGATCAACAACAACGAGAACAACAGCTTTACCGGTGTCATCTTCGCGCCCGCGGCGGACGTGAACATCAACTACAAGATTCAGGGCGCCGTGGTGGCTGGCCGCGTGACGCTCAACACGGGCGCGGCGGTCCACTACGATACGGCCCTGGCCTGCATAGGCAGCCCGACGGGCACCGGAACCGGCACGAAGACGGCCACCTCCGCCACCGTGACCGCCTCGGCGACCGCCACGTCGTCTACCAATACAGCCACGGCCACCGCCACCGCCACCTCGTCCACTAACACGGCCACCGCCACCTCCACCTCGTCCACCAACACGGCCACCGCCACCAGCACGGGCACCGGCAGCACGCTGCCCACGGGCTGCACCAATCCCATCACCTTCACGGGGAACACGGGCAACATCGGCAGCGACGCCGCTTGTTACAGGACCAACGCCACCATGGGCGGGTGGGGTTGCTCCAACTTCGACGGCCGCACGGTGCGTATCAACAATGTTCTACAGGCCACGTGCGGCGCCATGCCCCTGCCGCCCAAGTGGAGCGACGGCTACTACTACTTCGTCATCTCGGCGGGAACGTACGCCTGGGCGGCCGTCTACTATTGGTAGGGAGACAGCCGGACGCGGTTGTCGCGCCGCGGGTCCTCGACCCTGGCCGTCACGCGCAAGGGGCGCGCGCTCCGGAAAAGCTGCGGGAAATTGCCGGGCGGCGCGTCTGTCGTCATATTGAGAGAGCGTGCCCACTTGGTTCGTCTACGTCGTGCAGTGCCGCGACGGCTCGCTGTATACGGGAATTGCCCGCGATGTTTCCGCACGCCTTGAGAAGCACAACTCCGGTCAGGGAGCCCGCTACACCCGGGGTCGGGGGCCCGTACGGCTGGTTCATGTGGAACGAAAGAAGTCGCAGGGCTCGGCTCTGCGGCGCGAGGCAGCCATCAAGGCGCTGCCCCGCAAGGCCAAACTGGATCTGGTCGGGGAGAAGCTGGCGTGACCCTCGCCCTGCTGGCCCTGGTCCTGGGCACGGATAGCGCCCCCCGCTTGGCCGCGGGCCGAGGAGACCGGCAACCGGTCGCGAACGTCTCCGCCTCGCCGGCCACGCGCGTGCGGATACCCGCGGGCCCCTTCAAGAAGGGCTCGAACACGGGCGCTGACGACGAGAAGCCGCTGCAAACGCGAACTCTGCCCGGCTTCAAAATCGATCGCACGGAGGTCACGCGCGCCCTCTACGCGCGCTGTGTGGCCGCCCGTAAGTGTGCCAAGCCCGCGGACGACTTGACCAAGGACGCGGACCTACCCATGACCAACGTGAACTGGCACGAGGCGCGCGCCTTCTGCCGATTCGCGGGCGGGCGCCTGCCCAGCGAGGATGAATGGGAGAAGGCGGCCCGGGGGACTGATGCACGCGAATTCCCCTGGGGAAACGAGCTGGACTGCAGCCGCGCCAATTGGGGCAACTTCGAAGGGGAAGGTCCGTGCGCGGGCAAGAATCCCGGCCACCCCGTGGCACCCGGGCAGTACCCGAGCGGCGCCAGTCCGGACGGCGTACAGGACATGGCCGGCAACGTCTGGGAATGGACCGCGGACCCATACGACGGCGATCCGAGTCGACGTGTGGTGCGCGGGGGATCGTGTTGCAGCTACTTCGTCGAACCACGCGCCGCCAACCGCAACGCCTGGGATCCGAATCACCGGGATGGCGATCTGGGATTTCGCTGCGTAGCCAAGTGACAGAGGATGCACATGCTGGACGACTTCGACGGGAACCCTGAAAAGGGGCCCAACCTTTCCCGCCACGCGCGACCGGTGGAGCCGGCGCCACGGGCATGGGGAATCCTATGCGGCCTGACCCTGGCCCTGTGGGGACTGCCCGCCCTGGCCCTCACCGCCCGGCCCGTCAAACCCGCCATGCTGCACGCGGCTCAGGCGGGCAAGCCGACGCCGCGAGCGACGGGCACGCCTGGGCGCAGGCCCGCGGCGGGGCCGTTCCCCGCGCGGGCCAAGGCGCAGCCTGCTGCCCGCGTCCCCGCCAAGACGGGAGCCCGGCCCATGGCAGGCGGCCGCTTCCCGGGTCGGCCGTCGCTCGGGGGTCAGCGGCTCACACCCAAGCTCGCGGTGTCCAAGCCGGCGCCTTTGGCACGCGAGACGGCCAATGAAGCGCCCCTGCCCGCGCCCGACGATCCGAGGCGCGATCGCATCCTGCGGCTGCGTGAGGACCTTGACGGCATCGTGCGGGGCAGTGTGCTCGGCCGCCTGCGTGTGGGCCTGCGCGTGCTCGATTTGGCCACGGGTCAGGTGCTGTACAGCCGCCGCGGCTCGGCGCTCATGGATCCGGCTTCCAACCAAAAGGTGCTGGCCACGGCCACCGCCCTGCTGCGGCTGGGTTCGACCTGGCGCTTCCGAACAGAGGTGGCGGGCACGGCGCCCGATGGAGATGGCGTGGTTGCGGGCGATCTGATTCTGCGCGGCTCGGGCGATCCGTCACTGCGGCCTTCGCACCTGGAGGAGCTGGCCGGCGATCTGGCCAACCGGGGCGTGACCCGGATCGAGGGCCGCATCCTCGGCGACACCCGGCGCATCGGCTCGGACGAGCCGGCCTCGGGGCGGGCCGCCTTGCGCGTGGGCTGGTCGGCCATCGAGGTGCGCGTGCGCCCGGGCGAGAAACCTGGCGCGCGCGCCGTGGCCTCGATGTGGCCGCCTTCCGATCTCTTCCAGCTTTCGAATCAGGCCGTCACGGGTAGGGGCCGCAGCCGCGTCAACGTGTCCCTTAACCGCGTCGGCGATCGCTTCCAGGTCACCGTGACAGGCAAGATGGGCCTGGGCCGCCCGGCCGTGGTGCTGCGCCGGATGCCGCCCAGCTCGGCGTTGCACGCGGCCATTCTGCTGCGCTCGGCCTTACTGCAAAACGGAATCGAGGTGGGCGGGGGCGTGGGCGTGTATTCGGGCGATCACAGCGATCACCAGGCCGGGCTGGAGAGTGAGCCGCCCGTGCTGCTCGCCTCGACCGTGCCCCATACGGACAGCAGCCTGCCCCTGGGACGTCCCTCGCGTGAGCCCGTCCGCGACCTGCTGGCCGTACACGAGTCGGCGCCGCTCTCGATCCTCATTCGTACGGTCAACAAACAGTCGAACAACGAGTGGGCCGAGAGCGTGCTGGAGGCGGCGGGCGCGGAGCTGTACGGGGGCGCGGCCACGACCGGCAAGGGCGTGCGTGCCCTGCGCGAGGCGATCACGGATTTGGGTCTGGCGCCGACGGCATACAACCCGGCCAACGGCTCGGGCCTGGGTCATCAAAATCGCATCACGCCTTCGGCCATGGCCGACCTGCTGCGTCGCCTGTTCCTCGATCCGCGCGTGGGGCCCGACATGCTGCAATCGCTCTCGGTGGGCGGCGTGGATGGCACGACCCGCAACCGGTTCCGGGGCTCGTCGGCGGCCCAGCGCGTCCGCGCCAAGACCGGCACGCTCAACGGCGTCTCATGCTTGTCCGGGTACGTGGGCTATGACTCGGACGTGGCGGTCTTCTCGATCATGGTGGAGGGCCACCGCAGGCGGGCCGTTGCCCGTGTGCGCGCGGCCCAGGTCAGCGCCGTCAACGCCATGATGAGGTACGCGCACGACGCCAAGGCCGCGGCCACCCCCGAGGAGCAGCCCCCGGTTACCGATCCGGACTACGAAACGGGTGAGGAGACGCCGGCCACGGAGGACGCGCCTCCTTCCGGGGAGATGTAGCTCCAGCTCGGACGAGCGTGGGCGACCCGCAGGATCGCCCACGCGTCGTGGGGTTACTCGGCGCCGGCGACCAGGTGGATGGCGCCGCTCTTGCCGTTGGGCTTGCTCGCGCCGTTCACCTTGGCCGGCTTGGCAGTCGTCGTCTTGGCCTTGACCTTGGCGGCCTTGGCAGGACGGGACGGTGCCTTGGCCATGCCGGCGGCCTCGCGTAGGGCGTTCGCCTTGTCCGTGCGCTCCCAGGTGAAGTCGCTGTCGTTGCGGCCGAAGTGACCGTAGGCGGCTGTCTTGCGGTAGATGGGCCGACGCAGATCCAGCTCGCGGATGAGGGCGCCCGGACGCGCGTCGAAGTGGGCACGCACCAGCGCGGAGAGGCTGTCGTCGGGGATGGCGCCCGTGCCGAAGGTCTGGACCAGCAGCGACACGGGCTGGGCCACGCCGATGGCGTAGGCGAGCTGCACCTCGCAGCGACGGGCCAAGCCGGCCGCCACCACGTTCTTGGCAATGTAGCGCGCGTAGTAGCAGGCCGAGCGGTCCACCTTGGACGGGTCCTTGCCCGAGAAGGCGCCGCCCCCGTGACGGCCCATGCCGCCGTAGGTGTCGACGATGATCTTGCGGCCGGTGAGGCCCGAGTCGCCCATGGGGCCACCCACCACGAAGCGGCCCGTGGGGTTGATGAAGTACTTGGTCTTGTTGTCGACCAGCTTGGCGGGCAGCACGGGGCGGATGACCTCCTCCATCACCACCTCCTTGAGCATCTTGTACTTCACGCTCTCGCTGTGCTGGGTGGAGATGACGACCGTATCGATGGCCACCGGCTGGTGCTGCTCGTCGTAGCGGATGGTGACCTGGCTCTTGCCGTCGGGGCGGAAGAAATCCACGATGCGCTTCTTGCGCACGTCCGCCAGGCGCTTGGACAGCTTGTGCGCCAGCATGATGGGCATGGGCATCAGCTCGGGCGTTTCGTCGCAGGCGTAGCCGAACATCATGCCCTGGTCGCCGGCGCCCTGGTCGTTGTGGGTGTACACGCCGTGGCCGTCCACGCCCTGGGCGATGTCGGGCGACTGGCGCTCCACCGCCACGAGCACACCGCAGGTCTTCCAGTCGAAGCCCATGGAGGAATCTTCGTATCCAATGCCTTTCACCACGTCCCGCACGATGCCGGGGAACTCGACTTTGGCCGAGGTGGTGATCTCGCCGGCCACCATGACGAAGCCGGTCTTGGTCAGCGACTCGCACGCCACGCGGCAGGTCTTGTCTTCCTTGATGATGGCGTCGAGGATGGCGTCCGAAACCTGATCGCACAGTTTGTCGGGGTGGCCTTCGGTGACGCTCTCGGATGTGAACAGGTAGTCGGACATCTCTTTTTCCTCTCCAGCGCAAAGGGCGGGAAGCCCGCCGAGTGCGCGGGAGTTTCCCAGCCGGCGCGCGGGTCGTCAACGTAACTTCGCAGCCCGCAGAGCGGCAGCGCGGGCTGCGAATGGCGCGATGGTCAGTTGGCGCGGGGGTCAGCGACGCGGCCCATAAAGAGGATGGTGCCGGTGCTGTTTTCGCGGATGAAGAAGAGGAAGGGGCGGTCGAAACGCATCTGCGAGCTGTCCGCCCCGGGTAGGGCACCGCCGGCCGCGGCAAAGGCATCGGTGCCCCGTTCGTTGATGGTGACGGAAGCCGCTTCGAAGACGCTGGCCAGGAAAAGGTCGGATCCGCCCGTCATGCCCGAGAAATCAGCGACTCCCGGCTGGAAGGCCAGAGGCATGCCCAAGCCTTCGAGCGCCTGGCGCAGATCCACCACGGCACCTTTGACCGAGAAGCGAGGCACATAGAGCCACACCGACTCGTTCGTCGTCATGGCCGCCGTGATGGATTCGAGGCGGGTGGACGTGAGCCCCTGTTCCAGGGCCGCCAGCGACCCCGATGTGGGGGCCACGAAGAGCATCGACATCTCGTTGCCTTTGTAGGGCACGGCGATGGCCTGGGTCGTCTCGTCGCTGAAGGCCGGTACGCGCATGTACTGCACCATGGTGGGCGCCTCGACCGTGGATCCATCCTCGAGATGAAACAGGCTCGCCGACGGCTGGGCCGCGACGAACGGTTCGAGCCAGTCGCCCCGGAAGTGCAGCGTGGCCGTCAGCACCAGGCGGACCGACGAATCGATGCTGCCGGCTGGGAGGAACTCGGGGAACTGGGCTTGGGTCTGTTCGGCGACGGCGGCGTTGATGCGACGGCGGGCGTCCTCCGGGGCGCCCGCGAAGTTGAGCAGGTTCACGCCGGCGCCGTAGTTGACCGCCAGGGTGTCGAGGAAGAGGGATTGCAGGGGAAACCCGGATTGGCTCCAAAGGCTGTTCACGGCTTCGATGAGCACGTCCTTGGAATTGTGAGCGAAGAGCTGCAGGTCGAGGGCGTTGATGGTGGTGTGCAGGCGATCCTGGGGGAGCGTGAAATGCAGGGCCTGGGCCATCTGCGCCTCGGTGTCGCCGCGGGCGCCGGCGTAGATCATGGCCATCACGCTGGACACGGCGTAGGGGCAGATGACGTGGTTCTTCGTCGCCTCGGGCGCGGTGGTGCGGAAGAGATCCAGGGCGAGCTGTTTGCCGCCCGCCACCACCTCGGCCTTGTCCGCGTCGCTGGCCTGCGGGGCGGGTTCGCGCAGCAGCGCCGAGCGCGCCACCGGGCCCTCCTTCTCGGTCAGGTCTCCACAGCCGAGGCCAAACAACGCGCATATCACGAGTGCCTTGTAAGTCATGTGCATGTCCTCCATGGGCAAATACCGGCCGGAGCGTGCAAACCGGAACGCATCAGAATTCGACCCCGACCGCGAAGGTGGCGCGGGCGTCGGGTTTGGCCCGCAGGGCACCGTCGATGCGTGCCACTTGCGCCCCCGCCTCCCACAGGAGTTGCAGGGCCAGGGGCCGCCACAGGGGAATCTCCAGGGCCAGGACGGCGCGCGCGGCGGCGCAGGTGCCCGTCCAGGTGCTCGGGGCGAAGGTCTGTGTGATGCGCGACAGGCCCACGCTGGCCCCCATTTGCAGCTCCATGCCCCGCACCACCACGGGTCGCAGCAGCAGGGCGTCGGTGCCCAGGCGGCGGAACTGGTACGCGAAGGCGCCGCGATCGACCGAGGCCCAGCCGTACTCGCCTCGCAAAGCCATGACCCAGTGGTCGCCGCGGTAGCGCAGGCTGAGGCCGAGCTCGAAGGACGGCGCGGTTCCCGCGATTGACAAGGTGGCCAGGCCGCCGCCCAAGAAAACGGCGAAAGGACTGGCCGAGCCGCCCTTGCGCAGCCCCGTCAGGCTGTCCACCGTGCGGGCGTGGTTCTCATCAAACGTGGCCTCGGCCCCCCCGCGCAGGACCACCTGAGACACGCGCACCCGCCCCCCGCGCCGCTCGGCCACCTGATAGCGACCGGGAGGCAGGGCGATGCGCCGGCCGGGCGCCGACGACACCTCGGCCGCCAGGTTGTCGCGCTCGTCGAGGATGAAGTACGTTGCGCCGGGAGACTGAGGCAGGACGAGAACGGCGCCGCTGCCGTCAACGCGCGTGAGCACCACGTCACCGGTCCCCGAGAGTCGGAAGTCGTAGCCCGGGTGCTGCGGGCCCAGCAGGGTGGCCGCGGTGGCCGACACCGTGCGCGAGTAGGCGTAGCGGTAGGCCTCCGAGAGCGTGACCTGTCGGTTGCCATCCGCGTCCGCGGCCCCGCGCAGGCCGGACAGCAGATGGTGCGTGAAGTAGGAACCGTCCACCTCGCTGGATTCCTGCGCCGCCTCGCTGGCGGCTGATGCGGCGATGATGGCGGCTCCGGTCACGTCGCGCTGCTCCAGCACGCGGACATCGTAGGCCGGGCCCGGCAGGCCCCCTTTGCGCCCGAGCGCGCCGCCTGAATGGCAGGAATCGAGGAGAGCCAGCCGCACGCGCGCCGGTGAGTGATCCAGGCGCTCGCGCAATTCCACGTAGGGCATGCGCTCGCGCCCCAGCAACAGGCCGTCTCCGTCGGCGTGGCCAGAGAAGTAAACCAGCAGCAGGCCCTCCTTGCCGGCTCGGCCCTCGGCACGCGCCAAGGTGGCACGCAGCTCGGCCAGGCTGGGATCGTGCAAGGTCATCACGTCCTGGGCCGCCACACCGCCCAACTCCTCGAGCACTTGCGCCATCTGCTCCACGTCCGCCTTGGCGTAGCGCAAGGGACTTTGCCCGGGTGCATGGCTCGACGAGACCAGGACGGCCACCCGCAGGGCGGCCACGGCCACGGCGCTGGCCACGCTCATGGGACGACCTTGGGCAGGACAACCCAAGTCACGCTCAGCCCTTGGCCCGTCAGGGCGTCGAGGGGAGCGCCCGGCCCGGCGCGCAGCACGGCGTCGCGCACGCTCGTCGCCGAGAAAGGGCGCGCGCCCGTGACGATGACCACGGACTCGGGACCGGGGGCCCCGTCCAGGACGATGGAGCCGGCCAGGGGCGCGTTCCCGTCGGGAATCGCCACGCTGCCCGCCTCGGTCGTCGAGGGATACAGCGGCGAGTAGCGTCCGCTGCCGTCCACGCTGCCGAGCACGGCGTGCCTTTCGTCGGGACGGGCGGGGTGAAGCTCGAAGCGCAGCGCATCTCCGGGACGCACGTCATCGCCCGAGCCGAGCCGAAAGACGGCTTGGCCGCGCTTGCAGAAGATCTGGTGCGCCATGCCCTTGGCGCCTCGGTAGGGCGCGCGCCCCAAGGCCACCACACACAGAACCGAGGTCGCGGCGGCCAGGGCAGGCAGCCACCATCGCCAGGGCCTGCGAGAGGGCAACGGCTTGCGCCTGCGCCGGAACTCAGCAGCCAGGGCCTGCCGTTCCCGCATGCGGGCCGCACACGCGGGGCACCCGGCGATGTGCGCGCGCACGGAGGAGGCCCCGTCGGAGGCGTCACCCAAGATGGACAGCTCGTCGAGTGTGAAGTCGGAGGGACAGCCCGTCATGTGACCTCCTTGGAGTGCCAGGCCGCGATTTGGCGTCGCACGTGGGCGGAGAAGCGCGACAGGTGGTTGCGCACGGTGCGCGTGGTGATGCCCGCCAGGGCTGACGCCTCTTCCTGGGTCATGCCGTCGACCAGGGTGTAGATGGCGATCTCGCGCGTGCGGGCGTCACACCCCGAGAGGATCGTCGCCGCCAACTCGCGCGCCTGCGTCCGCTCCTCGGGGCTGGCCGCCTGGTGGGCGATGTCGACGAGAGCCGCCTCGCCCCGACGCAGGCGGTCCTGCAGGCGCGTCAGGCAGAGGCGCGTACCGACGCGGTAGCACCAGCCCAACAGCTCGCGGCCCGCGCGCAGGCCGCGCCGGTGCTTGAGGGCGCGCAGGAAGACCTCTTGCGTGGTGTCCAGGGCCTCGCTGTCGTTGCCCAGGATCTTGCGACAGCGGCGGTACACCGCGGGCCCGTAGGCCTCGTAAGCCGCAGAGAGCTCCTCCTCGGTCATCGCCCCTACATACCGCGTGGGGACGAAAAACCGGAAAGCCGCGGGGCGTTACGAAGAATCGCAGCTCAATCTCCACGAGCGCCCGCGGTCGGCTACATTTGCTATCAATGAAGATGGCCCTGCTGGCATGGCGCGGCTGGCTCTTGCCGCTCGGATTCGCGGCGGCCATCGTCGTCGAGTCGTCCCAGTCGGGGGTGCCCCTGCCGGCCGGCGTTTGGCAGGTGGACAAGATTGCTCATTTCCTGGCCTTTGGCCTGCTGGCCACGATGACCATGCGCGCCTTGCGCATCCAATCCCACGCCTGGCGAGCCGTGGCCGCGGTGTTGCTGGTTTCGCTCTTCGGCGCCAGCGACGAAGTCCACCAACACTTCACGCCCGGCCGCAGTTGCGACATCTTCGACTGGCTGGCCGACACCCTGGGCGCCGGCACGGCCGTGAGCCTCTACCTCTTTTGGCCCGCCTGGCGCCGCGTCCTCGAGATCGGTCCCGGGGCACGCAAGACCAGCGCCCAGTCTTAGCAGCGGTTCACTGCGCCTTGACGGATTTCACTTTCAGGCGCGGCCCCGTCATGGCGAAGGACAGGGCCTCCTTGTCCACGCTGCCGTCGATTTCCACGCGCACCCCATCTCGGCGCAGCGCCGGGTCCGTGCCCTCCAGCTCGTAGATGGTTCCGTCGTCGGCCTGGAGCTGGTAGTGCCCGCCCTCCAGATCACTGTGCCTGATGGTGCCGCGAAACTTGGCCATCACGTAAGTATAGCGAATCAGTAGTCGGGGCCGTCCTTCAGATACTGGGGGTTCACGACCAGGGGCAGATCCAGCGGCTCGCCGTAGAGCTGGCGGTAGCGGGCGTAGATGGCGGTGACTCGCTTCATGTACTCGCGGGCCTGATCATAGGTCACCAACTCGACAAACTCGTCGAGGGACCGCTGGCCCCACTGATCACACCAGCGCATCATGGCGCGCGGACCGGCGTTGTAGGCGCCGGCAGCCAGGATGAATTGCCCGCGGAAGCGCTTGTACAGGCCACCCAGGTAGTATGTGCCCAGGCGCACGTTGATCTCAGGCTCGAAGAGTTGGTCGGGGAAGAACGGCGTCTTCAATTTGGCCGCCGCCTGGCTGCCCGTGCCGGGGATCAACTGCAGGAGGCCGCGCGCGTCCGCATAGGACACATCGTGCGGGGCATAGCCCGATTCCTTGCGCATGATCGAGTAGACGAACAACTCGGGCACGCCGGCCGGGCTGGCCGAGGCGGCCACCAAGTCGGGATAGGCGCGCGGATAGGCGTTGTGCCAGAAGAGCGCGGGCACGGCGGCGAAAGCTCGCAGGCCGTTGCCCTCGGCGAGGCGGTAGGCGCGGTTGAAGGCCTGCAGACGCGGGTATTGGTTGAGCAGCACGGCCAGCCCGCGTGCCTTCCCCAACCGTTTAAGCAAACCCGCCTCGCCCCGCTGCAGTTCCAGGCCGGCCTCCACATCCAAGCCCGCCTGGCGCAGCTCCTCCACGCGCTCGAGCAAAGGATCGCGCGGCACAGCCGTCTTCTCGGCAGCAGTGGACACGGCGGGCTCGGGCTCGACCTTCTCGCCCGCCTCGCGCAGGCGGGCCGTGGCCAGCAGGCCGTAGTACGTGAGGGGGCCCTTCTGCACACACCCGCGCCACTGGACACGGGCCTCGTCTTGTCGTCCGGCCTTGGCAAGGAAGCGGCCGCGCCAGTAGGCCACGCGCATGAGCACGTCGTAGGCGTCCTTCTTCGAGAGGCGCTCGTACTGCTCGAGGGCGCGCAGAGCCTCCTCGGGTTGATCGAGAAAGTAGTGCGAGAGCGCCAAATACCAGGCCGCATCGTTGCCGAACGCGCTGCGGGCGAAGTGGTCCAAGGTGGCGCGCAGGCCGGGCAGCGCCTCGCGGAAGTGGCCCCGGTTGACCTCTAGCCAACCCGCGCGAAACTGCGCCTCGGCGGCCCACTTCGAGCCCGGGAAACCCTTCACCACCTCGCCGTAGGCCGCGATGGCGTCGTCGTCTCGATCCAGGCGCGACAGGGCGCGCGCCCCGTGGAACGCCGCGAAGGCCGCCTTTTCACCGGACAATCGGCGCGCCGCCTTGAGCAAGAGCTCCGCGGCGCCCGCGTAATCGCGGCGCATCTTGTACTTGGCCATGCCCGTGGCGAAGTCGCGCTCCACGGCCTGATCCTCGGGTAATTCGACGGGCAATTTGGCCAACTCGTCGAGTGCGCCCTGGTAGTGGTGACCGTCGGCCAAGGCGTTGGCCCGGCGCAGCCGATCCCGCGGGCTCAGCGACGTCTCCTCGGTGACGGCCGCGCTCTCCGCCCCGGCCCGACGCGCGGCCTCGGCGGCCAACGGGTGGGCCGGATGCTCGACGTGCACCTGCATGAACAGCTTGCGGGCCTCGGCGCCTGCCGCGGCCGACTCGGCCAGACGGAAACGCGCCAGCGCCACGTCGCCCACCGGCGTCTTGGCGTTCAGCAGTCTGCGGTATGCCGCGCCCGCTTCAGCGGTGCGCCCCTCCATCCACAGACAATCGGCCACGCGCCAGGGTGCCAGGCCCGCCAAGCGCGAATCCCGCAACTTGGCCAACGCGCCGAAGCTGGCACGCGCCCGGGCGTATGCGCCGTCGTAGAACTGGCTCTCGCCCAACAGATAGAGGACATAGTCCTTGTTGCGCGACAGCTTGTGCGACGGGTTGGCCAGGGCGCGCGCGGCGCCAGCGTAATCGCCCGCTCGATAGGCGGAAAACCCGCGCGCCAAATCGGAGCTCGCGGCCTGGGCCGGCGCCGCGGCCAGCAACAACAACGCGGCCAGTCTCAGCATCGCCATCCAGGGCGCGACTGTAGATCGCGAAACCGGTGCACGCGAGCGCCGATAGGAGGCGCGCCGGCCGAGGGCGCATTGACCCCCCGGCGGGAAAATGCAAAACAACATCCGGTCAAGGAGGCGATGATCATGGGCAGCGTCAACAAAGTCATTCTGGTTGGAAACCTCGGGGCCGATCCCGAGCTGAAATACACCCCGAGCAATCGGCCGGTCTGCAACCTGAGCGTCGCCACCAACGAGGTCTGGAAGGACAAGAGCGGCCAGAAGCAGGAACGCACCGAGTGGCACCGCGTGAACGTGTGGGGCGAGCAGGCCGAGAACTGCTCCAAGTTCCTGGCCAAGGGCCGCATGATCTACGTCGAGGGACGGCTGCAGACGCGTTCCTGGGACGACAAGGAAGGCAAGAAGCGCTACACCACCGAGGTGGTGGCTGACCGCGTGGTCTTCTTGGGCGGCGGCGAGGGTGGTGGAGCCGGCGGCGCACGTCGCGCGGGTGGCGGCGCGGGTGGCGGTGGCGGCCGCCCGAACTGGCCCGAGGAATCGCACGGCAGCCCCGACGCCGGCGAGGCTCCCTCTCTGCCCCCCAGCGACGACGACATTCCGTTCTAGAGCACCGAACGGTTTGAAGACCGAGCGAAAACGCGGAGATGCGAGCAGCCCGAGGCGCGAGGAGGGAGAATACTCGACGTATTTGACCGACGAGCAACGAAGGGATGCGACGCAGATCCGGGTTTTCGCGACCGATTCAAACCGTTCGGTGCTCTA
>JAEXQJ010000375.1 GCA_023438785.1 Pseudomonadota bacterium
CCGCGTTGCCGGGCCAGAGCGCGGGCGAAATCCTCGATGATCGCCCCGCCGAACGGCTGGCCCCCATCGATCGCGGCCATCCCCTGCTGGCTGCTTTTCCCGAACGGGGCGAAGGGCTGATCTCGGCGCGCTTCTTTAAGTACGTTCTGCTCGACCCGGTTCCCGACGGTGCGGGCCGTACGGTGATCCTGCGCTACGAGAGCGGTGCCCCGGCCCTGGTGGAAAAGCGCGTGGGCAAGGGCCGCGTCCTGCTGTTGTCCACCACCGTGGATCGAGAATGGACCGACCTGCCCATCCGCGCGGGCTTCTTGCCGCTGGTGCGCGAGAGCATGCGCTATCTCGTGGGCGCGCCGGGCGACGACGACGACGCCTCGCTGCTGGTAGGCGAGGCGCGTCCCCTGCAGTTCAACGGCGACGAGCAACACCTGGAAGTGACCGGCCCCGATGGTTCGGTCTGGGTGGCCCACCGGGATCAGGCCGGTGCAGGCGGCGGTGTGCTCTACGCCAACACCAACGCGCCGGGTTTGTACCGCGTGCGCGTGGCCGGCCAGGATGGGAACCTGGCCGCCCAGCCCGAGCGCGATTTCGTGGTCAACTTGGACCCGCGCGAATCCAACCCCGCGCGCCTGGCCCCCGAGAAACGCCCGGATCGCGTGGCGGCCGGCAAGCCAGGTTCCCAGCGACCCAAGTACCGCGTCGAGCTGTGGCACGTCCTGGCCGCCCTGCTCATCGGTCTCATCCTGGTCGAATCCGCCCTGACCGTTCGCTGGCGCCGGACGGTGCTGGCCGAAGAGCGGGCCCCCGATCCTCGGTGACGTCTCATTCCGCCACGGGCGAGCCCGCGGCGCTGGTGGCGTCGACCCTGGCGAATGAGGCGGCCAGGGCCTGGTGCTCGGGCGTCCCCAGCAAGGCCGTCAGGTCCGCGCCGGCGGCCGGCAGGCCAACCTTCAGCTCGGCCTTGAACCGCTGGACACGCAGCGCGCTCTGCTCCACGCGCGCGCGCACCTCGGGCCGCGTCTCGGCGGCGCACACCAGGGCGGCGAAGGCCTGCTCCTGCCTTTCGCGCGGCCCACGCACCAGGAAGTGATCCACGCCCGCCAGCAAGCTTTCGACCACCAACTGGTCCACGGGCCAGCGGTCGGCCACGGCGCGCATCCCCAGATCGTCGCTCACCAACAGCCCCTGAAAGCCCAGCTCCTCGCGCAGCAGGCGCGTGGCAATCCGTCGCGACAACGTGGCGGGCAGCTTGTCGTCGAGGGCCGGGTACATCACGTGCGCGGTCATGAGGGCCTCCATCCCGGCCCGCGCTGCCGCCGCAAAGGGCGCCAGTTCCACGGCGCGCAGACGCTGTGGCGGATGCGCCACCACGGGCAAGTCCAGGTGGGAATCGGTGTGCGTGTCGCCATGTCCGGGGAAGTGCTTCCCGCAGCCCAGCACGCCAGCCGCGCGCAGGCCGCGCCAAAAGGCGAGCGCCTGCGTGGCCACGGCATCGGGATTCGTCCCGAAAGCGCGGTTGCCAATGACCGGGTTGGCAGGGTTCGTGTGTACGTCCAAGACGGGCGCCAGATCCCAGCCGATGCCCAGCGCGGCCAACTCGGCGCCCACGGCCCGCCCCACGGCCTGGGTCCGCCGGGCATCGCCGGCCGCCGCCACGGAAAACATGTCCGGCCATACGGTCAGCGGCGCGCGCAGGCGCTGGACGAGGCCGCCTTCTTGATCCACCGAGATCACCAGCGGCTCACCGGGGCTGGCGCCGCGCAAGGCACGCACCAACTCGGCCACCTGCGCCGGCTGCACCAGGTTGGGACGAAAGAGCATGACCCCGCCCACCTCCGATCGCGCGATGCGGCCCAGGAGCTCGGACGGCGCCTCGGGACCGTCGAAGCCGACGGACAACAACTGACCACACATCTGCCGCAGGCTGGATGACATGGCGCGATCTTAGCGCCCGCCTGGGCCCCCGCCATTTTCCCGGCGCAACGCCCACCGGGCGTGTCAAGCGCGGCTGGTCGGGCGGTCAGCGTACTGTTATAAGGGCCGTTCCACCGAGGGCCAGGATGACCAAGCCGATCCATCACCACTCGCACTTCCCTTTGTTCCGCCCACGCTCGCTGGCATCTTCCCTAGCGCTGGCCTTTTCGCTTGGCACGGGGGGCGTGGCGCTGGCGCAGATGGGCGGCATGAGCCCGGGCATGGGCCCGGCGCCAGGGCCGCAGACCGAAAAAGAGGAAGGCCCGGCTGAGGCCGCGCCCGAGGAAGAGAGCAAGGCGCCCGCCGAGGCGGAGGCGGAGGCCGGCTACGCGGGCCAGCGCCGCCGCCGGACCAAGGTCATCGAGCTCGACGGGTACTTCCGCGTGCGCGGCGATTGGATGCACAACCTCAACCTCGGCCAGGGCTATGCCGCGGACGACTCGCCCGATCAGGGCACGCCCCCCTTCCCCACTCCGCTGGATTGCGGCATCAACACCGGAGGTTGCGGGGAGAAGAATCTGGGCGACGGAAACCTGCGCCTGCGTTTGGAGCCGACCATCAACATCTCGGACCAGGTCCGCGTCCTGACCCAGGTCGACGTCTTCGACAACGTCATCATGGGGGCCACGCCCGACTCGCTGGTGACCCTGACCGACCCCAGCGCGCGCACCAACCGGGCACAGGCAGACGCTCTGTACACCACCCAGGAAACGCCCGAGACGAACCGCAACTGGTACACCTCGTCCATTCGCGCCAAACGGGCCTGGGCCGAGGTGGATAGCGAGTTGGGGTCCTTGCGCTTCGGCCGCATGCCCTGGCAGTTCGGGCGCGGCATGTACTTCAACGCGGGCAACTGCATGGACTGCGACGGCGGCACAACCGTCGATCGCATCATGGGCATCACCCAGATCTACGGTCACCAGTTGGCCTTGTCCTGGGACTTCGGCCCCCAGGGCTACACCTTCGGCACGACCACGGTGGGCCGCCGCGACCCCGAGGGCCCGCCCCTCGATCTGTCGCAGAACGACGACGTGCTCCAACTGACCGCCGCGCTGACCCGGGTGGACAGCGACCGCCAGTTCCGCGAACGGGTGGCCAACGGCGAGTTGGTCCTCAACTACGGACTGCAGTTCGTCTACCGCAACCAAGGCAAGCAACTCGATACGTTTCAGAACACCCAGGTCGACGCGAACACCGCGCAGACCCTGGGCTTGACCATGGAGGACCTCGTCACCGCGTGGAACAACAGCCTCTCCAGCGACGCCACCATCGTGATCCCCAGCCTCTGGTTCAAGCTGGGCTGGAAGGCCCTCACGTTGGAGTTCGAGAGCACCGCGGTGGCCGGCAAGTACTCGCAGGCCGGACTGCTGCGCTACACCAACGGCACGAACCCCAGTGATCAGCCATTGGACATCTTCCAACTGGGCTGGGTCCTGGCCAGCGAGTTGCGCCTGTATCACGATTCGCTCTTCCTGGGCCTGGAGACCGGCGGCGCCACGGGGGACAACGCGGAGTTGGCCCTGGTGACGGGACGGGACGGCCGTTACACCGGCTCGCGCATGCAGAGCTACCTCAATTCGCGCTGGAAGTTCGTCCCCCAGAACGCGGACGACGAATGGTCCACCGCCTTCCTGTTCTCGCCCGAGTACCACGTGGACGAGATCTTCTTCCGCCGCATCATGGGCACGGTCACCAACGCCATCTACGTGAAGCCGTCGGCGACCTACTGGTTCGATCTGGGCGATCCCCGCTCATCAGAACAGCGCCAGCTGGGCCTCAACGGCTCGCTCATCTACAGCATGGCCCCCTGGAAACAGGGCACGCCAGGCAACGCCCTCAGCTACGGCCTGGAGATGGACCTGAGCCTGATGTACCGGAACACCAGCGACAACTTCTACGCCGGCCTGACCTGGGGCGTGTTCTGGGCCATGGACGCCCTCTCCCGCCCCCGGGGCAACCTGGACGATGGCCTGTGGCCCAGCTACGAAGGCACCTCCGCCGCCCAGATCCTGCGCACCTTCCTGGGCGTACGTTTCTAACTGGTTCGCGGCTCTACTTCTTCTTGATCCCGCCCTCGAGCGACTTGATCCGCTCCTCGGCGTCGCGGCGATCCTTGGCGTTCAAGCGATCCGTCGAGGCGAGGTACTTGCGGAAGGCGCTCAGCGCATCCTCGTAACGCTTGTCCTGCGAGTACATGAGGCCCAGGTCGTAGTAGGCGCCTGAGATCTTGGGATCCAGGCTGACCGCCGTCTCGTATTCCTTGATGGCCTCGTCGTACTTCTTCTGTTGGCGGCACACCACCCCCAGGTTGAAGTGCAGCAGGCCATTGTTGCCATCCATCTCGATGGCCTTGCGCAGTGCCCCCTCGGCGCGCTCTTTCTCGTCGGTCTTGGACAGCGCCACGCCCAGGTTGGCCCACGCCAAGGCATCGCCAGGTCGGAGCTCGGTCGCCTTCACCAGGTGGATGAGGGCGCGCTTCACGTCGCCCTTCTGGCGATAGGCCGCCCCCAGGCTGACGTGTGACTCGTAATCGTCTTGCTTGAAGTCGATGGCCAGTTCCAGCTCCTTGATGCCGTCGTCCAACCGGTTCATGCGCATGTACAGCACGCCCAGGTTGGCGTGCGTGTTCGCGTCCTGCGGCTGGAGCTTGGCCGCTTTCTGCAGGGCCGATAGCGCATTCGGGTAGTCGCCCTGGGCGCGATACAGGTTGCCCAGACTGAACCACGCGGCCGCGAAGTCCGGGCGCACCCCGAGCGCGTTCTTCATCTCCGCGATGGCCTCCTCGGTCTTGCCCTGCCGCTTGAGTTGCAGCCCCATGTTGTAGTGGGTCGCCGCCTCGTCCGCTGCCGCCACGCCCGACAGGGCCAGCGTAGTCGCCAGGACACTCGCTTGCATCGCCACGATTGCGCGCCTCATCCTCATGGACGAGAAGAATACACCCGGCGGTCGGGGTTCGGCCTACCAGTCGATATGCACGCCCATGGAGGGCAGCACCAGGCGGTAGGCCTTGTCGGTCACGCTGCCGTCGGTCTGGCGAACGGTGTCGAACACCTCGCGGCTCATGGTGCTGTTGACCAGCTCCAGGTAGACCTCCATGACGAAGGTATCGAACACGAAACGCTTGTCGCCGCGCAGGTCCAGTTGCGGAAAGGCGGGCAGACGAATGTACGAGACCGTGTCCGTGCCCTTGTCGTACTGCGGGTAGGGGCGGCCGGTGTTGTAGTGGAAGCGCGCGGACACCGAATAGCCACGCGGCAGGCGGTAGCCGGCCACCAGGTTGAGCACATGGCGCTGATCCCAATCGGAGGGCGCCAGCACGCCATCCACGCGCCGCTCCGACCGCGACAGCGTATAAGCCAGCCAGCCGTACAGGCGGTGGCGCATGGGCCGGCGAAGCATGACCTCCAGGCCGTAGCTCTCGCCCTCACGCGCTTCGAGCAGATCCCGCGCCTGCGGATCGGGCACCAACGAGTTGCGCATGTCGGTCAGGTGGAGCCGTTGGTAGAAGCCCGTCACGTCCAGGGACAGGTCCACGCCCACGCGACGCTCCAGATTGGACTCCAGGCCCAGACTGCCCTGGCGCGAGCGCTGCAGGCCGAAGCTCTTCAGACCGAAGCCCTCGAAGCCGGGCACGCCCACGGGCAGGCTGGCCATCTGCGAAAACTGCCCCACCGCCGCCTTCAGCCAACTGTCCTCGGCGATGGCCACGCGTACGGACAGGCGCGGGCTGGGCTCCCAGCGCTGCACCCCCTCTTCGAAGTATCCCTCGTAGCGCATCCCCGGCATGACCAGCACACGTGAGCCGCCGCGCAGAGTGAGCCCGACGTACGCGCCCCCCATCAGGGCCGAGCGGTCGCGGAAGAGGTCGGTCTGGTAGTAGCCAATCAGATCGGGCGCCAGGACAGACGCCAGTGAGCTGGGACGGAAGCGCTGCACCTCCGCATCCGCACCCGCTGAGAGATCCACCCAGGGTGCCAGTGCCCACTCCATCTCCAGACGCGGGCTAGCGCTCAGCATCCTGCTGCCCACGGGCAGGGCGAACAACGACGTCAGGCTGGTCGTGGAATCGTCCAAGCCGCCCACCACGCTGGCCAGCACACGGCCCCCCAGGGCGCGCCCGTCCCAGCGCAGTTGCACGCGATGGAAGGTCAACTCGGCCCGCCCGGGCTGCGGGGCCACCCCCGCCGCGAACCCCCAATCCACGGGATCAGGTTTCTTCTGTTCCAGCCGATCGCCGGAGCCGAAGGCGAAGAGCGTGAGCCGCCCTGGCCCCAGACGGTGATCGACGCGGACCTGGTAGTCCCAGTAGTCCAGGCCGTATTCGTTGGAAAAGGCCGAGAGCAAAAACCCGGTGTACGAGTAGCGCCCGGCCACCGCGACGCTGCCCTTGCCGTCGTCCCACGGCGCGGCCACGATGCCGCCCGCGTCGAACAGGCGCACGTCCGCCGAGACGTGCAGCCGGTCGGTGGCCGGCGCCGCCGTCCGAGCCGTCACCAGGCCGGACACGTAGCGCCCGTAGTCGATCGGATACCCACCGGGGAAGAAGTCCATCTTCTCCAGGAAGAAGGGGTGAATCACCGAGGGACCAAGGGCGAAGTGGAAGAGCGCCGGCGCGCGCACCCCGTCGATGAAGTAGCCCGTGTTCCCCGGGTTGGCGCCGCGGATAGCGTACAGGGGCAGGGGCCAGATGACCTGCGTGACGCCGGGCAAGGATTCGACCACGCGGAAGGGATCGCCCATCGTGCCCGCGGTACGCGACAGCTCTTCGCCCTTCAACGCCATGGCGGGTGGGCGCTCGGGGTTGGCCGTGACCACGGTTTGGTAGCGCTCGCCCGTGGTACGTGGGTTGAGACGCAAAACCACGCCGTTGCGACCTCGCTGGCCCGCTTCGATCGTGGTGTCCAGGATGTCGTAGCCGGGGACCTGAACCTGAACCCGCACCTTGCCGGGGCGAACAGAGAGGCTGAAACGCCCGTCCTCGTCGGATTCACCCCTCTGCAAGGTGCCGCCGTCCGGCGAGCCGAAGTTGATCTGCGCCGCACCCAGCGGCTCACGTGTGCCACGGGCCAGCACGCGCCCGGAGACGGTCACGCCGGAAACGGCCGGGACCACGGGGGCCGCGATCGCGGGCTCGGGAGGCGCGGGCACGGCCGCGTCGGCAGGCGCGGAAGCGTTTCCCGCGTCGACGCCCATTGCGCCACCGTCTCCGCCTCCGTCTCCATCTCCATGTGGGGATGCCAAGGTCCCCGCCTCGGCCGCATCAACGCCACTGAGGCCCGCGTCCGGGCCGGCCGCGCTCGCCAGCGCCAGCCATAGCCCCCAGCTCAGAGAGGCGGTCAGGGCGCGCCTCCGTCGGTGACCGCGGGTTTCAAAGAAGCGAACCACAGGCCGTCACGGTCGGAGGACACTCGTCCGCGCACCAAAAAGGCTACGTTGTCACCACGGCGGTGGAAGCCCGCCACGGCCTGCGACAGCACCCGGGCCTTGTCTTGCGCGAGATCTCGCAGAACCAGATCGCCGACCAGATCCTGTTGCGAAACGTTGACGATACCGAAATACCCGTCGGGCGACACGGTCACGTCGCGAATCGACTGCGCGACCAGGCGGAGCTGTCCGGTCTCCACGTCGGCGAAGTACAGGTCCGAGGTGCTGTGGCCGAAACGCGCCCAGAAGACGAGGATGGGCTTGTCCTCGTCGCCCATGAAAAAGGGCCGCCCGCCCGACTGAGGATCCAGCGGAATGTCCAGACCAGGCGGCGATATCCGGCGCGGCGGCGCGGCCAATTCCGAGTCTTGCGCCATCAGCGGACCGTGCGGCACGGTCTCGATGGCCGTGATGGGCGCAAGATCCACGTAGAGGAGGTAGCGGCCGTCGGGCGAGAAGAACGGCGCCGTCAGTCGCTGCTCGACCTTGCGCCGCAACCGCTTGTCGTCCCGCCCCAGGAAGGCACCGTGACCTTGGCTGTCCACGTACAGAGCCTCGTCGGAATTGCGGCGGTCGATGATGGACGATACATCGACGAGGTTGTCAGGCATGAGCGTGCTGTCGTCCTGGCCCGTCGTCAGATCGAGGACGTGGTACTCGGCCGGGTTGTCGTCCACGGAGGCATGGATGTAGCGAAAGCGATCGCCGTCGAAGCCATTCCAGCAGCACGGATTGGCCCGAGCCAGTGGCAGCTCCACACCAGTCTGCAGATTGACCAACAGGGCCTTGGTCTTGCCCGACGAGGTATCAGCAACGGCCATCCAGACGTCGTCGTCGCGCAACAGATAGCGGCTCACGTGTTCGCGGACGTTTTCAATCTGGCCGTCCGGTGTGGGCAGACGCTTGAGAATCGAGTCATCGCTCGACTTGAGATAGATCGCGCCGCTGGCGCGGATGTCCACGCTGATCACGCTGGAGGCCGGGCTGGGCAGGAGCTCCCGGTCGTTCTCCCCGACCCGCAGGCGCAAAGCGGCCGCCTCGCCACCGCTGGCCGACCTCCGATACACGAGGCGATCGTAGGCCAGGGTGTAGCTGGACACGTTCGGGATGCGCAGGTCGATCTCCATCTGCGACCCGATGTGAACCAACGTGGCCACCGTGGTGTTGCCGTAGCGTCGCTCGACCTCGTCCTGGACCGCCTCCTCGTCCACCAGAGCCCAGCGTCCATCGCTGACCGCACCCAACGAACCCTCCTTGAGACTGGCAGCCAAGACGCGTTGCCGTGATCCGTCCGATGAGATCTGGTGCAATTCCACGGCGGCCTTGAGCGGCGGCGTGGCCTTGCGCTTGATGGATTGGAACTCGACCCAGGCTTCGCCGTCCACCTCCACGATCCCGATGTTCTGCACGTCGCGCTCCGCGGACAACCTGCGGCCCTCCGGCGGAGGGCCAGCCTCCAAACAGCCCGCCAGCACGGACGTGACAATCAGAAACCGGGCAACGCGCGACATGGCCGGCGCCCAGTCTAGCGGAACAGGCGCGGCAAAGGGGCACGCTTCGACGCCCCTGTGGCCCCGCGCACAAGCGGCGGGCTACATCTCTTCCGCGAACTCGAGCGGGAAGCGATCCTTCATCGTCCGGTGCACCGCCTCCTCCACCTCGTCTTCGGTACGCAGGCGCAGGACCTCGTCGGTGAGTCGCTCGGCATCGGCGAGACGGCTGGCGCGAACGATGGATTTGATCATGGGGATCTGGCGCGGCGCCATGGACAGCGTGCGCAGGCCCAGACCGAGCAGAATCCAACTGAAACGAGCGTCCCCCGCCATGTCCCCACACATGGCCACCGGCTTGCCGGCCTCATTGGCCGCGGTCACGACCTGTTTCACCGCGCGCAGGATGGCCGGATGGAGGGGGTGATAGAGGTAGCCTACGTGCTCGTCCTGGCGGTCGGCGGCCAGCGCGTACTGAATGAGATCGTTGGTGCCGATGGACAGAAAGTCGCATTCCTGAACCAACAGATCGGCAATGAAGGCGGCGCTGGGCGTTTCGATCATGGCGCCCAGGGGAACCTGCGGATCGTGGTCCAGCCCCTCGCGGGTCAGCTCGGCGCACACCTCGTTACAGATCTCACGCACGGTACGCAGCTCGGCCACGCCGGAGATGAGCGGGAACATGATGCGCAACGGGCCCACCGCGGCGGCGCGATAGAAGGCGCGGAGCTGCGACCGGAAGACGTCCCGCCGCCAGAGTGAATAGCGGATCGAGCGCAGCCCCAAGGCCGGGTTGTTGCCGGCGGGAATGCGCACCGACGTGGGCAGCTTGTCACCGCCCAAGTCCAACGTTCGGAACACCACATCACGTCCGCCCATCGCTCTGAGGGCTGAGAGGGCGTGCTGGTACTGCTCCTCCTCGGTGGGCAGGGTGGAGCGCTCCAGGTACAGGAACTCGGTACGAAACAGGCCGACGGCATCGGCCCCCAGCTCGACCGAGATGGGCAGCTCCTCCAGCAGCTCCACGTTGGCCGCCAGGTTCACGCGCACCCCGTCGAGAGAAACCGCCGGGGCCTCGCGCGCCTTGGCCAGACGTTCGGCCTGCACCAGATCGCGGGCAGCGCGGTCCGCGTAGCGCCCCTGGATGTCGAAGTCGGGCTCCAGGATGACCTCGCCGCGGCCGCCGTCCACGATGACGGTCATGCCGGTGCGAATGTGCTTGATGAAGCCCTGCACGCCGGCCACCAACGGCAGCCCCAAGGCG
>JAEXQJ010000011.1 GCA_023438785.1 Pseudomonadota bacterium
GCCGCGCAGCCGACCCTGGGCGTGCGTGCGAGCTCGGGCAAGGCGGTCATCACGGCACCCGTGACATTCGCCAGTCTCGCCGGAGGGACCTCGGTGACCTGCTCGGTAGATCTGCAGTTCAAGGACCTGAACGGCAACGGAACTCTGGAGCCGTTCGAGAACTGGACCTTGCCTGCGGCGACCCGGGCGCAGGACCTGGTGGCCAGGATGACCCCGCCCCAGAAGACCGCGCTCATGGCGCACGCGTCGCTCGCCGACACGCCCACGCCCGCCGCGCCCACGCCCTCGGCGGCGACCAATGGAGTCGTGGATTCCGGCATTCGTTTCGGTCGCACCGCCGCCAATACGGCCCAGATCACGCCGCGAGCGACCTGGGCCAACGCGATTCAGGAACGCTGCGAGGCGAGCCCGTTCGGGATTCCATTCGTGCTGTCCATGGAGCCGGCGCATTCGAGCGGCAACGGTCGCACGCACGCCAAGGGCTTCTCGCAATGGCCGAGTGAGCTGGGCTTGGGCGCAACCGGCGACGCGGCCCTGGTCCGCAAGTTTGGTGAGTTCGTCGCGCAGGAGTACCGGGCCATCGGCGTGCGCATGGCGCTGTCATCGGCCGGCAACCTGGCCACCGATCCGCGTTGGTACGGGTCGCAGTTCAGCTTCGGTGAAGACCCCACCGCCGCATCGGCGCTGGTCGCGGAATACGTGAAGGGGCTGCAGGGGGCGACCCTGGGAGCGAGCAGCGTCGCGGCCGTGGTCGGGAACTTCCCAGGCGCGGGCGCCGCCAAGGGCGGGTGGAACGCGCGACTCGCGAAGGGCAAGGCCACCGTGTACTCCGGCACCTCTTTCGATGGCCAAGTGGCGCCGTTCCAAAGCGCCCTCAGTGCCGGCGCCATGGGCGTGATGACCGGGTACGGGGTCCCCGAGGCCGGCGCGTGGACGGGCCTGGGCGGGCTGGTCAACGGCGCAACCATCGAACAGGTCGGCGCCAGCTTCAACAAGACGCTCATCGGTGATGTCCTGCGCACGCACCTCGCGTATGCCGGTCTGGTCGTCGCGCCCGAAGGCGTGCTGGACACCGAGGGTGGGGCCTCGTTGGGCGCGCCCTGGGGCATGGAGAGTGCCACCCGGGCCGAGCGAATCGCCAAAGCGGTGGCCGCGGGCGTGGATCAGTTCGTGGGGCTGAACACGACCACCGACCTCGAGGCCGCTGGCCTTGCCCAGGCGCAGGTCGACGCGTCGGCCACGCGGGCCCTCACGCTCATCTTCGCGCTGGGCCTTTTCGAGAACCCGTACGTGGACGCGGCCAAGGCACCGTCGTTGTGCAACACCGACACCGCCTACCAGACCGGTCTCGACGCCATGAACCGCAGCATGGTCCTGCTGGTCAACAAGACCAAGCCCGCGGGTTGGCTGAACGGCAAGGGCGATGGCACGCAGACGTCGGACAAGGGCAACGCGGGCAACGGCTCGGGCAAGATCCTGCCCGCGCCGCCCGGCGAGCCATACGTCGCCGCGGGCTGCGACTACTTCGTCGCGGGCGATTTCGACCTGGACTACGTGCGCTCGGTCAGCGCCGGCTACGGCACGCTGACCAACGACGCCACCAGCGTGAAGGGCGTCCCTGTCACCACGGCCGCGCAGCGCATGGCCCTGGCGGATTACATCTTCATTCGCATCGCCGCGCCCTCGGTGCGAGATCCTGACAGCGGCACGTTGGCGGAGCCCATGTCGGCGCTCGAATACGCGAGCACGACGCCCGGCCTGCTCGACCCGGTGGCGCAGGCGCGCGCGGCGATCGCCGCCTGGACCGGCACTCCCGCCTCGCAAGCGCAGATCGTCGTCATCGTCGACTCGGGGCGCCCCTCGGTCATGACCGAGCTGCTGTCGCCGAGTTACGGCATCAGCGGCCTGTACCTCGCGTGGTTGGGGACCCTGCCCGGCAACGCGTATGCCGACAAGGTCGCGTTGGACGTGGCCTTCGGCATCGTCGACGGCAGCGGAACCTTGGCGGCCGGCCTGCCCGCCTCCGACGCGGCCGCAGCGCTCCAGGGGCCATCCGTACCCGGTGATGGCCTGGACGCGACCTTCGTGCGCGGCTTCGGTCTGAAGACCAACCACTACTAGGGGGATCCGCTATGAAGCTTCACCTCACCATCGCCGCGGTCGCCCTGGCCACCGCCGCCTGCTCCAGCCCGAAGGCGCCCACCAGCGCCTGCGACTCCGCCATCGTCGCGGCCGGTCTGTCCTGCACCGATCCCGAGGTGCTGAGGGCCACGGCCCTGCTGCGGGCCATGACGGTCGAAGAGAAGGTCCGGCAGATGAGCGGCCCCGCCTACAACCCGAACAACATGTTCGACCAGGAAGACGACCCCCGTCTGGCCATCCCCGGCTACCGCTTCATGGACGGCCCGCGGGGCGTGCGCTGGTACAACTCGGATTACGGCACCACGGTCTACCCGGTCGCTGCCGCCCGGGCCGCGACGTGGAACCTCGAGCTCGAACGCCGGATCGGCAAAGCCATGGCGGACGAGATGCGCGACATGGGTCGCCACGTTCTACTGGCGCCCACCATCAACCAGGTCACCCACCCGCGCTGGGGCAGAGCCCAGGAGACCTACGGCGAGGACAGTCATCTGCTGGGTGCCATGGGCACCGCCTTCGTCCAGGGTGCACAGTACGACCCGGCTGTCGCAGATCCGCTGGATCCCTCGCAGGTCGTGGATCCCACCGCGTACCGCATCCAGGCCTGCGCCAAGCACCTGGCCGCGAACAACATCGAGGACACGCGCATCTACGTGAACGCCGTCCTCGACGAACGCACCTTGCGCGAGGTGTACCTGCCGCACTTCAAGAAGGTGGCTGACGCCGGGGTCTCGTGCGTGATGGCTTCTTACAACCGGGTGAACGGCAGCTACTCGGGCTACTCGAAGGCCATTGTCCGCGACATCCTCAAGACGGAGTGGGGATACAAGGGCTGGGTGGTGTCCGACTGGTTCGCCAAGGGCGCCACCCTGACCTCACCGGCCGCCGGGCTGGACATCGAGATGCCATTCAGCTCGGGCGCGTTCCCCAGCATCTTCGACAGCGCGTACTTCTATGGGACCCTGCTGTCATCCGCGGTCCAGAACGGCACGGTGGATGCCCGATACATCGACGAGGCCGTGCTGCGCATCCTGTACGCCAAGGTCCACTTCGGGGTCATCGACAAGTGGGACAAGACCAAGAGCTGGTCGCCGTGGCTGACCAAGTCCGAGACCACCCAGGCGCTTGCGCTCGAGGCCGCCCGGGAGGGCATCGTGCTGCTCAAGAATGGCCCGACGACGGCTCTGGCCGACGACGTGTTGCCGCTGAACGCGACGGCCGTGAAGACGCTCGCGGTGGTGGGCAAGTTCGCCAACAGCGAGAACATGGGCGACAAGGGATCCTCTGACGCCAAGGTCGTGGACTCCTCGCTGGTGATCACGCCCTACGAAGGCCTGTCCGAGCGCCTGGGCGCCAGCAACGCGCCCAGCAGCTGCGCGGGCGCCGTGCCCTGCGCTCTGTCGTTCGAGACCGTGGCCGGCCACGAATCGGCCTTGGCGGTGGCCGACGTCATCGTCGTCGTCGGCGCCTACTACCCGGCCGACCTGGCCCGCTCGTCCGCGGGCGAAGAAGGCGAGTGGAAGGACCGCGCGAGCATGAATCTGCCGCAGCGGGACCTGGACAACATCAGTGCGGCCATCGCCCTGCGCGCCCAGAATCCCAATCTCAAGATCATCGTCGTGATGAAGAGCGGCGGCGCCATCGTCGTCAGCCCGTGGGTCGCCGGCGTGGATGCCGTGCTGATGGCCTGGTTTGGCGGGATGAAGGAAGGAACCGCACTGGGCGAGATCCTGTTCGGCGACGTGAACCCGAGCGGCAAGCTGGTGCAGAGCTTCCCCATGGAAGAGGCAGACCTGCCCCTCTTCCAGAACGCGACCACGGGCGACGTCGCCTATTCCTACTACCACGGCTATCGCTGGCTCGATCTACAGAACAAGGCGGCGCGCTGGCCCTTCGGCTTCGGGCAGTCGTACACCACCTTCGCGTACTCGAACCTCGTCGTTGCCACCCCGACCGTCGCCGAAACCGGCGTACTGACCGTCACCGTCGACGTGACCAACACCGGCGCCCGCGCGGGGTCCGAGGTCGTGCAGTTGTACGTCGGGTATCCAAACAGCATCCTTGCTGACGCCTGGGGCCGACCGAAGAAGGAGCTGAAGGGCTTTGCGCGCGTCGAGAACCTCGCGCCTGGGGCCAAGCAGACCGTCACCCTCACCGCGGCGGCGAGCGAGCTCGGCTACTGGAACGCGGCCACGGGGCGAATGGTCATCGAGCACGTCCCGCACGCGTTGTGGGTGGCCCCGTCGTCGGATGCCAGCGACGCAAACGCCCTGACCGGAACGTTCACCGTCCAGTGACGCGGCAACGAGGAGTATCCCATGAAGACCACCGAGATCATCCTTGCCTCAACATGCGCCTTGTGCGCGTTCGCGCCATCGACGGCATCGGCGGAGGACCATCCCCCGGTCACGCCCGAGGCGGCCGTCCAGCCGGCGCCGCCGGTGATGTCCGTGCCGGCGCCCCCGGTGATGTCCGTGCCGGCGGCCGAGCGTCGCACCACCTTCTGGGGCAGCGAGCCCGGAAGGCCGGCCGACGAAACGAGTGTCGTGCTCTCGCCGACGGTGCCGATTCGCTTCGCCAACTACGTGTGGATGGACACCGGGTACATGAAGCAAAGCAATCAACAGGTCGGCTCGTACGACAAGGACGTGAACTATGCCCAGGGCCGCTTGGTGCTCGGGGTGTCGTATCGCCGCGACATGGGACCGCTCTTCGCCGAAGCGCGCGCCCAGTTCGTCGCGCTCGACAATGAGTTCACCAAATCGCAGTACGAGCCGCACACCCAGGATGCCTTCGTGCGCGTGGGCGGGCGGATTTGGGACCTGCAGATCGGACGCTTCCTGGCCTGGGAGCCCTACTACCGGGGCAACGGCATCGATCGCTTCACCGCCGAGGAGAACGGCGCCCTGGGTGGGCCCAGCATGTACCGTCTCGACTACGCCTTGGGCTACAAGGACGAAGCCGGCCAGGCCGCCTTCCACCTCTATCCCGCCGACTGGATCGCGTTCGAGCTCGGCGCGGTCTACGGACAAGAGTCGTCGCAGAACAACCTCGGGGTTCGGCCCGTGCTGGCGGTTCGGCGCTTCGGCTTCCTCCTCATGGGAGGCTGGGAATACGTCAAGCAGAAGCCCCAGGACGACTCGAACAAGGTGAAACAGAACGAGAACGGTTTCGCGGGCCGGCTGGCCTACACCCTGGCCGGAACGACCTTAGGCGTGAACCTCTCGCACGTGAGCGTGGACTCCTGGCAGATCGATGGACAAGTCAACGCCGCGCAGACCTTCGACAAGACCACCGTGGGCGGCTACATCGAAAGCGACTTCTGGCGCAACGTCATCGGCGCGGGCTATCACTACACCACCGCGGACAACCAGAAGGGCGAAACCAACGCCCATCACCAGGCCTTCGTGTCCTACGGCTTCCGCCTACCGGTGCCCGGCCTCATGGTCAGCGGCGTGCTCGGCTTCGCCCGTGCTGCCCTGGAAGATGCGGACGCGAAGTCGAGCTGGGAGAACGACGTCACGTCTTTCCGCGTGCGGGTGAGATACGACATGCAGTAGGGGGGCGCCTCGGGATCGGCGGCGCCGCGCCCAGCGGTCGCCACGATTCTCCCGCTTCCCCCCTGCCCTCTTCCACACACAAGCCGCGGACCGCTCGGTCAAGGTGCGCGCCGTCTGGCGGCCCACCCTGCGCAGTCCGCAGCCCGGAGGCTTTGAAGACCGCTGCGCCGTCGAAGGGCAGCCTCGGCTACCTCATCCGCCGGGGCTTGGGGGTGGAAGCAGTCGCGGGGCCGCGAGGCACACGGAAGGGCTGTTGGCACTGCAGCGCTTGGTTTTGCACACGTGGGTCACGCCGTGGCTGTCGACGGACCTGCATGGGCCCCCTTCGGCGCCGTCGTAGGTCGTGACCGGTCCCACGACGTAGCACGGGAAGGAGCATCTTCCATCCTCTGGTTTGCACCGCCGGAGGTTTCCGCAGACGGTCTCGGCGGGACACACCTGCCCGTCGGAGCACAGGTTCCCCCCCGGGGCGACAGCACACGAGTGTTGACCGCCTCGGTCCACGCACACCGCCCGGTCCTGTCCGAAGGAGGCGCAGGTGCCGTTGCGGTTGGGGCATTCTGCCGGGCCGACTGGCGTCGCCACGCTGGCGTCGGACGATGCGCCGGTCAGCGGCGCCGCCGCATCCTGCGCCGCGACTTCCGCGAATCCTCCGCTGTCGACGCCCAATGAGAGTGCCAAGGCAAAGATGAGTGCGACTCTGGGTGCGCGGATGGCAATCATGAGAGGACTCCTTCTGCTTCGAGGACCAGGTCCGTCGCCAGGTTTCGCTGTCCTCAATGCCCTAGCGGTTCGAGATCGTCGCGATAGTGCCGTCGAACTTCGTCAGACGAACGGTGAAGGGCTCGGGGTAGGCCCTTGCCTTGTTGCGGAGGATCTCCAGCGCAACGGCCTCACCGTGGAGCAGGGAAATGTCGCTATCGCTCCGCCAGTGGATGCCGGCGTGAATGCCATGGGCGAAGGACACGTTGTGCCCCAACTTATTCAACTCGCCGTTGACCGTGAGTTGTCCTGCATCAGGGCCCGTATAGGGAACCAACGTCAGGCCATCGTCGGAAGGGACGACGGGATCCGGGAGCACGAAGCCACCATCGAAGAAGAACTTGAGCACCGTGATGCTGGCGCCGGCGACGACGCCGTGCCCGGTCGGATAGGCGGGGTGGGTCGGTGACCCCTCCGGATATGTCTGCGACAGCAGCCAGGTGCCGTATTTCTCGAAGCTTCGTGCAAGTCCCTGCGAATTGAGGACGACGTTGCTGAGTCGGCAGTCTGTCTTGGCCCCCAGGCCACTCTTGATCAGATGGACGAGCCCGCCCGCGTGCTCCGGCCGCGGTCGGAGGTGGACGAACCACTTCTGGTACCAAGTGGCGTTGAGCGCTCGCGTGGCCACTTCGGCCAAGGTGGCCGTGATGTCGGGTTGGCCGAACGTGCTGAAGCCGTTCTGGGTCCTGGAATAGACGTACGGGTTCCCGGGATTGAAGGGCGCATGGCTCGTGAACAGCACGAGGGCCGCGACGAGATACTCCTGATAGAGGACGTCAGCATGGGTCCAAGCGGCGAGATCGCGACCATCCCGCATGTAGCGCGCCACCGGGTCGTACTGGGCCTGACCAGCCACATTGCCGTTCTGCACGGCTAGCCAATCGGGGTAGGTCGTAACGAAATCGATGTTCGGCACCAACACCACCTGCTGTTGATCGATGGGCTGCGAGCCCATGAAGGTCGGCTGCACGGCAAACTGGGACAGGTACGGCCCGAGCGTCTCGCCCGGGAAGATGCCACGGAACAGCAGATCCGGCGTGACGTTGCCGCTGGCGTTCCTGGGCCCCAGATAGGTGGGAAGCGAGCCCAGTTCCTGAGCGGCCTCAATCGCAAGCGGGTTGAGCGGGTATTGCGGGAAGGGCACATCACGCAACAGGGATGCCCAGTATTGCTCAAGCAATTCTGTCGCGTTGTGGGCACTGGCCATCGTCGGCGGGGGTGGCACCTGAGGCGCGCCGAATTGCGCCGGATCTAAATGACCGACCGTGATCCGAGATCACGGCGTAAGTGGTTGAATTTGTGGGGGCAATTCCTGATTGTGAAGTTGCAAGACAACAGCAATCCGGAGGAAGCCCCCACATGGCGAGAGTACCGCGAAAGTCGCGGCGATGGCGAAGAGCTCTGATCCGACGAGCGACGAAGACACGATGCCCGACGACGATCAGGCGAGCGCACGTGCTGGCGACGACTACCAGCGGGCGCGCAGTCGCCGAAGTGGCTGAGGTCTTCAGCTGCGCTCGGTCGCACGTGTATCGGACGCTGGCGCGATTCGAGGCGGCAGGCTGGCTCGGACTGCTCGATGGGCGCCGCGACAATGGCTACCGCAAGGTCGACACATCCTTCCGGTCGGTGGTTCGAAGCCTGCTGGAGCAGTCCCCTCGCGACTACGGCTATCTGCGGCCGACCTGGACGAGGGAGTTGCTCGTCCTCGTGAGCGAAGAGCAGACAGGGATTCGGGTCGGCCTGAGCGCCATGAGTCGCTTGCTCCGAGAGATTGGCGCGCGACGAGGCCGGCCAAAGCCGGCGGTTGGATGTCCGCTCTCGGATCGCCAGCGACGCCGGCGCTTGAGGAAGATTCGCCAGTTGCTGGCGAATCTTCCTCAAGACGAAGTCGCGGTGTACGAGGACGAGATCGACATCCACCTGAACCCGAAGATCGGCCTGGACTGGATGAACCACGGCGCTCAGAAGCTGGTCATGACGCCGGGACAGAACCAGAAGGCGTACTTGGCGGGAACTCTCGACGCGCGCACTGGAGAGGTGCTGTGGGTGGGCGGCATGCTGAAGGACAGTTCGCTCTTCATCGCCATGCTTGAGCGTCTGGAGAGCCGTCATTCGGACGCCAAGTGGATCCACGTGATTCTCGACAACTACGGCATCCACAAGAGTAAGGCCGCCCGGGCGGCACTCCGCCTGATGCCGCGCATCCGGCTGCACTTTCTGCCGCCGTACTGTCCCGATGAGAATCGAATCGAGCGGCTTTGGCTCGACCTGCACGCGAACGTCACGCGAAACCACCGACACAGCACACTGGCCGCGCTCTGCGCGGACGTGGCCACCTACCTGGAGTACGTCTCGCCATGGCGTCCCGCCGAAAACGCTGCGCGTCCGCCCGCGCGCCTCGCCTCGTAGGAGCCTCGCAATCCAGCCCCTACGATTTCAGACCCCGCCGCGATCGGCTGTCGCCGAATCGCGGTCGGTCATTTAGAATTGGCCGAGGGCAACGCGCGCCCTAGTAAGGGGGTCGACCTCGGCGAGATAGGGGCTAATCTCGCCCGCGCATGCGTGAAGTCTCGGGTGATCTCTTCGCCTGGCACGATCGGGGAGTGCCCATCGCCGTCACCACCAGCGGCTTGGTCAGCCGCGCCGGTCGTGCCCAGTTGGGTCGGGGCTGCGCCCGCCAGTGTGGTGAACGCTTCCCCTGGTTCGCCGCGCGCCTGGGCAGGCTCATCGGGGAACACGGCCTGCACACCTGCCACGTGGGCCAAGGTGTCATCGCCTTCCCCGTCGAGCACAGCCCCTTTGATAACCCCGAGCTGGACCTCATCGCCCGCTCGGCCGCGGAGTTGGTCACGCTCACCGAGCGCGAAGCCTGGTCGCAGGTCGCCCTGCCCCGCCCGGGCTGCGGCACCGGCGGCCTCGCCTGGACGGACGTCTCTGCCCTGCTGTCCCCCCTGCTCGACGACCGCTTCGTCATCGTCACGCGCGGCGAAGGGTAATCCACTTCGCCATCGGCAAGCCGCGACTGCGCCGCACTCTGACCTGGGCAGACTGCTCCGCGCGACAAGGTTCCTTGCCGGCCCCGAATGCTGCGACTAGCATTCCCGGGATGAAGCCACCGACGCCGCTGGTCGAGCGGATTCCGCAGATACCAGTCCGCGAAGCGCGCTACGTGCCAACGATCTGCGACGGCAACGTTCCCCTCCAGGGGCCCGACAGCAGACTGTTCGTCGACTTGACCCAGGCCCGGGGCGGAAACCGAATTGCCACGGTGGAGACCCGAATTCGTTGGGCTCCGCCGGGCACCTACGAAAAGCATCTCGTCACGGGGCACTCCGGCAGCGGCAAGTCGACCGAGTTGCATAGTCTGGCCTCCGAGCTGCAGAAGGAGAAGGAAGGCAGGTCCTTCCATGTCGTCGAGTTCGACATCCAGGAGCGTCTCGATCCCAGCGACATTCAGCTTCCTGAGCTGGTGGCAGCGCTCTTCTTCGCATTGTGGTCGGACCCCATCCTGAAGGTTCCGCCCCTGGCCACGGCAAGGCTCCTGGCCAAGGACTTCCTCGAATGGGGCAAGAAGGTCGCCCCCGACTTGGCCTCGGAGCTCGGCAAAGGGATTCCCGCTCTCGCCACCCTGCTAAAGAACGCCGACCTACAGGAACGCTTTCGCGAGACGGCCTGGCAGTACACAGCACGCGTGATCGAGCAGATGGGCGATCTCATCCAGGAGATCCGCAACGGCTTGGTCAAAAACGAGGAGATCGACGACATCGTCATCATCATCGACAACCTGGAAAAGATGCTGTGTCGTGAGGTCAGGGGGCGGACGAACTATGAGCTGCTGTTCATCGAGCAGTTGCCCAAGCTGGAATCGTTGCCCGTCCACATGGTGCTGACCTTTCCCGTGTCCCTGCACGCAGATCAGGCACAGCTTCGTGCGGCCTATGCTAATGCGGTTGCCATCCAGATTCCCATGGTCAGGGTGCGACCGCGCGGCAAGAACGAGGACGATCCCGTGGGCTTCCAGACCCTGCGTGACTTTCTGGCCCGCAGGCTGGATCTGAAAGCGGTGTTCGCCGAGCCCAGCGCTCACGACGACGCCATTCGGGCCAGTGGCGGCTGTGTGCGCGATCTTCTGCGCATCGTTTCGTCTGCGGTCGTCGAGCGGGGAAGCATCCCCATCGACGCCCAGGACATTAAAAACGCCGTGGCGCGCCTGGCAGGTGATCTAGAACGGGTGCTGCAGGGCCGGCCCGTTTTGCCCCACCTGCACACGGTTTGGCGAACCGGCTCGCTGCCGGCCGAAATCAACCCCGCGGACCGGAAGTGGTTGCTCCAGAACCTCGTGGTCATCGAATACAACGGCGAGGTTTGGTACGACGTGCATCCGCTGGCGCGTGAAACCCGCGCCTTCAAGCAAGCCGCACCGAAGCCTGCGCCGGTTTCATCTATACCGTAGACGCATGATTCCGCTGGCCCCCGAAACCGAAGCACGCATCGACGCGTTTCGCCGGGCCTTGGCCTGGGGCGACCACTTTCGTTTGATCCTCGTATCTGCCCCGCCCGGCCCGGCCCGGGATGAGATTCTCGAACGGCTACGCGCCTGGTCGGGCCGCGATGAAATTCCTGTGTTGGTGGAGGTCCATCTGGGAGCGGCCGAGCGGCCCGTGGCGGGAATTCGTCGGGCAGCCCAAACGCTGACCGCAGGTTCCGGCATCGTGCTGGTCGGGCTCGATCAGTATCTCGCGCATGAGAAGGCCACCCCGGCGATCCAAGAGCTGAACTACTTCCGGGACGAGCTGCCCTCGGTCCTTCCGGGGCCGCTGGTCATGGTGGCCGCCCCTGAGACCATCGCCCATCTGCTGGCAGTGGCCCCGGACCTGGCGTCGGTGCGGACCTTCTCCATCGATGTTCAGCTCGCGCCTTCCGGTACTCCCTCCGTACCTGCCATCGCGTCAGGCAGCGAGGACCGGAACGAGTCACCAGAAGAAGAGGCGCGCCGTCTGTTGGACCTGCTGGCAGGAATGGACCAGCGCAAGGGCGTCGGGGACGTGGAACGAGCGAGGCTTCTGCTTCGCATCGGCCGCGCCCTCCGGCGAACCTACGATGCGGAAGGTGCAACCCGGAACGTCCAGCAGGCCCTGAGACTGTTCGTCCGTGCCGGCGATGTGCTGGGCAAGGCCAACTGCACAAGGAGCCTCGGCGACATCGCCCTCAGCCGTTCGGACCACGAGGCCGCGCTCTCTCACTATGGAGAAGCGCTCTCGCTCTACCGCAGGGTTGGCGACGGCCACGGCGAGGCTAATTGCATTGAGAGGCTCGGCGACGTGGCCCTCCGCCGTTCAGACCACCAAGCTGCTCGCGCACGCTACGAAGAAGCGCTGGCGCTCTACCGCAAGGTCGGCAGTGTGCACGGCGAGGCCAACTGCACGGGGAGCCTCGGCGAGATCGCCCTCCGCCGTTCGGACCACGAGGCCGCTCGTTCTCGCTTTGAAGAAGCGCTCCCGCTCTATCGCAAGATCGGCGATGTGCTCGGCGAGGCCAACTGCACAAGGAGTCTCGGCGACATCGCGTTAGAGCGCTCGGATCACGACGCCGCTCGCGCACGCTATGAAGAAGCGCTGGCGCTCTACCGTAGGGTCCGCAGTGTGCACGGCGAGGCCAACTGCACAATGAGTCTCGGCGACATCGCCCTCCGCCGTTCAGACCACCAAGCTGCTCGCGCACGCTATGAAGAAGCGCTGGCGCTCTACCGTAGGGTCCGCAGTGTGCTCGGCGAGGCCAACTGCACAATGAGTCTCGGCGACGTTGCCCTCCGCCGTTCGGACCACGAGGCCGCTCGCGCTCTCTATGAAGAAGCGCTCCCGCTCTATCGCAAGGTCGGCGATTTGCTCGGCGAGGCCAGCTGCATTCGGAGTCTCGGCGATGTCGCACTCCGCCGTGGGGACCACGATGCCGCTCGCGCACGCTACGAAGAAGCGCTGGCGCTCCACCGCAAGGTCGGCAGCGTGCAGGGCGCGGCCAACTGCACGGGGAGCCTCGGCTACATCGCCTTAGCACGCTCGGACCACGACGCCGCTCGCGTCCGTTACGAGGAGGCTCTGCCGCTCTTCCGCAAGGTCGGCGATGTGCTTGGCGAGGCCAACTGCACCAAAGGTCTTGGCGACATCGCCCTAGAACGTTCGGATCACGATGCCGCTGGCACCTTCTATAGGGAAGCTCTGCCTCTCTACCGTAAGGTCGGCGATCTGCTTGGCGAGGCCAACTGCATCCAGCGTTTTGGCGACATCGCCCTCGCACGCTCAGACCACGATGCCGCTCGCGCACACTATGCGGACGCTCTGACCCTGTATTCCCGCATTCCTGAACCATACTCCATGGGCAGGGTTCACCGTCGCCTAGCAAGAACCGCGTCGGGCGACGCAGAACGCGACGCCCATCTGGTGGCGGCGCGGGCCGCTTGGCGGAGCATCGGTCGCCTCGACTTGGTCGAGGCTTTGGATCGGGAGTTCGGCTCGTAGTCAGCTCCCGGGCATCGTGGCCTGGTGTGGCAGTCACCGAGCCGTTGGCGCGTCATCAGGCATTCCGCGGTGCTTTTGCCTTGCGGTCGGAGGGGTGGATCTGTTGACTTCTCCCGCCTGGCATGCAAGCCAGTGTCGCCGCCTGTGTGCGGTGACTTTGATTAGCCGAAAGGAAGCGCATGGAATTCTCCCATGAAGTGAAAGAGATGGTTTGCGTCCATCGCGGTCCGTACCACGGACCCGCCCCCATCCCCACCGAGGGCAAGTGGGTGCAAGCGCGCGAGATCAAGGACATCTCGGGCCTGACCCACGGTGTGGGCTGGTGCGCCCCCCAGCAGGGCGCGTGCAAGCTGACCCTGAACGTGAAGGAAGGCGTCATCCAGGAGGCTCTGGTCGAGACGGTGGGCTGCACGGGCATGACCCACTCGGCCGCCATGGCCGCCGAGATTCTCCCCGGCAAGACCATCCTCGAGGCTCTGAACACGGACCTCGTGTGTGACGCCATCAACGTGGCCATGCGCGAGTTGTTCCTGCAGATCGTCTACGGACGCAGCCAGACCGCGTTCTCCGAGGGCGGCCTGCCCATCGGCGCCGGCCTGGAGGATCTGGGCAAGGGCCTGCGCAGCGTGACCGGCACCATGTACGGCACTTCCGCCAAGGGCCCGCGCTATCTGGAGATGGCGGAGGGCTACGTGACCCGTCTCGCGCTCGACGAGAACGACGAGATCATCGGCTACGAGTTCCTCAAGCTCGGCCCCATGCTCGAGCAGATCGCCAAGGGCGTGGAGCCCAATGAGGCCTACAAGAAAGCCATCGGGACGTACGGTCGCTTCTCCGAGGGCAAGCGCGTCATCAACCCGAGGAAGGAGTAAAGCACCATGGCACTTTTCGAAGGTTACGAGCGGCGCATCCCGCAAATCAACGCGCTCCTCAAGCAATACGGCATCGAGGGCGGCATTGAGGCCGCGGACGCGCTCTGCAAGGGCAAGGGCGTGGACGTGGGCGCCATCGTGAAGAGCGTCCAGCCGATCTGCTTCGAGAACGCCTGCTGGTCCTACGTGCTGGGCGCGGCGGTCGCCATCAAGAAGGGTCAGAAGAAGGCCGCCGAGATCGCGGCCACGCTGGGCGAGGGCCTGCAGGCCTTCTGCATCCCCGGCTCCGTCGCTGACGATCGCAAGGTCGGTCTCGGCCACGGCAACCTGGCCAGCATGCTCCTGCGAGAGGAGACGGCGTGCTTCGCCTTCCTGGCCGGCCACGAGTCCTTCGCTGCCGCCGAGGGCGCCATCGGTCTGGCCAAGAGCGCGAACAAGGCGCGTAAGGCCCCGCTGCGCGTGATCCTGAACGGCCTGGGCAAGGACGCCGCGCAGATCATCGCGCGCGTCAACGGCTTCACCCACGTGAAGACCCAGTTCGACTACACCACCGGCAAGGTCAACATCGTCCTGGAGAAGGCCTACTCCCAGGGCGAGCGCGCCAAGGTCCGCTGCTACGGCGCGGATGACGTGCGCGAAGGCGTGGCCATCATGCACCTGGAGAAGGTGGACGTGTCCATCACCGGCAACTCCACCAACCCGACCCGCTTCCAACACCCGGTCGCCGGCACGTACAAGAAGGAATGCGTGGAGCAGGGCAAGAAGTACTTCTCCGTCGCCTCGGGCGGTGGCACGGGCCGCACGCTTCACCCCGACAACATGGCCGCCGGTCCCGCCAGCTACGGCATGACCGACACCATGGGCCGCATGCACTCGGATGCGCAGTTCGCCGGCTCCAGCTCGGTGCCCGCGCACGTCGAAATGATGGGCCTCATCGGCATGGGGAACAACCCCATGGTCGGTGCCTCGGTGGCCGTCGCCGTGGCCATTGAAGAGGCCATGAAGAAGTAGCAGGGTTCGAAGGGGCTCACGCCCCGCGCAAAGGCCCGGCCCACGAGCTTCGTCGGCCGGGCTTTTTGTTTCAGGGGTGGCCAGCCCAGAGAGAGGCGCCCTGCCAGCCCGGAACCGAGAGCATGGTCCGACACCGCTGACGGGGATATCATCGACCGAACAGGAGCCGCGACATGTCTCGACGAGACTGGGTATTGCTCGCCTGTTCGATTCTCGCTGTGGGGATTCGCCCCGTTCCCGCCCGGGCCACCATCGTATGGGAAGGCAAGGTGGTGCCGGCGTGGCCGGACCTGCGACCTCCGGCCAACGCCCTCATCCTGAGGGACGAGCTCTCACCGACTCACTTCTTTCCCCATCCGTCGGGCGTGGTGAAAGGGCTGGTGATCCTCGTCGACTTCAGCGACACGCCGGCGAGCTTGTCCAAGGCCGAGGTGGACGGGTGGCTGAATACCCAGGGGTACAACAAATACAGCCTGACCGGGTCGATCCGCGACTACTTCCTGGGACAGTCCAACGGCATGGTGGACTACCAGAGCGAGGTGTACGGCTACTACCGCGCGCGACAGCCCAAGAGCTACTACGACAGCGGAAACGATTACGCCCGCGCGGACGAGCTGTGGACAGAGGTCATCAACGCCATGGATGCCGAGATCGACTTCTCCCTTTTCGACAACGATAAGGACGGCGAGACGGAGGCCATCAGCCTGCTCTACGCGGGTGACGAGGGCACCTTCGGCGTGGGTCTTTGGCCGCACGCATCGAGCTCACGAACCAAGAAAGACGGCGTCGTGCTGAACCGCTACATGATGACGGCGCTGCACACCAAGCCGACCAACTACGTCTTTGCTCACGAGAGCGGCCACATGTTGTTCGGATGGCCGGACCTCTATGGCGTGGGCGACTACTGCATCATGGGCAATCGGGGCGCCGACACCAATCCGGTCGGCATCAACGACGCGTTCCGAGTCGATCAGGGCTGGTTGGACGTCGTGGACATCGACAAGAGCACCAACGCCAGACACACGACAGCCCCCGACGCTCCGGCCTACCGCTACGTGAACCCGGCCAGGAGCGACGAGTACTTCCTGTGGTCGAACGTTCAGCCCACGCAGGAATGGGTGTCCCTCAAGGGGGGCGGAATCCTTCTGTGGCACGTCGACCATTCCATCTCTGGGAACGCCCCACCGGCGACGCTCGAGCTCGCCGTGGTTCAAGGTGGGGGCACGCGCATCCTGTCCGCGACCAATTGGCCCAGCCCCGGCAGCGCGGCTACGGATTTTTTCTACAAGGGCAACAACAGCGAGCTCAGCGCCTCCACCAAACCGACAAGCAATTGGAACGATCGGTCTCCGTCAGGGCTGCGCATCTACGACATCAGCGCCAACGGCGCGCAGATGACCTTCTCGGTGGGCACCGGCGCCATCCCCGATGCGGGAGCCGACGCCAGGTCCGATGCGGGCGCGGACGCTCTCCCTGATTCCGGCAAGGACGCGAGTGGGGGTCGAGACACGAGGGACGGCATGGCGGACACGGGAGGGACAGCCTCGACGGGAGGCGCGGGCGGAACCGGAGGCATGAGCGGACCGGGAGGTGCGGTCGCCGCCGGCGGCACGGGTGGAGGCGCTTCGGGCGGAATGGTCTCCTCGGGCGGCGTCGTACCCAGAGGGGGAAACGCGGGCAGCGCCGGTGTTCTCGCCGGGGGGACGAGCGGGAAAGGTGGGCAGCCGGCGACCGGCGGGAGCGCAGCGGGCGGCGCCTCTGGCCGAGTCGACGCCGGTCCCCCCACCCCGACGGCAAGCTCGTCCGACTCCGGCTGCTCTTGCTCCCTGGGCAGGCCGACAAGCTCGGTGCATTTTGCCGGGCTCATGATGATCGCCGCGGCTCTCCTGACCCGCTTCCGCAGGCGCCGCAAATAGGCCCCAGCGGGCCTGAACGAGCTGTGTGCGACGACGTCGGTATTGCGATGCCGGGCCAACCGCATGCCCGAGGCGCCTCACAAATCGGACCGACAATCGAATACTCAGACCTCACGACACCGACCGCAACTCGGAGGGACGGGCTAGTCTTGTTTCGTGGTTGGGCGCATTGACGAGCTGATTGTGTCCTGCCGGATGATCCAGGCGTTCTCCAGCAGTGACGTCGATGCGACCTGCCCAACCAACGACCCCCAGCGGACTGGCGAGGCGCGCTTCATGAACACAACTGGCGGACTGGTCTTCGGCCTCGGGCTTGCGTTTCTGCTCGCTGCCTGTGGTTCCCAGAGCACGGGATCTCCTTCGACGGGAGGGTCCAGCGTGAAAGGAGGCTCCAACGGGGGCGCGGCCGCGGCGGCGGGCACTGGTTCCGGCGGGAGGGCGTCCGCGGGCTCCGGTGGCGGGCCTGCGGAGTCGGGGGGCAACGTGACCGGCGGCGGGAGC
>JAEXQJ010000247.1 GCA_023438785.1 Pseudomonadota bacterium
GATCCCGTCACCACGGGCTGCGGGATCTTGACCACCTGCTGCTGAGACGCGGGCGGTGGAACCCGCCTGACCTCGGGCCTTGCCGTAACCACGGGAGCCGCAGAGACGGGAGCCGCAGCCACGGGAGCCGCGGCCACGGGAGCCGCGGCCACGGGAGCCGCAGCCACGGGAGCCGCAGCCACGGGAGCAGGCGCGGGGGCTGCCACATCCGGCTTGGCCTCGGGCTTGACCTCAGGCGCGGGAGGAGGAGGCTCCACGGCCACGGGAGGCGGAGTCACCTCGCGCGGCGGCAGCGCAACCTCGACCACAGGGGCGGGAGTGGGCTCCTTGGGGGGCGGCGTCTCCACCACGGGAGGCGCCACGTTCACAATCGGGGGAGGCGTGGGCTCGGGCGCAGGCGGAGCCACCACCACCGGAGGCGGCGTGGGCTCGCGGACCGGTTCCACCACCGGGGCGGGCGGAGGGGGAGCCGCCACCACGGGTCCAGGCGCCGGCGCGGGTCCAGCCGAGGGCGCGGGAAGGGGAGCGGCGGGTCTGGGCGCGCCGGGGGCTCGCGAGCGGCGGCGGATGACCGTGTCGTTGATCCGCTCCTCCACGAGCGTCTCCTGACGCTCACGCTCGATGGCTCGACGGACCCGCTCCGCATCGGCGGCCTCGATGTTGGACATGTGATTCGCGGCGTCGATTCCGAGCGCGCGAATCTTGGTCACCATGTCCTTGGGTGTAACCCCGAACTCCTTGGCGAGTTCGTAGACCCGGATCTTGGCCCCCGTGTTGGCCGATCCCGCCGGCTCGTTGCCGGACTCTCTCCGTTCAAATCCGCTTCCAATCATGAGTCACCCTGCTCGTGGGACGAAACGCCGAAAGCCAGACGGACCTGAGCCAGCAGCCACTCGGGCTGCCCCACGTCCACCTGCCGCCGGAACGCCCGGCTGAAAGCTCGTGTCTTGAAGGCCGCTGCCACGCACTCCGCACGCGGGTGCAACCAGGCTCCACGGCCTCGCGCCAATCGAAGCGGCACGAGAGGCCGCCCCCTCGTCGGAACGACCGCAAGAGCGCCCTCGGGCGCCACAATCCGCACCAATTCCACGGCCGGCCTGGTCCGCCGGCATCCTATGCAGGTCCGCTCGGGGGTATGCCCCATGGCCCGCGCCTTCCGTCATGCCCTCTCCGCTGGAGTGTGCTCGGCCTCATCCTCGTTCGGAAGGTGGGCCTGCTCGTTCTCGCGCGCCCGCTCCTCGGCACGCTGCTGGGCCTCGATCGCCGCGGCCTTTCCAGCCGCCTCGATGAGGCGGGACGCCGAGGCCGTGTTGCCCACGCCCGGCAATGACGCCAGCTCCTCCGGATTGGCCTTGGCCACCGCCGCAGCAGAACGCCAGTCGGCCTTGAAGAGGGCTTCCACGGTCTCCGCGCTGATGCCTCCGATGGTGGCCAGCGACTCGCGCGCCCGCGCCTCCATCTCGCGCACCTTGGTCTCCGAGTGGATGTCGATGCGCCAGCCCGTGAGCTGCGACGCGAGCCGCACGTTCTGGCCTTTCTTGCCGATGGCCAGCGACAGCTTGTCGTCCGGGACGATGAGCTGCATGGTGTGGTTGGCCGCATCGATCATGACCAGGGAGACCTGCGCCGGAGCGATGGCGTTGCACACGAAACGCGCCGGATCGTTGTCATAGGGCACGATGTCGATCTTCTCACCGCGCAACTCCTGGACAACGGCTTGCACGCGCGAGCCCTTCATCCCCACGCAAGCGCCAACCGGATCCACATCTCGATCACGCGAGCTGACCGCGATCTTGGAGCGAGCGCCGGGCTCGCGCGCGGAGGCCTCTACCCGAACGATCTTGTCGTAGATCTCGGGCACTTCCATTTCGAAGAGCTTCTCGAGCAGCCCCTTGTGGGCGCGGGAAATGATGATTTGGGGACCGCGCAGCGACTTGTCGATGTCGACCACGTAGGCCACGATGCGGTCACCCGCGCGATAGGACTCGCGCGGAACCTGCTCGCGCACGGGCAAAATGGCCTCGGCGCCGCCCAGGTCCACGACGAGGTTGCCGCGCTCGAAACGCCGCACGATGCCGGAGATGAGCTCGCCCTTCTTGTCGCGGTACTGATTGAAGACGTTCTCGCGCTCGGCCTCGCGCACTCGCTGCAGGATGACCTGCTTGGCGGTCTGGGCAGCAAATCGACCAAATGTCTTCCAGGCCCGGTTCAGCTTAAGCAACGCGCCGTACTTGCCGTCCTGCTCCTCAGCCTTGCTCTGATCCTTTTCGTCGAAGAAGATCTGGAACAGAAGCTCGTCGCCCAGGTCGGCCTGGAGGTTGAACCGCTCGGCCTCCTCCAGCGAGATCTCCTTGCCCGGCTGGCTGACGGGATCTGCAACGACGATGATCTGGAACAGGTCGACGCGCCCGGTGGCCTCGTTGAACTTGGCTTCCATCTCCCGCTCCTCACCGAACGCCCGCTTGGCCGCGGTGAGAATGGCAGACTCCAGTGCCTCGACCAGAACCTTGCGGTCGATGTTCTTGTCTTTGGAAACCTGATCGAGCACCTGGCTCAGGCTCGCACCTTCACTCATGACGCACTCCTGTTGTCGAGGGACCCCCGGCGCCGCCCTGGGGGGACTGCGGCGCGGATCCCCCTTGCCGACGAAACTCCGCGTCCCAGTCCGGGACCAGGTGAGCGCGAGCGATGACCGCTAGAGACAATTGGTATGACCGGCCATCACAATCGACCTCGACCTGACCCCCGTCGGCACCGCGGAGAGTGCCGGAGAAATTCCGGCGGCCTTCCACCGGATCCGTAGTTCGTATCTTCACTTGCTGCCCAGCGAAGCGGCGGAAATCCTGTTCCCGCCGCAGAGGACGATCCAGACCGGGAGAACTGACCTCCAAGCGGTAGGGATGATGAATCACGTCCGCCACGTCCAATGCCGCAGAAACATCGCGACTGACGCGCTCACAGTCTTCGTGGCCCACGGAGAGAGGCGGCAACACGTCAGAGGGCGGCTCTCCCGCCCCTGGCAGATGAGGCGGCGCGGGGCGATCGATGAACACGCGCAGGACCCAACCCTCCCCTTCTCGGTTCCATTGCAACTCGATCAGATCGAGCCCTGCCCCCTGAATGTGGGGCTCGACGAGTTGCCAAAGGGTGTGGGTTTCGGTGCGCATTCGGTCGTATTGAGTCTCGCTGGACAAAAAAACGGCGGGCTCGGTGGCCCGCCCGCAACTTTTGGGGGTGTGCCTAACTGTGACGGGGGTGTCTTAGCATGGGCGTCCCCATAGCGCAATCGGCGCCAACGCCCCTTCCACGGGGTCGATGACGTGAAATTTTGGAAATTTCGCGGGCACTTCCCCGCCGCGGCCGTTGAAGTCCGGCGCAAAGAGCGATAGGTGTTCACCACCCAAACGCCCGCCCTCCCCCAAGGTGGTAGAAGCGGCGGGTCAGACAGGAACCAGGAGAACCAGCATGGCCACCGGCAAACTCGGAGTAGGAGTGATCGGCTGCGGAACTGTGGGCGGCGGCGTCGTGAAGCTTCTCGCGGAGGAGGCAGATCACCTGCGCCGCAAGACCGGCGTGGCCATCGAGCTACGCAAAGCAGCAGACCTGGACCCGGTGAAGCGCCAGGCAACCGGGCTCCCCGACCACTTGCTGACCGCTGACGCGCAGGAGCTGTTCCGGGATCCGGAGATCGGCGTCATCGTGGAGGTCATCGGCGGCGTCAAACCCGCTCAGTCCTTTATCGAAGCAGCCCTCGAAGCTGGCAAGCACGTCGTCACGGCCAACAAGGAGCTCATCGCCAAGAAGGGCCCCGAGCTGCTTGCCCTAGCGCGCCAAAGGAACGTCACGCTGCACTTCGAGGCCTCGTCTTGTGGCGGCATCCCCGTCATCAACGCGCTTGGTCAATCGCTGGCGGCCAACCGCTTCGAGCGGCTGTACGGCATCGTGAACGGGACGACCAATTTCATCCTGACCAAGATGCACCGAGAGGGCGCCGAGTTCGCGGACGTGCTGCGCGAGGCCCAGCAACTGGGGTATGCCGAGGCCGACCCGACGGCCGACGTGGACGGCCACGACGCGGCCTACAAGCTGGCCATCTTGGCCGCCCTCGCCTTCAACACGGCGGTGGACTATCGCGAGATCCACACCGAAGGCATCCGCAACATCTCCGCGCGCGATATCGAGCTGGCCAAGGAATATGGTTACGTCATCAAGCTGCTCGCCATCGGTGTGGAGCACAGCCAGGAGAGTGTCGAGCTTCGTGTGCACCCGGTCATGATCCGTCACGATCACCCTCTGGCGGCCGTCAACGACTCGTTCAATGCCGTCTTCGCCTCGGGCAATTACGTGGGCGACGTCATGTTCTACGGGCGCGGCGCGGGCCAGCTACCCACGGCCTCGGCCATCGTCGGGGACATCATCGATCTGGCCATGCACCATCCACAGGGTGGCGTGAGCGCACGGATGAACTTCGGGGCCCGGAAAAAGTCCGTGGTGCCCATGGGCGACGTGGTGAGCAAGTTCTACCTGCGCCTGGAGGTGAAGGATCGCCCCGGCGTGTTGGCGTCCATCGCCAGTGTGTTTGGCGAATGCGAGGTCAGCATCAGCGGCGTCAAGCAGAAGGAGGCCACCGGTCGAGAGGCCGAGTTGGTCATCCTCACGCACGCCGTGCGCGAGTCGGCCATGCAGAAGGCCGTGGCCGAGATGCGCAAGCTGGACGTCGTACTCGGGGTGCGCTCGGTGCTGCGGGCGGATCTGTAGCCGAGAGACAAAGGACAGCCGCGCATCGCGGCGTCACTCGGCCTTCGTCACTCGGCCTTCTTGGACCGGGCAAGGAACGAGGCGGCGGTGGCAATGGCCAGCAGGCCAGCCACCACGCCCAGCGAGATGCCGACCGAGATCGGGTGGTAGCTCTGCAAGGCAATCTTGACCCCGATGAAGGCCAGGATCGCGGCGATCCCGTAGTTGAGGTACTCGAGCTTCCGCGCCAGGCCGGCCACCAAGAAGAACAGGGATCGCAGGCCGAGCACGGCGAAGATGTTCGACGTCAGCACGATGAAGACATCAGTGGTGATGCCGAAGATGGCAGGGATGGAGTCCACCGCGAAGGTCACGTCCACCGTCTCTACCACCACCAGCACGGCCAAGAGCGGCGTGGCCATTAGGCGGCCATTCTCTCGGACGATGAAGTGGACGCCGTACCCGCCCTCCGTGATGGGAACCACGCGGCGGAACAGACGCAAGACCGGATTCTTCGAGGGGTCGATCTTCTCGTCCTTCTGGGTCACCAACTTGAAGGCCGTAAAGACCAAGAAGCCACCCAGCAGGTACAGCACCCAGTGGAAGGCGTGGATGACCGCCGCGCCGGCCGCGATGAATACACCGCGCGTAAGCACAGCGCCCACGATTCCCCAGAACAGGATGCGGTGCTGATAGTCACGCGGGACCTGGAAGTACGAGAAGATCACCAAGAAGACGAAGACGTTGTCGGTGGACAGAGCCAATTCCAGCAGCCAGCCCTCGAAGAACTCCATTCCCTTCTGCGGACCAAAGCGCAGCAGCACGAAGGCATTGAAGGCCAAGGCCAGGGACGACCACACCACCACCCAGATGGCGGCCTCGCGCGTCCGCACCGGCTTAGGCTCCCGGTGAAATACGCCCAGATCGATGGCCAGGGCGGCCACGATCACGAGGGCGAAAACGCTCCAGACCAGCGCGGATCCAACTGAGGTCATGTACTTCGCACTGACACTAAGCCACCGGGGCTCGACTGGAACGAGAAAACTCGGTTCAAGGGAAAGTGACAGCGAGCAGGAACGCGGAGCCCTGAGCAGGCATGCGACGCAAGCCCGCGCCATGGCGACCGATGCAAACCGTTCGGTGCGCTAGAAGTCCGCAATCACCGTGCCGCGAAAGGTGACGCTCATCGGCCACTCGTAGGCGCCAGCGCCGAGCTGGGATCGTGTGATCACCACGTGGCTAACCAGGACGAGATCGAAGGGCGTGTGGAAGTCGAGCAGAAAGGACGCCAACGATGCACGCGCCGCGGCCGACAGAGGGACCCGGATCTCGGACCGGTCGGTGGGCGGCTCGCGGGTGGCGAGATAGACAGCGCCCGCTTCGCTCCACGACGTTCCCGCGGGAGCGACGTAAAGGTCCATGGAACGCACCGGCAGCACCGCACCGTCGGCCAGGAGTGTGAACTCCTCCAAGAAGGCCGTGGTCATGGCCCGGCCGCGGAAGGCATCCAGTTCAGGGGTGGCCTCCAGATCCACGGTGAACGGCACCTCGTAGTCGAAGGCCAGGGCACAGAACCCGTCCACGTCACAACGAAGCGGATAGCGACCGCAATCGAACTCGCCTCCGGACGGCGTGTGGCAGCAGTCGCTCACCAGGGCGGCGTGGCCTTCGCAGACCCACGCGGGAACGCCGGCGGGCGGCGGGACGCGCCAACTCGGGTTCGAGGTGGACAGCTCGAACTTGGCCTCGATGGCGAAGGTGGCCTGATTCGCCGGCAGCTCGTCGGACATGCCACAACCGCAGAGGGCGGTGCCCAAGGCCAAGGCGAAGGCGAGAGCGACGCGCATGAAAGCCGGACGAGGGTACCACGTGACGATCCAAGTCTGTGCGAGTCGCGCGGCCTGTGCTGAACTAGGGGTGCTTCATGAGTGACTCGATTTCCGCGCTGCTCGCCGCCACGGATCCCGCGGCCGGCGGCTTGGCCGCCGTGCTGACCGATCTGGCCGTGATCACCTGCGTCGCGGCGGCCATCACGGTTGTGTTCCAGTGGTTTCGCTGGCCCCTGGTCCTAGGTTACCTGCTGGCCGGGTTCCTGGTGGGACCGCATTCGCCGTGGCCGCAGTGCGCCCACCCCGAGGTGGCACACGTCCTCTCGGAATTCGGCGTCATCCTGCTCATGTTCTCCTTGGGCCTGGAGTTCAGCCTGCGCCGCTTGGTGCGCATCGCACCCACCGCGGGTTTGGTGGCCGTCATCGAATGCAGCCTGGTGGCCTGGCTGGGCTATTTCAGCGCGCGCCTGCTCGGCTGGAGCAACTACGAGAGCCTCTTCGCCGCAGCCATGGTGGCCATCTCCAGTACCACCATCATCGCCAAAGCGTTCAGCGAGAACGGCATCCAGGGTCGCCTGGCCGAGTTGGTCTTCGGAATCCTGGTGGCCGAGGACCTGATCGCCGTCGTCCTGCTCGCAACTCTGACCGCGGCAGCGTCGGGAGCGGGCGTATCAGCCGCCGATCTGGCCGGCACGGTGGCCCGCCTGGCCGCTTTTCTCGCGGTGCTGCTCGGCGCGGGCATGCTGGTTCTGCCCCGTCTCGTTCGCTTCGTGGCACGCCTGGGGCGCAGCGAGACACTGGTGGTCGCCGCGGTGGGCATCGCCTTCGCGCTCGCGCTCCTGGCTCGTCGCTACGGCTACCCGGTGGCCCTGGGGGCCTTCCTGGCGGGCGCGCTGGTGGCCGAATCGGGTCAGGGCAAGCTGGTCGAGCGCCTGATTCGTCCCATTCGCGACATCTTCGCCACCGTGTTCTTCGTCTCGGTGGGCATGCTGATCCAACCGGGCCTGATCGTCCGTCACGCCGGCGCGGTGGCCGCGCTGGTGGCCGTGGTGCTGGTGGGCAAGCTCGTGGGCGTCAGCCTGGGCTCGTTCGTGACCGGCAACGGCGTCCGCACCTCCGTGCAGGCCGGGCTCAGCCTGGGCCAGATCGGCGAGTTCTCATTCATCATCGCCGGTGTGGGGCAGGCGCTGGGCGTGCTGGGCGAGTTCGTCTACCCGGTGGCCATCGCGGTCTCGGCCGTCACAACTTTCCTGACCCCGGCCTGCATCCGCGTCTCGGGACACGTGGCCGGCTACGTGGACCGCCGGCTGCCCCACGCCCTGCAGACCTACGCCGCGCTTTACGGCTCGTGGGTCGGTCAGTTGGGTGCCACGCGGCAGCACCGGACCTCATGGTCGCGCATTCGACGCCTCATCCTTCGACTCTTCGGCGACCTGGTCCTGATAGCGGCCATCGTCATCGGAGCGGCGGTCAGCTCGGAACGCCTCGTCGTGTGGGCCCGCAACACCGTCGGCCTGCGGGCGGGCCTAGCCAGTCTGCTGATTGGCCTGGGAGTCACCGGCATCATCCTGCCCTTCCTGCTCGGCGCCGTACGCCTGGCCCGCGCCCTGGGCTTCGCGCTGGCCCAAGAGGCCCTGCCCTCGCAAAGCGGCGGGCTCGACTTGGCCGATGCGCCCCGCCGCACGCTGCTCGTCACCCTGCAGTTGGCCATCCTGCTCGCCGCCGGGGCGCCGCTGGTAGCCATCGTGCAGCCCTTTCTGCCGTCCTTTCCCTTCGTGCTCCTTCTGCTCATGGGTATCGCCGCCCTCGCGGTGCCCTTCTGGCGCAGCACAACCAACCTGCACGGGCATGTGCGCGCGGGCGCTCAGGTCGTGCTGGAGGCGCTGGCGGCACAAAGCCGAAGCGGCAACGACGAGGCCAACAGCTTTTGCGATTTTCGGCGCGTGATGCCCGGCCTGGGCGAGCCCTCCACCCTGAGCCTGCATGCCCACGATCCGGCCGTGGGCCGCACGCTCAAGGAGCTGAATCTGCGCGGACTGACCGGCGCCACCATCCTGGCCATCGAGCGCAGACCGAACGAGGTGGTCTTTCCGGGCCCCGACGAGCGGCTGCGTGACCAGGACGTGGTCGTGCTCACGGGAACCCGCGAATCGGTTGAGGCGGCCATCACGCTCCTGCGCTCGGCCCATACTCCGCCGCGCACGGACGGCGATCTTCTGGGCTGACTCAGCAGCCCGCTGTGGTCTTCTCCTTGAGGATGGTGCCCGTTGAGCACCCATTCCACCTGCGTCGCGCCCCCGGCCACTCGACACTCGCGCCGCACGGCCCGCGTGCGCGCCGCGCCCGCATCGGAGCACGAATCCGGCTCGGTCAGACACCAGGCGCCCAACGCCCTTCCGGCTGCCAAGCCCGGCAAGAGGCGCCGTCGCTGGGCCTCGTTGCCTGCCCTCCTGACGTGGTCCATGCACAGCAGGGTCTGCGACGTCACGGTCAGCGCCACCGAGGCATCGCCTCGCGCCAGCTCCTCGATGGCCAGTGCGTAATCGAAGAGCGGCAAGCCCGCGCCCCCGTACGCCGGTGGCACGAGCATGCCGAACAGGCCCATCTCCTCCAGCCGCGCAATGATCTCCCAGGGGAACCGCTCGTCCTGATCCCACGCCGCCGCTCGCGGAACGACCTCGCGCAGACAGAAGTCGCGCACCGACTTTTGCAGAAGTCTCTGCTCGTCGGTCAACTCAAGGTTCATGGGACGCGTCCGGCAGCCTTCGGCTTGACGGGCGCGGTCACCTTCTGCCCCGGCGCGGGCGCGACGATCTGCAAGACCAGGTCCTTCTCGACCTTCTCAGGTGTGGTGAATTTCACCGAGCGCGGCTGGCCCGCCGGCACGAAGAGCAGACTCTCCGAGTCGAAGGGCATGACCTCGCTGCCCACCGTGAGCTTGCCCTCGCCCTCGATCACGAAGAGCATCTCCGTGGAGCCACGACTGGCACGCGGCATCTCCGCCCCGTTGCCCAGCTCGAGGAGCCGAACCTCGAAGGCCGGGCTCCCTGTGTTGGCAGCCGAAAGAAGAGTCTTGGCGCTCCCTTTGCCGTCGAGGATCGGCGTGGCCGGAACGTCAGCGGCGCTAACCACCACCATCCCCTTCTCGCTCTCCGGCGGAGCCTTGGCCGCGGAAACATCCCGAATCACCTCGAACTCCGCGCGGCCACGCGCGTCCGTGGGATCGCGGTACACACGCTCGGGCCCGGGCGGCACGAAGGCCTGCAGAAAGACCGCTGTCGCCTGGCGTCCCATGTTCTCGATGACGTGCGGATAGCCGGCGGGGATGAAGGCCGCGGTCCCCTCATCGAGCTTCAAAGGCGCAACGCCGGAGGGCCCCAGCAGGCGGGCGTGGCCGCGCACCAGGTACAGCATCTTGGCGCTATGGGGATGGCGGTGCATGGCCACCCGGCTGGCCGGCCCGATTGTCAACTCGGTCAGCGAGATGGGCGTAGCCCGCACGTTGGCCTCGTCGGCCAGGACCTTGGCGGTGAAGGGCGCCCCGCGCTTGGGCCCCGCCTTGCCTTTGCTCGGCGCTTGCCCGCCCGCCTGACGCTCGGACACGTCGGCGGCCTTGATGACGAACTGGTTGGACTGAGCCTGGAACGTGAACGGCAGGACCACCTTCGCGCCCGCCTCGATGCCTTCCACGCTCCATGTCAGGGCGGCCTTCTGCACGCAGCCCGACAGCTCGGCAGGCGCGCCACGCGACAGGATGCGCGCGGCCGTCACCCTGCCCGCCGCCCCCACCTCGACCTCCACCTCCACCTTGCCGGCCACATCCAGGCGGTCCGCCAGGGACTTGGCGAAGCACCGATGCACGTCCCCGCCATGTCTCTGAAGAGCCTTCTCGATGGCCTGAGCGGCCCGCCGGGCCTCGTCTGCCGGAGCGGCAAGCGCCAGAGCCGGAGTCAGCAGTGCGCCAGCGGCCAGCAACGCCCCCTGGCGTCCAATCGATGTGCTCAAGATGTGCATTCGACCGTCCTTTGTTGCGTCCTTCGTAACACGAATGCTCCGTGGTTTCCCGTCCCCCTTATGCCGCGCCGGGCGTCAGCGCGCTCCGCGGCACGCTAAAAGGAGCGACCCAAACCGTCGATGCTCAAGGCGGGCATGTGCCGCCTGGGTCCACTCGTTGTTTTCGTGCTCCTCGGGACGTCCGCATCGGCTTGGGCCAAGACCGAGGTGTTCAGAACCCGTTCGGGCGCCGTCGTGCATTGGGAGGGCAAGGAGATCACGCTGGGTCTCGATCGCGCGGCTCCCAGTCGGACCGTGCCCCCGGAAGGCGTCCAGCAAGCCGTGGACGGGGCGGTCGCGGCCTGGAACCAAGTCGGCGGCACCGTACCCCGCTTCCGCGTCGTCTCAGGCCCGGCTGCCCAGGTGCGCATCCGCTTCTGTCGCGGCCGATGGGTGGGCCAGAAGGACGAGTTGGGGCGCTCCGAATTCATCGCGAACCTCCGCACCGGTCTCGTCACCTCGGCCGCTATCGAATTCAATGAATGCGAGCGGTATTTCGCCGCGCCAGACGAGGTCGGCGAAGAACGATTCGACCTGCAATCCGCCATCGCCCATGAGTTGGGCCACGTGCTTGGACTCGCGCACGGGAGCAATCCGGCCTCGCTCATGTACCCGACGGGCGGCACGGGAGCCATACGCAGCCCCCACGCGGAGGATCGCAGCGCACTCGGCGCCATCTACGGTTGGGTGCCGCCGGCGAGGGCCGGGGTGCCGATCGGCGCCGTGCCGTCGGTCCCTCCACATGGCCGCTGGGACGCGGCAAGCACGGCCCCCGCCGACGTGGTCAGCGTGCTGGCAAACGCGAAGACACAGGACGCCGGGGGCACGGCCCGTGATCCGCTGCCGCCGCTTGCACCCGCGCCTGTCCCCAAGGCGGTCCCCCGCAAATGACGAGTGCCTGCCCCGATCGCCAGGGCAGGCACTCCAAACGGAAAGGCCGACCTACTTGGTTTCCGACTCGCCGCCGGGCGCGGGCGTGGCCTCGGGAGCAGGCGCGGGCGGCTGCTGAGCCGGCTCGGCAGGCGCCGCAGCCGTGGGCGTCGGCGCGGGCTCGTCCCAACCGCCACGACGCCTTCCCCCCCCTCCAGGCGCGCCACCCGTGCGTCGACGATCGTCGCGAGGCGGCCGATTTGGACGCTGCTCGCCGCCGGTGGGACCGGGGCGACCGCCAGCCGCACCACGCGGCCGATCAGAGCGAGGCCGATCGCCCTGCGGACGATCCCCCTGCGGACGATCCCCCTGCGGACGACGATCCCCCTGCGGACGATCCCCCTGCGGGCGCTCGCCGGGTCGACCGAAACG
>JAEXQJ010000256.1 GCA_023438785.1 Pseudomonadota bacterium
GCGGTACTCTCGCCATGTGGGGGCTTCCTCCGGATTGCTGTTGTCTTGCAACTTCACAATCAGGAATTGCCCCCACATTTTCAACCACTTACGCCGTGATCTCGGATCACGGTCGGTCATTTAGCGCCGCAGCCACTTGCACCGCCGGCCACGCTTCGCAGACTACAAGGAACGGGGCGGCGCCGGCGGCTTCCACGAGGGCGTCGCTCGGTGTGATGGCCTATGCTGCATGACGCCCCTATCTCAGCGGCGAACGGAGCGGCACCGGAGCTGGTGGTCGGCGTTGGTGCCTCTGCCGGCGCGCTTGACGCCCTGAGGACCCTGTTCGCCGAGATGCCGGGCGATACGGGCATGGCCTTCGTGGTGATTCAGCATCTGGGACGCGAGCGCCCCAGCATGCTGACCGAGATCCTCGCCGGTGTGGCCCGGATGCCGGTACAGGAGGCGCAAGACGGCGCGCCGTTGGAGGCCAACCACATCTACGTCATCCAGCCCGACACGCAGCTCAGGCTTGAACGAGGCCTGCTTCGCGTGGAACCCGCCGCCGCGACGGGCCTGCGTTTGCCGGTGGACGTGTTCTTGCGCGCGCTGGCGGAAGACCGGGGCGAGGCCACGGCTGCGGTCATCCTCTCGGGTACGGGCGCCGACGGTGCGAACGGTCTGCGTTCCATCAAGGAGCACGGCGGTGTGACGATCGTTCAGTCGCCGCAGACCGCCAGGTACGACGGCATGCCCCAGAGCGCGATCCAGACCGGACTGGCGGACCTGGTGCTGCCGGTGGCTGAGATCCCACGCAGGCTGATCGCGGTGAAGCAACTGCGGGACGCCGAACGTCGCGACCGCGGTCGGCAGTTAGACGCCGAGATCGGCGCGAGCCTGGCCCACATCTGCGAGGTCCTACAGCGACGCACCGGCCACGATTTCAGCCGCTACAAGGGCTCCACCCTGGTGCGCCGGATTCGCCGTCGCATCCTGGTGCGAAATTCGGAGTCCGTGGCCAACTATGTCCACCTCCTCGAGCAGGATCTCGTCGAGCCGGAGTCACTGCTCAAGGATCTGCTCATTGGCGTCACGCAGTTCTTCCGCGAGCCGGAGGCCTTCCGGGTCCTGTCCGAGCAGGTGATCCCCAGGCTCTTCGAAGGCAAGCCGGCGGGTGTCCCGGTTCGGGTTTGGGTGCCGGGCTGTGCTTCCGGGGAGGAAGCGTTCTCGGTCGCCATCCTGCTCGAGGAGTACCTGGAGCGCGTGGGGCAGAGCCGGCCGACTCAGGTCTTCGCCAGCGACATCGACGCCGAGCAGCTCGCGATCGCACGTCGGGCGATCTACCCACAACAGATCGAGGCCCAGGTCTCGCCCGAACGCTTGCAGCGCTATTTCGAGGCGCGCGGCGACGGCTATCGGGTGGCCAAGCAGCTCCGAGATGTCTGTGTGTTTTCGATGCACAGCCTGATCCGGGATCCCCCCTTCTCGTCGATAGACCTGATTTCCTGTCGCAACCTTCTCATCTACCTGGACGCGGACCTGCAGCAGAAGGTGATCTCGCTGCTCCACCACGCCCTTGGTCCCGGCGGCTACCTATTCCTGGGGCCATCCGAGACGCTGGGCGGGGCCGCCGAGCTGTTCACGGCCGTGGACCCCGCGCGCCGGATCTTTCGCCGCGAGGAGACCGCCACGCGGGAGCACTTGCAGTTTCCGCTGATGGACCGCGGCCTCACCAGGGTTGCCCAGCCCAAGCCGCGGCGGACGGCTCGTTTCCAGCCCGGGAGCACGCAGAGCTTCGAGCGCATCATCCTCACCGAGTACACGCCCCCGAGCCTCGTGGTCGACGAACATGGCCAGGTCGTCTACAGCGCGGGGCGGACCGGCCTCTACCTGCAGGCGCCGGCCGGAGGCCCAAGCCAGAACACCTTCGAAATGGCCGATGGCACCCTGGGCGTGGAGCTTCGCGCGGCACTCCTGCGCGCGGCAAGGTCAGCGCGGCGGGTGGTGCGCGAGAGCATCCCGATCGAGATCGACGACGAAAGCAGGCGGATTCGGTTAACCGTGCGGCCGCTGACCGCGGATTCGTTCGATGCGCGCCTGTTCCTGGTCGTCCTGCAGGAGGCGACGGGGCGCGAATCGTCTCACCTGGCGGAGGATTCTGACGAGATGCCGACAGGGGCTCCCGAGGATGAGCGGCTGGCCTCGGAGCTGCAGGTTGCGCGCAGCGATTTGAAGACCGCAATGGAGGAGCTTGCCTCGATCAATGAGGAGCTGAGCTCGTCCAACGAAGAGCTGGTGTCGACCAACGAGGAGCTGCAGTCCGCCAACGAAGAGCTGCGGACCTCGCAGGAGGAGATGCAGTCGATCAACGAGGAGTTGGAGGCGGTCAACTCCGAGTTGCGGGAGAAGATCAAGGAGGTCACCACGGCGACCACGGAGTTGCAGAATCTCTACGCCAGCTCTCAGATCGCCACCGTGTACGTGGATTCACAGATGCCACCCTCGATCGCAGCAAAGGCGGCCTGGGCCTGGGACTGGCGCTGGTCAAAGGCTTGGTCGACATGCACGGCGGGACGGTGTCGGTGCACAGCGACGGCAGCTCCCAAGGGACCGAATTCGTCATCCGACTACCCCTTGACCACGGCCGGGCTGCTCTAGCCGTCGCGCGCACCGATTCGCAGGGGCCTCGGCGCGTGCTCGTCATCGAGGACAACCTCGACGCGGCCGATAGCCTTCGCACGGCGCTCGAATTGAGCGCCCACACGGTCGAAGTCGCCTACACGGGCTCGGAAGGGCTGGCCAAGGCCCGCGAATTCAAGCCCGAGGCCGTGCTGTGCGACATCGGCCTGCCTGGCATCGACGGCTACGAGGTGGCTCGCCACCTCCGCTCGGAGTCGCATGACCTCACCCTGATCGCGCTGACCGGCTACGCGCAGCCCGAGGACGTCGCCAAGGGCCGCGAGGCGGGCTTCTTCACCTCGCCAAGCCACCCTCCCTGGAGGCCATCGAACGCGTCCTGCACGCGCACCGGCCCGCGCGCACGCGGGGCCTTGAAGGGGTCTAGCCGAGCCGGCGCGGGCTCGCGCCGCCACTCTGCCAACCAGGCCTTGACGCTGCCTGCCCGCGCCTCGAACATGCCGACGTGCATCGCAGACTCGTGCTTCTGGCGTCGGCCCTGGTGCAGGCAGGGTGTTCGGTCATCTTCGTCGAGGGGCCGCCCAAGCAGCATCGGCAGATGCCCTATTTCGCGTGCTCGACCAGCTACGCCCCGCCCGTCGTCGACACGGTCGTGGGCGGGCTGGGGGCTGTGTCGGCGCTAGGCAACGCGCACGTCGAAGACTCGGTCCGCATCACCAGCCTGATCCTGGCCGCGACCTTAGGGGCGTCGGCCGCCTACGGCTACACGCAGGTGTGTCGCTGCCGGTCTGCCAGCGACGAGCTGGCGGCGCGCATGTTCGTGCCTCCGCCCGCACCGCCGGCTCCTCCGACTGTCCCGGTGGCGCCCCCACTCGTCGCGCCTGTGCCGCCCACGCCTGCACCTGCCGGGGCGACGCTTCCCACGCCGGCCGTGCCTCAACCTCGTGCTCCGCAGCCCTGAGGCCATGCGCGCGCTTCTGCTGTCGATGGTTCTCCTGAGTGCGCTGGCCGGCCCCCTGAAGGCGGACGAGGCCTCGCCGCTCGTGTTGCTGCAGTCCACGGACGCGGCCTCGCGTGAGCGGGCGGTGCAGATGATTGGCGAGGGGAGGGAGCCGGCTCTCTACGGTCATCTACGCATCTCGCTGCTTTACGACGTGTCGCCGACGGTGCGCGCGACGGCCGCGCGGGCCATGGCCAGGCTGGGCCTCGCCCAGTACGCCGAGCTCTTGCAGAGCGTGGTGCGCGGCGATCCCGACCCGCAGGTGCGCCTGGCCGCGGCCCAGGCCCACGAGCAACTGTGGCCGCTGCAGAAGTTGCCACGTGTGGCCGCCGGACTGTCGCTGCTGTGCCCGGGGTGCGGGCACTTCTACCTGCGGCAGCCCGGCAAGGCGGGTCTGCTTCTGGGCAGCACGGCGACGCTGCTGGGCTCGGGTCTCAAGCTCGCCCTGGACAGCTCTTACACTGGAACCTCCCTGGACGCGCCGGGCGACGTGAGAAGCGCGCTGGCCCTGCCGCTGCTCATGGGGGCCCAGAACTTGTGGTTCTACTCGGTGTTCGCGGCCTATCGCGACGCGCGCCTGATGCGCCACAACCAGGGCTACAAGTATCCGGTCAGCCAGGAGACCCTGGGTGATCTTCTGCTCGCGCCCGTCAACCCCAAGGTCCTGGCGCGCCCGTGGTTTTGGGTGGGCCTGCCCGTGATGATGGGCGCGGTGGTGGGCTACAGCCTGCTGACGGCCGGCACCTCCACGTCCTCCGGGCAACGCCAGAACGTCTTCGACGGCCAGGGCGTGCGCTTCCTCGGGCATCGCTTCGCGACCGCACCCGGTTTCATGCTGGGCGAGAGCTATTACGCCAGCCTGTTCTTTCCGGTGGGCATGGGTGAGGAGGCCCTCTTTCGCGGCGTCCTGCAACCCGGGCTAAGCGAAACCTTCGATCCCTACGCGGGCTGGATCATGGCCTCGCTGCTCTTCGGTGCCGTGCACATCGGCAACTTCGCCGGCAAAGCCAACGCCAGCGAGGGCTATACGGCCGTGCCCTTCATCACCGCCGTGGGCGGCTACCTGGGCTACGTCAGCATGGCCAGCGGCAATCAACTCTCGACCAGCGTGGCCCTGCACACCTGGTACGACTTTCTCATCGGCACCGCCGCCTTCATCACCGATCCCGACAACCAGCCCTTCGCCGTGCGCGTGGCCATCCCCTGGTGACGAGGATGGCCTGGCACTCGAATGAGACGGCGCGCGGACATCACGGACGGCTGGGCACGTAGGGGCGCACGTGGGGATGGGCGCCGGTGCGCCGTTCAATCTCCAGAGCCCATGGCGTGCCCACGTAGATGTTGACCATGCGTTCCGCCTCGCCGCGCGCCTCGGGGTAGCGGTCGATGTTCAGCAGGGCGTCGATAAGCAACTTGTGGCGCTCGGCTGCGTCCGGGCTATCAGGAAACCGGGCCATGCTTTCGCGGGCCAGGCTGACCGCGCCGGCGGGATCGCTTCTCACCAGAACACGGAGGCGAGTCATGGCCTCCGCGTCGCCCAGCGGCGAGGCCTGGCCGGGCGACACGGGACCGTCGGACGCCGGAATGCGGAGGGACGGTCCTCGATGCGGCAACCGCGAGGGCGTCTTGCTCTCGGCGGCTCCAGTCTGCTGGATGGCGCTCTTGTGCTGCCGTGGGCGCAGCCAGATCCATCCCACGCCAGCCGCGGCGATGAGCACGACGCCGACAACCGTCCGGACCTTCACGCTACTTGCACACCAGTTCGATGTCGGCCGCGTGCGACGTGAACACGGCGTTCATGCCGCTCTTCATGGACGGCCACGTGTAATCGCGCGTCTGACCGTTCACGCTATCCTTGTTGTAGTACTGCCACGCCCACGCACCAGCGTAACCGTTCGTATACAGGTTGGTGTAGAGGTCGTCCTTCTTCACGCCATCCGTGTCGTCGGCCCAGAACTCGCCGATGACAAGGGGCTTGTCGAGATTCCAGTAGGATGCTGGGTGTGTGAAGGGCGACTGGGCCTGGCCTTGGTTAGCGGCGTAGTAGTGAACCTCATAGAAATCCAGGGTCCCGTTGTCCTTGCCCCCGGCCGCCTTCAGCTCGCTGTCCGAGTAGTAGTTCCTGTAGCTGCCCGCCGTGCTGCACGCCTGGAACGCCACAGCGCCGTTCGTCACCAACGCGCCCGGATCCTCGTCGTGGATGGCGGCTGCCAGCCAGTTGACCGTCTTCTGGATGGCCGCCATGGGGATCTTGGTGGCGGTCCAGCCGAACTCTGTCGACATGCCCTCCGGCTCGTTGAAGATTTCCCACGAATAGAGTGCCGGGTGGCCCTTGATGGCCTTAACCAACGGGCGCAGAAAGTTGTCGATATAGGCTTGGCGATACGCATCGTCGGTGAGCAGTAGCTTGTTATTGGCCAGATCGCTGGCCTCACCGTTCTGGTGGGCTTCGCCCGACTGGAGCATGTCGAACGACCAGAGCGAGATGTCCAGGGCCACGCCGGAAGCCTGCGCGTTGTTCAACAGGCGGATAATGTCCGCAATGATGGTGTTGGTCACGGGCTTGGCCTTGCCGTTCGAGTCGTAGCCGGGCGTGTTCGCGCCGTTGACGTGGAACCACCATCGGATCACGCGTCCGCCAGCCGCGTTTACGTTGTTGCCCACTGTTGTCCACGTGGGCAGGTCAGGATTGGGGATGTCGGCCGAAAACGTGATCCATGCCATGTTTACCCCGTTGACGAACTTGGCCGGTCGGCAGTGCTGGCATTTGGGGAACGGGGGCGGCGGCAGACTGCAGCGGCCGCAAGAGGCATCGCACTTCCCTGCCATCCAGGTCTCGTTGCACTTACCCCAGCCCGCTTGCTGCGCGCACGTGTAGTCCGTCGAGGGCGGCACGTCCGTGCACGGCGCGGTGCTCGTTGCGGTCTCGGTCACCGGGACGCCCGTGCCGCACGACACTCCGGCGCCCGCGGATGGATCAGTGGACGTCTTGATGCCGCTGGAAGTGGTGCTGCTCGATCCCGTGCCGGTGCCTGACGATGTGCCGGTACTGGACGTGCCGGTGCCTGACGCGGTGTTCGTGCCGGACGTACTGGTACCGGATGCCGTGCCCGTGCTGGACGTGCGCGTGTCCGTGCCGGTATTGGTCTTGGAGGTTGCTGTTGAACTCAGCGTGCTCGTGCTGGATGAACCGGTCGACGTCGCCGTCGAGCTTTGAGTGGAAGTGGAGCTGGTCCTGCTCGTCGTGGAGGTGTCGGTTCGGTTATCCGTGGAGTCGCTCGCACGGGGTTCGTCGTCACCCTCTGCGCAGCCGGCGCCTAGGATGCAGGCCAGGGCCATGATTGCGTATCGATTCTTCACAATGGACTCCTCATCAGGGGTTCGCCTCTCGTCGGATCTGCACACGAGGATAGTCGCAACTGATGCTGGTGGGATCAGTGAACTGCGCAGTGCCGCGCTGCGCGGACAGGCGCAACGTGCGTGCCGGGAGACAGGTGATCGGAAATAATGGAGCGCGGTGCGACGAGTTCAGTCGTGCGAGTGCCTAGCTCTCGAAGTCGATGCGACAAAAGTTTGCGCTCAACCTGCCTTGGCCCTGTCCTCGATCGGACGCTGACAATCCGAATAGGGACGATCCTGCTAGGGGGGCTCGAGTGGGGGCTGAGTCGACGCTCGACCCTGGTACCGCGACCAGGGCAGAGATGGTGCGGGTGTCACGCTCCAGGGTGAAGGGGCGAGGTCTCGCCAGGGCTATGGGGCCAGGCGGGCCGTCCTGTCTGCTCCAGTCTTGAAGGAAAGAAGCGCGCAGTGTATTCACTCGTCCCAGGGCCTGCCCCCGATAGCGGGCGCCCTCGCCAAGGCTGACTAGGGTTGTCCACTAACGGGAGGGATCGCTCTTTTCTTATCGGGCTGCTACAAGGAGCCTGCATCCAGGCCAGATTCGGCCGCGGTGGACTCGGGCAACAAGGCCATTCCGTTCGATGGCGCTGCTTCGTCGTCTGTGGATGCCGCTCCTTCGACAGGAGGAACGGTTGCGACGGGTGGGGTTCCGGCGAGCGGGGACAAGGAGACCATCGATGGGGCGGCCGGAGAGGCAGCTTCATCTGGCGGCCTCTCCTTCGATGCGGGGGCGGAGACCGGGGAGGCGGTGGTATCGACCGGTGGAATGTTGGCGGTGGACGCTGCGCTCCGGGATGCGACGAACACGGGGGACTCTCGGATCGCGACGGATTCCATGGTCGATGTCGCGGCGAGTTCCTTGGGGACCGCGTGTTCTTCCGGCGCGAATTGCGCAAGTGGCATATGCGTCGAAGGAGTCTGTTGCGACGACTCTTGTTCCGGCCAATGCCAGTCCTGCAAGTTGGTGGGGAAGATCGGAACCTGCAGTGCCGTGGTCAGTGCGCCGCCGACAAGCAAGCAGCCGTGTCCCGGGTCGGGAGCATGCGCCGGCAAGTGCGATGGAGTGTCCGCCGGCTGTGTGATGCCCAACGCTGAAACGGTCTGCGCTGCCGCGAGTTGTTCAGGGGGCACCGCGACTCCAAGCCGGTCCTGCAATGGCGCAGGCGCCTGCCGCTCGGTCGACAGCTTCTCCTGTGGCAACTACGCCTGTGGCGCCACCTCCTGCCGCACGAGTTGCTCCGGAATGGAGGACTGTGCTCCGGGGGCCGTTTGCTCCGGCGCCTCTTGTCTCTCCTGTAGCGCGGGCAAAAGCATCTGCTCGAATCAGTGTGTGGATTTGAAGACCGACAGCGCCCACTGCGGCTCCTGCACGAAGGCTTGCGGCGCAGGCGAGCGTTGTAAGGATGGGGCCTGCCTGCTTGCCGACGGGCAACGCTGTACGGGCGACGCACAGTGTGCGGCCGGGAGATGCGTGAGCTTTTACGTGGACAACGATGGTGACGGGTATCCGGACCGCTCGAACCAGCAGTCGTGGTGTGGAGTGACGTCTTCTCTCTTGCCCGGCTTCATCGCACCGCGGTCGGACGACAGGTGGGACTGCTGCGACAGCGAATCACTCATCCATCCCGACCAGAACCTGTATTTCGCGACCTCCACCTCAGCGTGCGGCGTTGGCTTCGACTACGACTGCAGCGGAGCCGTCGAGAAAGCACCAATGCCTGGCAGTGGATCGTGCCATTTCGACGATACTGGAACGTGCGGCTCTGCCGCGGGTGCACCCAGCGAAAACTGCGGCTCGATGCATTTCTCCCAAGGCTGCCAGAGCATCGAAGCGTCTCCCCCTCTCTGTGTCTCGACCACCAGCATGGCAGCTGGAACCGTCACCTGTCACTGACTGTGGATGCTCCGGCGAGTGTTGCCGCCGCCACGCGCGGGGCACCACCGGTCAGCGCGCGGCCGGTCCCACCTCGAAGGTGGTCTCCTGCAGGCGCGTGCCGTCGGGCCCCAGCACTTCGACGTGGCACGAGCCGGCGGAGACCTTTTGATGACTCCAGGTGCGCCAGCGCTTTGAGTTGCCGAGCGTCAGACTGTGGCGAGCCAGCTCCTTGCCGTTGCACGTCCAAACGTGCTCCACGTGGTCGCCCGTTGCGCCTTTGATTTCGCTCCAGGCGTACACGGTCTGGCCCGCGCTCACCGTCTCGGGCAGCGGCTGGATTTCCCGCTCTCTCACCGCCGAGCCCAGCGTCAGTTCGGCCTGTAGGGTCGGGGCGGCAGGCTGGGGGACAGGGGCGACGGCAGCGAGCAGTAGCGAGGCGAGCGCGAGTGACATGAGAGACTCCTTTCGTGATTCCCGCCCCATGGGCGGACAGTCCTGGCCTTTGCAGCCCGTGTGCCGGTACGCGGGCTCGCCTTCCCTCGGCGTTTTCTCCGGGTCGCGCGTGTGTCTATGATTCGTAGATACGAATCGGTGGAATTGTCGCGACAGAGGGCGCGTGAGCTGAACTCGGCTACCCTGGACCGGGAGGAGCACATGAGCCGTCTGCATCTGATTCTGTCCATCGCAGTCTTCGGTCTTCTGAGCGCCTGTTCGTCGTCATCCTCATCCACGGCGCCCGACAGCGGCGCCGCTGGGACGGCTGGCAGCGTGGGTGGGGCAGGGGCACCCGGGACAGCGGGCGCAGGCGGCAAGGGCGGTACAGGTG
>JAEXQJ010000262.1 GCA_023438785.1 Pseudomonadota bacterium
GGAGCGCCGGGCTTAGCCCGGCGCGTACCATCGCGGGAGGGTTTGGGAACCCTCCAGGGTTCCCATCACATTCGACACCGCGATTCGGTCTTCAGCCAGGCCTGGAGCCGGTCGAGCGCATCGGCAAAGTCCGCGCGTTCTGCCGGTGACAGCGCGGCTGCACGCTTTGTCCACAGGACCGTACTCTCGGGCACGTCTTGCGCGCCGAGGATCTCCTGCAGTCTGCGAATCCACTGTAGGGCGCGGCGGTCGCGAACGCTGGTCACGTCCAGATAGCGTAGGGCCTTACTACATCGTTCGAGGGCCGAGCCGAGGCGGGGAGCATCGGTCTGGGTGGGCGAGGTCGCCGGGCGACAGCGCCGGACTTCGACGGTTGCAGACGACAAAGGCACAGCTTGACTCATCAGTTTCTCCTCCATCCGGTCACCTCGTCAGCGTGCTTGTTGAAAACTCGATCAACCGAAGCAGCGGGCAGAACTAGTAGCACATCTGGCAGGCGCGACAACATGGGATCCGCACTTCGCATGCGCTTCTTATCCGACACGCCGTTGTTACCTGATCGAGTCTTGACACTTACGGCGACGCACGATCAGACACTGAGTTTTCCACAGCCCGCATTGCCGCTTGACGTTTGCAGCGGAGCTGCGGGCGAGGCCTGCACGTTCGGCGCTCACCGACGGTGCAATCGTGTAGGTTTCTCCGCGATGGCACGCTTTTTTTGGATCTGCCTCGGTGGCGCCGCGGGCACCGGGGCACGCTATCTCGTCGGCTTGTGGGCTGGGCAACGTTTGGGCACGGCTTTTCCGTACGGCACGCTCATCGTGAACCTGGCTGGATGCTTCCTCATCTCGTTCATCATGCACCTGGGGCTCAACCTGGCCAGCTTCCCGGCCACGTTGCGGCTGGCGCTGACCACCGGTCTCTTGGGTGGTCTGACCACCTATTCCAGCTTCAACTACGAGACCACGCGTCTGCTGGATGGGGCGCCGCGCACGGCGCTCATCAACTTGGGCGTGACGCTGATCGGGTGTTTCGCGGCGGGCCTGCTCGGCCTGGTCCTGGCACGTAAACTGGTGGGGTAGGGGGCGTTCACATGCGCGTTCTCGACGGTGAGCAGACGCTGGTTCGCATCTTCATTGGCGATTCGGACAAATGGCACCACAAATCGTTGCACCGGGCCTTGCTCAATCGGCTGCGGGCCGAGGGCTTCGCCGGGGCCACGTTGATTCACGGGCTGGCGGGGTTCGGCGCCTCCAGCGTGATTCACACCGCTCATCTGGTGGACCTCACGGGTGATCTGCCCGTGCTCATCGAGGTGGTCGACGATCAGGAGCACATCGACAAGCTGCTGCCCATCCTCGACGAGATGATCACCGGCGGGGCGCTTGTCACCATGGAGAAGGTGCGCGTCCTGAAATATGCCGCCGGAGCCCAGCCCGCCGGGTGAAAACTAGATTCCAAGTAATCGGCGCAGCGTGCCCTCGGAGGCGCTATCCACAGCGGCGTGCAGCGAGCCGCCGTGGCTGTCCATGGTGACGACCACGGGGAAGTCTCTGACCCGAATGACCCACAGCGCCTCGGGAACGCCGAGCTCGTCGAGTTGGAACACGCGTTCCACTTCGGTCACCGCCTGCGCCAGCACTTGGGCCGCGCCGCCGATGGCGTGCAGGTACAGGGCGCCCTGTTTCTGCAGGGCCGCGCCCGTCTTGGCGCCCATGCCGCCCTTGCCGATCACGCCGCGCAAGCCGTAGCGCTCGATGACGTCGGCCTGGTACGGCTCCTCGCGGGCACTGGTCGTGGGGCCGGCGGCCACGAAGCGGTAGCGGTCGCCCTCTTTGGCCACCACGGGACCGCAGTGATAGATGACCGAGTCTCGGCAATAGGGCGCGACCTCGTCGCGGAAGGCGGCGAGCAGCCACTGGTGGGCGGCGTCGCGGCCCGTGAGCAGGCGCCCGGAGAGCTGCAAGAAATCGCCCACCTTGAGGGCGCGCACCGTCGCTTCGTCGCAAGGCAGAGTCAGTCGAGCCACGTCAGTTCTCCCCGGCTGGAAATGCGCGCGCGCACACGGCGGTTGGCCCAACACATGTACGCCACGGAAACGAAGTAGCTGGCGGGCAGGCGACCCAAGTGGCCGATCTTCACGCCCAGCAGAGTGGTCTTGCCCCCGAAACCCATGGGGCCGATGCCCAGTTGGTTGGCCTGGTTCAGGATCCGCTGTTCCATGGCGTCCAACTCGGGCACCCGGTTGCGGTCATCCAGGCGGCGCAGGAGCTGCCGCTTGGCCTCGGCGTGGCCGGAGGCGCGATCGCCGCCGAAGCACACGCCCAGCACACCTGGCGCGCAGCCCTTGCCCTGCGCCCGGTAGACCGCGTCGAGGACGCAGCGGCGGACACCCTCCAGATTCCGTCCCGCGTGCAGGCGCGTGTCGGGCAGCGAGTACTGCGCACCCACGTTCTCGCAACCCCCGCCCTTGAGCAGCAGGGCCACCTCCACATCCTCCGCGTCCCACTCCTCGCAGTGCACGGTGGGGATGCCGGGTGCTTGACCGTTGCCCGTGTTGCGGTCGCTCAGCGGGTCCACGGCGTTGGGGCGGAGCAGACTGCGGGCCGTGGCCTGACGGACCGCCTCTTCGAAGGCGCGCGTCAGCATGCGCGTCGACAGGCCCGCCGGGTGGTGGATCCACGCCACCGGCGTGCCCGTGTCCTGGCACAGCGGTTGGCGCGCGGAGGCGGCCAGGTCCACGTTGGCCAGCACGGTGTCGAGGGCGCCCGCCCCCCACCCCCCCACGACCACCGCCGCCCCCCCCGCCCCCACGG
>JAEXQJ010000274.1 GCA_023438785.1 Pseudomonadota bacterium
CTGCTCCTGGATGCGCTTGACGATGGTGGCCACGATGGTGCCCCGATCGTCATCCATGCGCTCCAGGGTGTGGCCGGTGAGGCGGCACCACGCCCCGGCGTCGCGCATGAAACCGGGATCGCTGGCGCGCACCACGATGCGCGTTCCAGGGGCCGCGCGATCGACCTCGGATTTCAGACGAATGATGGGGCCCGGGCACTGCAGGCCGCACGCGTCCACCTGTACGACCTCGCCGTCAGGGGTGCTCTCGGGAGTCCCCGAGCCTTCCGTGTAGGTCACAGGGGCCACGTCCTTGTTGCCCAGAGCGCCCACGCCCACGCGGTACAGGCCCTCGTTGCCCTGGACCGCGGTGGCGGCCTCGTAGGTCTTCCAGCCCCCGGCCAGATTCGCCACGTCACGGTAGCCATTGTCGACCAGCACGCGCTCGGCCAGGTAGCCGCGAATGCCGACCCCGCAGTAGACCACCACGAAGCGATCGCGCGGCACCTCGTCCAGGCGCGTGCGGATCTCCGTGTTGGGGATATTCACGGCACCTTCGAGATGCCCGAGGCTGAATTCCTCGGGGGTGCGCACGTCGAGGAAAAGCGCGCCCTTCTTGGCCAAGGCGGCCACGTCGCGCCAGCTCACATGGCGGCTGCGGCCTTCCATGATGTTCTCGGCGACGAAGCCGGCGTAGTTGACGGGATCCTTGGCGCTGGCGAAGGGCGGGGCATAGGCGTGCTCGAACTCCTTGAGGACGCCGACCTGCGCACCCGTGGCGATAAACGCCGCGATCACGTCGATGCGCTTGTCCACGCCCTCGTAGCCCACGGCCTGGGCACCCAGGAGCTTGCCGTTCTCGGGATTGAACAGCACTTTGAGCGAGAAAGGCTTGGCGCCGGGGTAGTAGCCGGCGTGGCTGTTGGGGTGCACGATCACCGCGCGGTGGGCGATGCCGTCGCGCAGGCAGGTCTTCTCCGCCAGGCCCGTGCAGGCCACCGTCAGATCGAAGACCTTGGCAATGGCGGTCCCGATGGCCCCGCGATACTCGCGCGCGGGGCCCGCGATGTTGTCCGCGGCGATACGCGCCTGCTTGTTGGCTGGCCCGGCCAGCGGCACGGTACACGCGGCCCCCGTGACCCGATGGGTGACCGCGACCGCATCGCCGACCGCGTAGATCGACGGATCGCTGGTGCGCATGTGCGCGTCGGTCACGATGTAACCGCGTTCGTTCAGGCGCAGGCCCGCCGCCGCCGCCAACTGGTTCTCGGGCCTCACGCCGATGGATAGGATGACCATGTCGGCCACCAGCGACTTGCCGGACTTCAGTCTGGTCTGCAGCCGCGCGCCGTCCTTGGCGAAGGCCTCGACCGAATCGCCCAGGTACAGCTCGATGCCTTTGGCTTTCAGGTGCTCGTGCACGATGGCCGCCATCTCGAAGTCGATGACGTTCATCACCTGGTCCAGCGCCTCGACGATGGTCACGAAAACGCCGCGCTCGCGCAGGTTCTCGGCCATCTCCAGACCGATGAACCCGGCGCCCACCACGATGGCGCGCTCGGGCCGGCGGGCGTCGACGTGCTCCTTGATGGCATCGATGTCCGGCACGGTTCGCAGCGTGAAGATGCGCTCGTCCTCGATGCCGGGGATGCGCGGCCGCACGGGTTCAGCGCCCGGCGATAGGACCAGCGCATCGTAGGATTCCACGTACGACCGGCCCGTGGCCTTGTCGATCACGGTCACGGTCTTGCCCGCGCGATCGATGACCTTGACCTCGTGCCCGGTCCGCACGTCGACCGCCAGCGTGGCCTTGAAGCGCGCCGGCGTCATCACGAAGAGCTTGGAGCGCTCGGTGATCGCGCCACCGACGTAGTACGGCAGGCCGCAGTTCGCGTAGCTGATGTGCTCGCCGCGCTCCAGCAGGATGATCTCAGCCTTCTCGTCCAGGCGCCGCAAGCGAGCCGCCGCGGTCGCCCCTCCGGCGACTCCTCCGATGATGACGTATTTCGACACTGTGATGACCTCTGCCACCTCAGAGCCAAGAATTCGTGAAGAGGTTCGCCCTGCTCGTCGATGCCGCGCGTGCCGCTGCAGGCGGCCGTCAGTGGGCGGCGGCCTCGGCGCAACACATCGCATGGGCACGCGCTGGCCCTGGCGCGGTTGACCACGTAGCCTTTCGCGGCGTGAACGGCATCATGGGCGACGGGTCCTTGTGGGGCGGCGGCATCTTCGAAAGCGCGCTGCGCAGGTTACATATCCTTCACCGCGACGGGCCGGAGCCCAGGCGGCTCACCCTGGCCCTGGTGGCCGTGGCCTGGTTGCCCTTCGTGGTCCTGGGCGTGCCCGGGTACCTGCGCACGGGCCACTGGGATCCCGTCCTGCTGAGCCTGCAATCCCACCTGCGCTGGCTGGTCGCGGCCCCGTTGCTGCTGCTCGCCGAACCGGTGGTGGAGGGGCGGGTCCAGCTTACCCTGCGTTATCTGCGCAAATCGGGACTGGCGGTGGGTGCCACCGAGGCGACCTTGCACCACGACGAGCGACGCATGGCCGCGTGGTGCAAGTCGCGCGTCCTGGAGTTGCTGCTGCTCGGGCTGGCCCTCATCCCGACCCCGATCACGCTGAAGCTGACCTCCTCGGCGCCAGGCTGGTGGTACGGGATGGTGGCGATTCCTCTCTTCCGCTTCCTCCTGCTCCGCTGGGCGCAACGCTGGCTCCTCTGGATCGTGCTCCTGGCCCACGTCTCGCGCCTCAAATTGACGCTCATCGGCTCACATCCCGATCGCGCGGGCGGGCTGGGCGTGCTGGTTCAGCCCTCGCGCGCTTTCGGGTTGGTCATCCTGGCGTTGGGCACGGTGGTCGCGTCCGAGCTCGGCATGCGCCTTCTCGCGGGCATGCCCTTCCCGCACATGGTGCCCACCATCCTGGCCTACGTGGGCCTGTCGCTCGTGCTGGTCGTGGCGCCGCTCCTGGCCTTCGTGCCCGCGCTGGTCCAAACCAAGCGCCTGGACGAATACAAGTACGGCGTCTTCGCACGCACCTACGTGCACGCGTTCGAGAGGCGCTGGCTCGGCGACACGCGCGACAGTCCCCTGGGCAGCGACGACATCCAGGCCCTCAATGATCTGGGCGGCGCCTACCGCGTGGTCGACGAAACGCGCATCGTGCCCTTCTCGGCCCGCTTCATCGGCGAGATGACACTCGTCGCGCTTCTGCCCATCCTGCCCGTTTACCTGGCCTCGGTCTCCATCGGCCAATTGGCCAGAACCCTCATGAGGTTCATCTTCTGAGCGGCGCGGCGGTGCGTAACCTTGACTCGTCGGACAACCCTGACGATAGTTCGCGCACCTACTCGGGCTTACACGTTCGACCCCCATGATCGGCGAAAACTTCGGCGGCTACACAGTTGTTAGGCATATCGGTTCCGGCGGCATGGGTGCGGTGTACCTGGCCGAGCACCGGCGCATCGAGCGCAAGGTGGCGGTCAAGGTCTTGCTGCCCGAGTACTCCAACAACCAGGAGATGTTGGCGCGCTTCTTCGCGGAGGCGCGCGCGGCTTCCATCATCAAACACCCGGGTTTCGTGGAGATCCTGGACTGTGACGTACACGCCAACGGACGCGCGTACATCATCATGGAGTTCCTGGAGGGCGAGAGTCTGGGCGCTTGCCTGCACCGAAAGGGCAGTCTGGCCGACGACATCCCGAATCTGATGCGCATCACCGCCGACATGGCCAACGCCATGACGGCCGCGCACGAGAACGGGATCGTTCACCGCGATCTCAAGCCGGACAACGTGTTTCTGGCCCTCGATCCCCGCGGGACGCCTGGCACGGTGGTCAAGATCCTGGACTTCGGCATCGCCAAGCTGGTGTCGAACACGGGCATGGCCTCGCACACCCAGGCCGGCATGCTGCTGGGCACGCCCCGCTACATGTCGCCCGAGCAGTGCCGCGGTCAGGGCGGGGTGAACCACCTGGCCGACATCTATTCGCTGGGCTGCATGCTCTTCGAGATGGCCTGCGGCCGGCCGCCCTTTGCCAGCGAGAATCCGGCCGAGCTCATCGCCGCCCACCTCACGCAAGAGGCGCCGCGCGCCAGCCAGTTCGAACCGCGCGTGCCGCAGGCCCTGGACGATCTCATCGCGCGCCTGCTGCAGAAGGATCCCGCCCTGCGCGTGCAGAGCATGGCCGAGATCGAATCCATGTTGCGCGGGCTCGGTCCGCAAGCGCCGGTCGCGCGCACCATGGTTTCGGCTGCCATGCCCGCGGTGACGGCAACCAAGATCCTGCCCAGCACGCTGGCGGCTCAGGTGCAGCCCGGCCGCCCCGACGTCAACGCCACCGAGCGCATGCCCCGCAAGACAGATGCGCCAAAACGACACACCGGTCTCATCGTGGCCGGCGTGGTGGGATTGGCGGGGCTGGCCGGTGGACTCACCCTATGGCTGGCCCCGCGCACGCAGCCGGCCGCGCGGGCCGAGGCGGTGGACACGCGCCCCGCGCCGCCGCCCCCTCCTCAGGCGCCCGCGGGCATGGTCTTTCTGCCACCCACCGGTTTTGCCATGGGCAGCTCGGATGAGGACATCCAGGCCGCCTTCGCCATGTGCCAGAAGCTGGGCGTGGCCTGCAAGCGCGAGATCTACGAGCGCGAGCGCCCGGTTCGCCAGGTCACGCTCAAGGGCTTCTTCCTCGACCGCACGGAGGTCACCAACGAGGCCTTCGCGCGCTGGTTGTCGGGGCAGGCCGTGAAGGTCGCGGGCCAGTCGGTGCGCGACGCCCACGGCCGCATGCTGGCGGATCTGCACCCCGCCGTGGGCGGCATCGCGGCCACGGACCACGGCTTCGCGGCGCGCGCGGGACGCGGGCGCTGGCCCGTGGTGCAAGTGAGCTGGCTGGCCGCGAACCAGTATTGTCGCGCCCAGGGCAAGCGCCTGCCCACCGAGGCCGAATGGGAACGCGCCGCACGCGACACCACCCGACGCGCCTATCCCTGGGGCAACCAGGTACCGAACTGCGCCAGCGTGGCCTTTGGCCGCGATCCCGGCAACGGCTGCCCCGCGGGCAGCGGCCCCGACGAGGTGGGCGCCAACCCGGATGACGCCACGCCCGAGGGCGTCCTCGATATGGCAGGGAACGCGGGTGAGTGGGTGGCCGACGCCTTTGCCGAGACCTACTCCGACTGCGGCGCGTGTGCCGATCCGGTGGTGGGCGATGCGGCCAGCCCGGATGCGGCCATCCGGCGCGTGATCCGCGGCGGCGATTGGGCCTACCCCGCGGACGTGTGCCGCAGTGCCGGTCGCAGCCGACGCGAGGCCGACAAGGCTCTCAAGAACGTTGGATTCCGGTGCGCCCAGAGCGCGCCCTAGGAGGAGTGAGGACATGATCAGGAAGTGTTGGAGCCGCGGGCTGGTGCTCGCGGGCATCGTGGCCTTGGCGTCAGGCGCGACGTCGTGCACGGCCTTGCGGCAGAAGATCAGCACGGCACGCAACAGCCTGCCCGGCAACATGCGGGTGCCCGGGCTGGAGGGCCTGGACGATCTGGCCCATGGCAAGCTGACCGAGGACTCGGTGGCGCTGATCAAGCTGGCCGGACCGCTGGCCGTGGATGCCATCAAGAGCGTGGCCGCCGCGCTGGAGAGGTCGGCCGCCGAGCGAAGGGAGACGGAGGCGCGCGAGGAAGAGTCTCGCCGCCTGCGCATCGCCTCGGCCCAGCTCTACTACGCGCAAGAGTGCACCCAGCCCGGCGTGGCCGCGGCCCCTGCCGCGTCCGCGGGCAAGGACGATCCCGCGGCCCTGGAGAAGCAGGCCACCGAGGCCTTCGCGCGCGCCGACTACGCGGCCGCGGCCAAGGCCCTCAAGGCGGCCCGTGACCAGGTTGAGAAGAAGTCGGGCCCCGAGAGCCCCGAGGTGGCTCGTCTGCTCAACAAGGAGGCGGTGGTCCAACTCGCCATGGGTGAGTACGTCAACGCCGTGGCCCCCGCGGCGCGCGGCCTGAAGATTCGCCAGGACTTGGCCAAGGCGGCCGAGAAGGGCGACGCGGCCAAGAAGATGGTGGCCGCCCTCGACGAGGCCGAATCGCTGACCACCATGGGTCAGATCTACCGCGCGGCTGGCGTCCTCGATCGCGCGCAAGACAACCTCAAGCAGGCCCTGGACCTGCGCGGCCAGAAGCTGGGACAGGATCACCTGTGCGTGGCCCAGTCGCAGAACAACCTCGGCGAGCTCACGCAGCTACTGGGCAGCTACGGCCCGGCGCTCGATCTGTACCGCAAGGCCCTGACCACCCGGCAGAAGGCCCTGGCCGCCGATCACCGCGACGTGGCCCAGTCCTACGACAACCTGGGTTCGATCTATCGCACGCTGGCCATGTACGGCCGTGCCGAGGAGTACTACAACCACGCCCTGGAAAGCCGCCGCAAGCTGGGTGCCGATCACCCCGACGTGGCCGATTCGCTCCACAACCTGGGTGTGCTCAACAAGACGCGCGGCGACTTCCTCAAGGCCGAGGATCTGTATAAGCAGTCGCGCGACATCCGCAGCAAGAAGCTGGGCCAGGGCATCGAGGTGGCCCAGTCGGAGAACGCGCTGGCCGAGCTGTACTTCGCCATTGGCGATTTCACCCAGGCCGAGGCGCGCCTGCAGGAAGCCTTGAAAATTCGCAAGGCCAAGCTGCCGGCCGATCACCCGGAGATCGCCGAGTCACTGGCCAGCCTGGCCCGCCTCTATCAGGCCAAGGGCGATCTGAAGAGTGCCCAGGCGGCCCAGGAGGAGGCCCTGCGCATCTGGAAGACCAAGTTCGGTCCCGAGCACCCCATGGTGGCGCAGGCGCTGACCACGCTGGGCGAGTTGCAGGTGGCTCAGGGCCGGGCGCGTGAGGCCGAGAAGAGCCTCAGCGAGGCGCGGGCCATTCGCGAAAAGAAGCTGGGCCCCGAGCACCCCGAGGTGGCCGAGTCGCTGCACCAACTGGGCTGCGCCGCCTACGCCGAGCGCAACTACAGCAAGGCCGAGCCGTTCTTCAAGCAGGCCATCGCGCTCCGCCGCAAGAAGCTGGGCCCCGAACACCCCGATCTGGCCGTCTCGCTGTCGTATCTGGCAGCGCTGCAGGTGGCCACCGGACGCGGCAACGAGGCGCTGGCCACCTTCCGCGAGGCGCAGAACATATCCGAGCAGCTCGTGCGCACCGTGGGCATGGCGTCCAGCGAATCGCGCGTGGATGCCTTGCTGCGCTTCCTGCGCGTCCAGGAGGAGGTCGTGTACTCGCTGCTCGCCGACCCCAAGCTCGCGCCTCAGGCTGCACCGCTGGCTCTGTCGGTGGCGCTGCTGCGCAAGGGCCGTTCGGTGGACGAGGCGGCGGGCACGTCGCGCGCCCTGTACGCCAACCTGAACGCCGCGGACCTGGCCAAGATGGAAGAGCTGCGCTCGCTGCGTAGCGAGATCGCACACAAGAAGCTGTCGCCCCTGGGCAGCGACCCCGCCGGGCTGCAGAGCGACTATGAGCGCGCCGAACAACTGGAACAGGATCTGGCGCGGCGTTCGGCCGTCCTGCGCGCCAAGAGCGCCTTGCCCTCGCTGGACAAGGTGGTGGGCCAGGTCGCCGCCGCCCTGCCCGCCGACGGCGTGCTGGTCGAGCTCGTGGCTCATCGCCAGTACGCCTTTGCGGCGCCCGCGGGCAAGCCGCGCTGGGCTGGCGTGCAGTACACGGCCTTGGTCCTCAATCACAAGGGCGAGGTGCACAGCGCCTCTCTGGGTGCCAGCGCCACCATCGACGCTTCCGTGAAGCGTTACCTGGCCGGCGCCACGGAGGCGGGTGCCGACAAGACCGACGGCGCGGCCCTGGGCCAGGAGCTCTACAAGCAGGTCCTGGCGCCCATCGGCACCTCCCTCAAAGGCAGCAAGACGCTCGTCCTATCGCTGGACGGTCAGCTCAACCTGGTGCCCTTCTGGGCGCTCCACGACGGCAAGGCCTACCTGGTGGACAACTACCAGCTCACCTACGTGACCTCGGGCCGCGATCTGCTGCGTGATCCGAACGAGGCGTCGTCCAAGACCGTGACCCTGCTGGCCAAGCCCGAGTTCGTCAAAGGCGGGGCTGGCCAGGTCGACGAGGCAGGGGCCACGCGTGGCTTCGAGATCGTCGAGGATCGCCATCCCGACGCGAACACGCGCAAGATGGCACTGGCCAAGGGCGCGCTCAAGCTCAAGCAGGCGCCCAGCCCCCTGGCCGGCACCGAGCAGGAGGCCAAAGCCATTGGTAAGCTCCTGCCCAAGGCCCGGTTGCTGGTGGGCGCGAAGGCGAGCAAGGAGGCGCTTCTGGGCGTGCAGTCACCCGGCATCCTCCACGTGGCGACCCACGGTCTGTTCCGTCCCGACACCTCGGCCGGCACCCGCAACTCGCGCGGCGTGGACATCGTGGGCGGCGATTTGATGGCCCTGGCCGGACCGGCGGGCGCGGGCGATCCCCTGCTCAGCTCCATGCTGCTGCTGGCCCACGTGGGCCTGCCGCTCTCGAAGGAGCAGGGCGCAGGCGTGGTGCTCGACCCGGCGGGCCTGGCCACCGCTCTCGAGGTGGCGGGCATGAACCTGTGGGGCACGCAACTGGTCGTGCTGTCGGCCTGCGAGAGCGGCCGCGGTCAGGTGGACAACCTGGGCCAGGGCGTGTACGGCCTGCGCCGCGCGCTGGTGGTGGCGGGCGCCCAGACCCTGGTCACCAGCCTGTGGAAGGTGGACGACGCCGTCACGCGCGAGATGATGACCGCCTACTACCGCAATCTGCTCGCCGGACAGGGGCGGGTCGAGGCGCTGCGCCGGGCCGCCTTGGCCGTGCGAAGCAAGCACCCCGAGCCGCGCTACTGGGCGCCCTTCATCGCCATCGGCAAAGGCGCGCCGCTCAAGTCCATCAAGTAGGCCCGCAAGAAAGGAGACTCGTCATGCGCAAGCTCACCATCCTGCTTCTTGGCCCCCTGGTCGGGGCCCTGGGTTGTCACGCACCCCAGCGACGGGCGCCTGCCAGCTCGCCCGTGGCCGCGGTCCCAGTCCCCGCGCCCGCGCCGGCGCCCGCGCCGGAGCCCGGGCCACCCCCGGTTGCCGCCCCGCCGGTGGACGACGGCAGCCCCGTGGACGTCAGTCTGCGCGTGGAGGCCCGCACGGCCAAAGGCGTGAACACGCTGGCCTCGGGCCAGACCCTGCGCAGCGGAGACGAATTGGCCCTCTACGTCTCGGCGGCAGAGCCGGCCTACGTGTACGTGGCGCTGGCCTCGGCAGACGGCGAGCGCAACCTGCTCACCGCCGAGCCGCTCAAACCCGAGACCGAGCGCCGCATTCCCGAGGCGGGCAAATGGTTCCGCCTGGACAAGGAGACGGGCCACGAGGACATCTTCCTGTACGCCTCGCGCCGTGAGGTGCCCAAGGCCGACGTGCTGGCCCGCCTGGCCGCCGACGCCGAGAAGGCCAAGTCCGAGCGCCGCAAGGCCCAAGCCGCCACCAAGAAGCCCAAGGAGCCCAAGAAGCCCTCCGGCAATGTGGCCAAGAGCGACGTGAACGCGTCCGCGGAGACGCGCGGGCTGGAGGTCGTGGACGAGGCCGTCACCGACGTGGACCGCGGCATCACCCGCAAGCACTTCACCATCAAGCACGCCAGGTAGAGGAGGCTCGCGGCGCTCGCCGGCCCACGTTCGGAGTGGGTTCGGTCCAGGTGTTCAAGCGACGACGCCGCGGCCCGGCCACGCCGCCAAACAGCGATGGCAGACTCTCGCCGCGGGCGGCGAGCTCTACAGCTCGCCGCTCGCGCACACCAGCCGCTCCCTCTGCTGGCAGCGTCATCGCGATCACAGACAACGGCGTCGGAGACAAGGCATAGTCGCCCCATGGCCCCCCAAGACGCCCCGACCCGGTGGGAGCGGATTCGTGCGTTCGTTTTGCTCGCCTTGGCCCTGGCGGCCGTGGGGCTGAGCCTGGCTTTTCTGCACGGGCGCCAGCCCTTGCAGGATTGGCTGTTCTGGCGTTTTGCCGCTGTCTACGGCCTGACCTTGTATTTCGGCCTGGGCTGCTGGTCCGTCGGGCACCTGGTCGTGGGTTGGCTGGTCAAAGGCGATCCGCTCGCCTGCCGCGAGCGCTTGCTCGTGGATTTCGCCGCGGGCGTTTGGGTGTTCGCCGTGGCCACCGTGGCCGTCGGCCTGTTGCATGGGCTGGGCGCCATCTATTTCTGGGCCCTGCCGGGATGCCTCATGGCGCTGGGGGCATGGCCTGCCGTGCGCGACGCGCGCCGGATGGCGCGACGGCCTCGCGCACCAAGCGGATCGCCCGCCCAGCCCTCGCCCTGGCTGCCGTTCATCGTGGGCTTCGGCGCCATCGCCCTCCTCCTCGTGTATCTGCCGCTGCTCACCACGCAAAACGTGGCCTTCGACTCGCGCTGGTACCACCTGGGCATGGCCGAGCACTTCGCCACCTCGGGGCGCATCGCCATGTTCCCCGAGGGCTGGTTCGTCGGCACCTATCCCCACCTCTCCTCGTGGCTGTACACCTGGGCCCTGTCCCTGCCCGGTTCCGATCTGCATCTGCGCATCGAGCTGGCGGCGCACCAGGAATTCCTGCTCTTCCTGGTGACCTTGGCAGGCGTGCCGCTGCTGGTGCAGAGACTGCTGCACGGCCGGCGCGTGCGGGGGACTTGGGTTTGCGTCTTTCTGTTCCCGGGCATCTTCCTATACGACTCCAACTTGAACGTGGCCGCAGACCACGTCCTGGCCTTCTGGGCCGTGCCCATGGCGCTGGCCACGCTTCGCCTGGTGCGCGCCTTCTCGCCCCGGCGCGCCCTGCTGCTCGCCCTGCTGGCGGCGGGTGCGGCCATGACCAAGGCGCAGGCCACCTACCTGCTGGCCGGCGCCGCGCTGGTCGTGCTGAGCGCATCCGTGGTGCACGTGCTCCGCGGACGCACGCCCGTGGGTCGTCTGCTGTGGGTCCTCATCGGTCCCGGGCTAGGTGGCTTTTTGCTCTTCAGCTCGGCGCACTGGCTGACCAACCTGGTCTGGTACCACAACCCCGTCTATCCCTTCCTGAGCCACGTCTTCCCGTCGCAGCCGTGGCGCGAGGGCCTGGCCGGCGTATCGCACGATTCGGGCTGGATGCCCGAGGGCACGCTGGCCCAACGCCTGCTGGAGACGGCGCGGGCGCCGTTCACGTTCGCCTACCAGCCGCACGACTGGAATACCTTCCACCGCGACGTCCCCGTGTTCGGCTTCCTCTTCACGCTGAGCCTGGCGTTGTTGCCCTTTCTGCGTCGCACGCGCCGGGTGTGGGTCTTGGCGGGCGCTTGTCTGCTGGGCTTGGTCGTCTGGTACTGGACCTTCCACCAGGACCGCTACCTGCAGGCCCTGCTGCCCTGGATGGCGGCCGTGGTCGCCGCGATCTTCGCCCTGGCCTGGCGCACGGGACTCCCGGCCCGGCTGGGCGTGGCGTCGCTCGTGGCCTTTCAGCTCATCAGCGCGGGTGACGTGCCCTTCCTGGCCACACACGCCATGGTGGGCGACTCACCCCTGCGGGCGGCCGTGCACGTGCTGTCGTCCACTTTTCGCGGCGATCCCCGTTCGGCGCGCGACGGCCATTCGGATCTGCTCAACGTTTCGGCGGCCCTGGCCCGGGACAGCAAGGTCCTCCTGCACCTGGAATACATTCGCCTGGGACTGGGCCACCCGGCGGTCGTGGACAATCCGCGCTGGGTGGGCGCGCCCGTGCTGGGCACGTTCAAGGGTCCCGCCTCCGCGTGGCAACACCTGCGCCACATGGGCGTGACCCACGTCCTCTTCCGATCCGCCGTGTGCACCTTCGAAGACATGGACCTGCAGAGCGAGTTGGCCACGCATCTGCTGACCATCCGGGCCAGCGACAACATCCAGTACTTCGGTAGCTGGGTTCTCAGCACCCTGACCACCACGCGCCCCGCCCAGGAGGAGTTCGGCCCCGTGGTCTACCTGGGCTGCGGGACGCGAGGCCGCGTGCCCTGGCACGAGGTGAACGCGACCCACGACAAGGACCGCGCTGCCTCACCGTCCGCCGACCTGCCCGCCGTGACGCCCGCCCTGTTCGAGGGCGTGAATGCGGCGGTGGTCGACGATCGCTGTTCCACCGAGCTGCCTCCCGGCCAATTCGACGATTGGGTGCGCGCCACACACTGGAAGCAAGCCACCCTGTGGATTCGGCGCTAGCCCGTGAGGGGCGAGGGAAGGCGAATCCCCCCAATGCTCGGATGTCTCCTTGTGTTGAAGAAATGACACTCCCGTGAAGACGGCGGGGGAAAGCCCACACTCCGGGCCGTGGTGGCCCTCACATGCGGCTCGGCTCCGCGGTGGATCGCCGCCCTCCTCGCCTCGCCCGCCGCTGGCCCCGTACTTGCAGTTGGCCGGCGCATCCCCAACAACCGGAGAGACTCGATGAAATTGGCACTTGTCCTGGCGGTCGGATTCTTGGTGACAACTGTTGGCGCGGCGGCCTCGGCCGAGACAGTGGCCATCTTGCCCGTGTCGGGCATCAACATACACCCGTCCTATTGTCAGGTCGCACAGGAGCTGCTCAAGGACCACCTGGCCACCGCGGGCAAGCACAACGCGGTCGTGGTTTCCGGTCCCACGAATGCGCATGAGCCCAGCCCAGCCGAGGCCGTGCAGGCCGCGCGGGGCGTGGGGGCGGACCTCGCGCTCCTGGCTCACCTCACACACCTGCAGTCCACCTTCCGCATGCGCGTGACCGTCTACCGCGTGGCCACCGGCGAGACGGTCTACACCGACGCCTTGGGCGCCAGCGGCGGCCCCGATCAGTTGGATCCGGTCATACGACGGCTCATGCAGGCCTTCGCCCGAGGCGAGCGCGCGAGCGACAACGCGGAGATCGACAACGTCACCGCGAGTGAGGCCGAACCCTATCTGAAGCAAACCGCCACGCGGACCGTCGGTCTGCGCGTCGGCGGCATCATGCCTTTCAACCGTCCGGCCGGCGACGTCGGCGTGGGGGCGAGCCTCGGCCTCTTCTGGTTGTACGACGCGCGTGATTACATGGCCGAGGCCTTCGTCGAGATCACCCCCAACGAACACACCCGCGAAGACAGCGTCAACGCGTTCGCAATCGGCATCGGCCTATACCGACCTTTCTCGCGCAAGAACTTCACGCCCTACGCGGGCGGCGGGGCGGCCTACTCCTACAGTCAGTTCGGCGGTCTGGGCTCCGGCGGCCTGCGTCTGCACGGCGCCTTCGGCCTGCTGTTCGGTCGCCTGTCCACCGTGCAGATTCGCGGCGAGCTCGGCTACTTCGTCAACGCCTACCGAGAGTCCTCCGATCCCGCGTATGCCGACCACAACGAGGCCGAACGCAGGACCATGTCGCACGGCCCCATGTTCAACGTGGGAATCGGTTTCTAGGTGACCCCATGCCTCGCGTGCAGCCGCTTTCTTCCCTGGTCGCCGTGCTGGCCGTGCTGCTCACGGCCGGCTGCGGGACCACGCAAATCGTCGCCAACGATCCGCAGGCGCGCATCTGGGTGGACGGCGAATTCGTCGGACGTGGCCACGGTGAGGTCCGCAAGGTGGGCTTTCCGGGCAGCGCGCACGTCTTGGCCAAGACGGACGACGGCCGCATCGTGAATCAGTCCATGAAGCGTTCCTTCGGTTGGACCGCCGGTTTGCTCGGCTTTTTGACCTATGGCGTGTGCTTCATCGCCTGTTGGGAATACCCCAACGCGCTCTACGTCGACTTGCCCGCGCGCCCCGCGATGGGGCCGGGCTTTGGTGGCCCCGAGCCCGGGTCCGCCCCGGATCCCTGGCTCGTCCCCGCCCCTGGCTGGCGCGATCCAGCCCCAAGCCTCCCCGCACCCGCCGCCGCCCCGAGCCCACCCGGCCCCACCACCAAGGCAGGAAGAAAGCCAAGCCGACCCTCCGCCTAAGCGCGAACCTGAGAAGGGACAGCCGCTCCCCCGTACTCTTGCTCGTTCCGCGCTGGCCAGTGGAGAGACACACTCCACCTCCTGCCTGCCATTCGAGCTCCGTGGCCATCGCCTCGACCGCATCGGTGCCTGGTCCACGCTGCGCGTTGACCTCGGATAGGCCGGGCTCGGTCAGCGTATTTGCCACCTTGGCAGCCCCAGGCCGTGCTCACCGCGGGGGCAGGCAGAACGTGATCGCCAATTCCGAGTAGATCTCGACGTGTCGAGTGAAGACCGGCAGGGTTGGGTTGTGGGCGGCGTTCCACGCATCCAGGATGTCCTGCTTGGTCCACAGCGCCGTCGGGACTCCCATCCCTTTGTGCGCCGGCCCAGGCCGACCGTCGGGAAAGATCCAGAGCCAAGCTAGACGCCGCCCGTCGACGGTGCGGCGCCCTTGGTCCACGCAGAAGTGCGACGTCTTGTCCTTCTTGAATGGAGGGCAGTAGGTTCCGAACCTGGCGTGAGCGCTCATCGAATCCTCGAACTCATCCATCGACACCAGGGTCATGTTGGCTTCGAATCCCAAGATCCCCCGGACCTCCTCAGGATGGGTGAAGGCCCGAGGCCAGGTGCAGTCACGCGGGTGCGTGGCACGCACGTCGTTGGTCATCGCAAATCGCGTGTAGGGGTAGTCGATGTTGCACAAGGGACTGTGGACTCCCCCCATCCTTCTGGAACAAACCATCGCTGCGCCTCCCCCGCGTCTGAGCGGAGCTGACAGCCTATCCCAGCCACGCCTGATGGGCTATGCCCCATTCGCCACAGACCCGACCGCAGCTCAGCGCAAGTGCGCCACCCGATCCCCGAAGATCTGTTCCAGCTTGGCCAGCAACTCGTCCGCGGCAGCCACTTTGTACTCTTCGGGCAGATCCAGCACGGTGACGCTGCGCTGGGGGATGTCCAGGTGAAGGCGCGTGCGGCAGGGGCCGGGGTATTGCAGCAGGGTCTTGCGCAGGCCGGCCAGTTGCTCCTCGCTGATCAGGTCCGCGTTGATGCGCACCTCCATCAGGCTGCTCCGCTCGGCGCGGATACTGGCCAGGGGCTTGGCGTCCATGAAACGGATGCGCTCGCGCGCGGCCTCGCCGTCGCCGAAGGGCGCGTCCACCGTTCCCGACACCAGGAGAGGCTCGCCACTCACCAAGACCTCGCGGTACTGCTCCAGCTTGGACGAGGCCACGTGGAATTCGATCTGGCCTGATTGGTCCTCCAGCTTGAAGAAGGCGAACTTGCCGTTGCCGCTCTTGGGCACGCGTTCCTGGTAGTCGCACACCACGCCGCCCAAGGTGACCTCGGCGCGCGGGCCGCGCTCGCTGGCGTTGGTGGTGGTGGCGTTGGCGAAACGCTTCAGCTCGCCAACGAAACGATCGAGCGGATGGCCGCTGATGTAGAAGCCCAGGCTGTCCTTCTCGAAGGCCAGCGTCTGCTTGGGCGTCCACTCCTCGTCCTGCCCGTACACGTCCTCGCTGGGCGGTGGCGCCGAGCCCGCCGAGCCGCCATCGAAAAGGGCCATCAACGAGGTCTGACCACTGTCCCGCTCCTTTTGCGCCGTGGCCGCCGCCTCCAGCGCCGCGGGGATGGCCGAGTAGAGGCGCGAGCGGCTGACCTTGTTCTTGGTGGCGATGCCGTCGAAGGCGCCCGCCTTGACCAAGGCTTCGAGCACCTTGCGGTTCACCTTGCGCGTATCCACGCGCACGCAGAAGTCGGTCACGGACTTGTAGGGGCCTTCCTTGCCGCGTGCCGCGATGATGATCTCCACCGCGCCCTCGCCTACGCCCTTGACCGCGGCCAGACCGAAACGGATGGCTTTGCCGGCGATACGCTCGTTCTTGGCCGGCGCGGCCTTCTTGGGCTCCTCCTTCTTGCGCCCCTTCTTGGCTGGCTCGCTGGGCGCCTCCGCCTCCTCCACGACGGTGAAATCCGAACCTGATTCGTTCACGTCGGGGCGCAGGACGCTGATGCCTTGGCTGCGCGCCTCGGCGATGAACTTCACCACGTCCTCGGTCTTGTCCTTGCCGCACGTGAGCAGGCCCGCGTAGAACTCGACCGGGTAGTAGTACTTGAGGTACGCGGTCTGGTAGGTGAGCAGGCCGTAGGCCGCCGAGTGGCTGCGGTTGAAGCCGTAGCCCGCGAACTTCTCCATCAGATCGAAGACGCCCTCGGCGATCTTCAGATCGATCTGCTTGGCCTCCGCGCCGGCCAGGAACTTCTTCTTTTCCTTGGCCATGGCCTCGGCCTTCTTCTTGCCCATGGCGCGCCGGAGCAGGTCGGCGCCGCCCAGCGAGTAGCCGGCCATGGCCGAGGAGATCTGCATGACTTGCTCTTGGTAGACGATGACGCCGTAGGTGTCCTTGAGGATGGGCTCCAGGCACGCGTGCGGATACTCGACCTTCTTGCGCCCGTGCTTGCGCTCGACGAAGTCGTCTACCATGCCGCCCTCGATGGGGCCCGGCCGGTAGAGCGCGCCCGCGGCCACGATGTCCTCGAAGCAGTCGGGCTTGAGCTTCTTGAGCAGGTCGCGGAAGCCCGAGCTTTCAAGCTGGAACACGCCGGTCACATCGGCCGCCGAGATCATGCCGTACACGGCGGCGTCGTCGAGCGGGATGGCGCTCATGTCCAGATCGGGCTCGCCGGCCACGCGCCGACGCGCGTTGACCAGATCGACGGTGGTCTGGATGACGGTGAGGGTCTTGAGGCCAAGGAAGTCGAACTTGACGAGGCCCGCCTTGGCCACGTCGTTCATGTCGTACTGGGTGGCGATGACGTCCTCGTCCTTTTCGGGACGGAAACAGGGCACGTAATCCCACAACGGCTTGTCGCCGATGACCACGCCGGCCGCGTGCTTGCCCGCGTGGCGGTTCAGGCCCTCCAGCTTCATGGCCACATCGAGCAGCTCGCGGAACTCGCCCTCGTAGAGGGCCTTGAGGCGCGGCTCTTGCTCGATGGCGTCCTTGATAGGCGGGCTCTTGCCTTGCACGGGCTCGGGCACCAGCGTGGCCACGCGGTTCTGCTCGGCTACCGGTAAGCCCATGGCGCGCCCCACGTCGCGGATGCAGCTACGCGCCTTGAGCTGGTGCATGGTCACGATCTGACCCACGTTGTTTTTGCCGTACTTGTCGCTGACGTACCTGATGACCTCCTCGCGGCGGTTCATGCAGAAGTCGACGTCGAAGTCGGGCATGGACACGCGCTCGGGGTTCAGGAAGCGCTCGAAGAGCAGCTTGTTGGCGATGGGGTCGATGTCCGTGATGCGAATCGAATAGGCGACCAACGAGCCCGCGCCCGAGCCGCGCCCCGGTCCCACTGGGATGCCGTGCTCCTTGGCGTAATTGATGAAATCCCAAACGATGAGGAAGTAGCCCGGAAACCCCATCGTCTTGATGACGTCCAGTTCGAGCTTGAGGCGCGCGCGGTAGGCATCCGGGTCGGGCTTCCGGCCCAGGGCGTGCATGGCCTGCAGGCGCTTCTCCAGACCCTTCTCGGCCAGCTCGACCAGATACGTCTCGGTGTCGAAGCCCTCGGGCACCTTGAAGTTGGGCAGGTAGGTTTTGCCCAAATCCAGCTCCACGTTGCACGACTCGGCAATGGCCGCGGCGTTCTCCAGGGCCTGCGACACGCTCCGGAATTGCTCGTCCATCTCCGACGGCGACTTCAGATAGAAGGCGTCCGTGTGGTGGCGCATGCGGCGCTCGTCGTTGAGGGTGGTCTGTTGCTGCACGCACATCAGGACCTCGTGCGCGCGCGCATCCCGGCGATCGAGATAGTGGCAGTCGTTGGTGGCGACGAGCGGGATGCCGGTGCGCGCGGACATCTTGATCAGCTCTTCGTTGACCTTCTCCTGCTCGGGGATGCCGTTGTTCTGGATCTCGAGGAAGAAGTTCCCGCGCCCCATGATGTCGTCGTACTCGCGCGCGATCTGCTCCGCGGCCTGGGGCCCGGCGCGCAACACGGTCTGCGCCACCTCGCCGCCCAAGCAGGCCGACGTGGCCACCAGCCCCTCGCTGTGCTGGCGCAGCAGCTTCTTGTCGATGCGCGGGTTGTAATAGAAGCCTTCCAGGAAGGCCATCGAGATCATGTACGTGAGGTTCTTCCACCCCACGTTGTTTCTGGCGACGAGCACCAGGTGGTTGCTCTTGCGCTCGCTCTTGTCGAGCCGATCGGGCGCCACGTAGGTCTCGCAACCCAGGATGGGCTTCACCCCGTGTTCGCGCGCCTTGGCGTAGAACTGCATGGCGCCGAAGAGGTTCCCGTGGTCGGTCATGGCGACCTGTTTCATGCCCAGCGCCAGGGCCCGCGGAAAGAGATCGTCCAAACGGATCGCGCCATCGAGCAGGCTGTACTGGGTGTGAAGGTGCAGGTGCGTGAACTCGGCCATCTCGCGGGTTGTCTACCCACGCGCAGCACGAATATCAACGCGCGCGGCGCAGTGAACTGGGTCACCACAATCACACGTGAGCCCAGGTGCGGATGCCGAGGCTATGCTACCGTGTTGACCGGGTCCGTCAGATGAGCAGCGCCGAGCGTCGCGTGTTACTGGCTTGTGGGCCCTTGCTGGCCCTGGTGGCGGGCTGCCTCGACCGCGACCTGCCGCCCCTGCCCGACGCGGGCTGGCCCATCCCGGTGCACCTGGAATCCTCTCCCGATCGGCTTGCCGTCCGGCCGGGCGGATCGAGCTCCATCCAGTTCCGATTGCGCGACGAAACGGGAGTTGCCGTACCCAGTCACGCCGTGCGCTTCAGCCTGCAGGGCGAGAGCGAGGGCCGGGGCACGGGTGGCGCCGCGCTCTCCTTCGAGCAGAGCCTGACCGACGAGAACGGCAACACCACGCTCCAGGTCATAGCCGGCCCCGCCACTGCGGCCAGCATGCCCTTGCTCTTCACCCTGCATGCGGCGGCACTCGATGTGTCGTTGGATGTGGTGGTCTCGGTCACCGATCGCCCCCAATCCGCGGCGGTCATCGTGCCCGTGCTCTCGGCCGTGGCCGATCAGGCCATCACCTCGCTGCGCGTCGACTTCTACGACTCGAGCTCGTGCAGCGGCCTCTCGCTGCACGACCCGCCCAAGCCACAACGCTCCTCGCCCGTGCTCTCGCCTGGGCAAACACTGACCGTGTACAGCATCGCCACCGATGGCAGTCACGCCGTCTTGGTGCAGGGCGAGACCCTCGACGGCACGGTGGTGGCGGCCCGCTGCGTGGATCTGTTGGGCGCGGACCTGCTGGGCACGGGCACCATGCGCGTCCCCGTGCGGCTGCAGCCTCTTTACCCCGATCCGGTGGGCAGCTACGAGGTCGACTCCACCTTCGAGTTCGGCAACCTGCACGGCCTGGCCCAGCTCCGTTCCGCCTGGCAGACGCTCTCCACATGCGGGGCCCTGGATCCGGCTCGCCTGTGGCTGGACTGCACCTTTGCCGCGCTGGCCTCCAGCCCGGCCGCGCCCACGAACTGCGATCCGCCGGCCGCGCTGGCCGATCCGTTGGGCCAGGCGCTGCTCAGCCGGCGCGGCGTCGCCACCAGTGCGACTTGCCGGGGCCCCCAGGACAGCGCGGGCCGGCCCAGCCTGGAGGCCACGGTGGACGCCCTCTTCCCCTCGCCACGGCCGCGCCTACTGAGCGAATTGGCGGCCTTGCCCGACGAGGCGGTCGCCCTGGTCGACGGCCTCAAGATCAAGTCCACCCTCGACGTCAAACCGGCCGCCCAGGGCGACGGCTTTACGGCCACGCACACCTTGGAATCCCTACAGTTGTTCCAGGGCTCGATCCACATGCCGGCCATTTCCGTGGTCGAGTTGGCCGCCCCCAGCGCGCGGGCGGAAGGTATCCAGGCCAGCTACGCCAACGGACAGCTCTACATCCAGACAACCCACGGCTTCACGCTGCGCCTGGGCACGGCGGTCCGGCACACCTTCGCTCGGGCCAGCCTGGGGCTGCGGGGTGGCCCCGCGGACGTGTACGCCTTCGCTCAGCACCTGTTCGATCCGGCGACCTCCACCCAAGGCGGCTCGACCCTGCACGGCTGCGAAGCCCTGGATGCGGTTCTGTGTGATCAGATTAATGCGCTGCGCGGATGTGTGCTCAGCGCCTGCCAGGCCGGGCTGAAGGCCCTGGGCAAATCTCTGGAATCGAGCTTCTCGGCGTTGGAGGGCGACGGTCTGGATTTTTTCCTCACGACAGGTTCCTCGGCCCCCATCATCGACCGTGACGGCGACGGTGTCGCGGATGCGCTCGGCAGCACGCTCCTCAACCAACTCTCCATCACGCCATCGGGACCAGGTTTGTGGTCCGCGGAGCTGCGCAGCCGCTCGGGAACCGACGCGGCCTTCGGATCCTGGACCGCGCAGCGCGTCCCCTGATCCTCCGCTCCGCCGCGCCGTAGCGGGACGCAGCGGGCGGTGCGATGATGAATGCAGCAATGGCCAGCGGTTCAGATAACCGAGCCCGGGGCCAGTCGGTCACGGCAAGCGGCCTGCATGCGGGCGGCCCGTTCGCACCGGCGCACACGCCCACGCCGCTGCCTTCGGTGCAGGCCTTCGCACGCCTGGGCCGCTATCAGATTCTCGCGCGCCTGGCCACGGGCGGGATGGCCGAGGTCTACTTGGCCCGCCACGGCGAGCTGAGCGGGTTCAAGACGCTGGTCGTGCTCAAGAAGGTGCTCCCCCATCTGGCGAGCAATCCCGCCTTCATCGCCATGTTCTTGGACGAGGCTCGCATCGCCTCGCTGCTCGATCACCCCAACATCGTCCGCATCTACGAGGTGGGCCGCGCCGACGAGGAGTACTTCCTCGCCATGGAGCTGGTGCAGGGCAAGCCGCTGTGGGCGCTCATTCGGCGTTCGGAGACACAGAAGGAGGGACTGGACTGCAAGTTGGCCGCGCTGGTGGCGTCGCAAGCGGCGGCAGGACTGCAACACGCCCACGATCTCAGGGACCCGACGGGCACGCCACTGGGGGTGGTCCACCGGGACGTGTCGCCACAAAACATCCTCATCTCCTTCGAGGGCTCGGTGAAGCTCATCGACTTCGGCGTGGCACGCGCCATGGGCCGACTCAACGAGACCGAGAGCGGGCGGATGAAGGGCAAGATCGGCTACATGGCGCCCGAACAGGCACGCGGCGAGCACGTGGATGCGCGGGCGGACATCTTCTCGCTGGGTGTCGTGCTGTGGGAGATGGTGACCGGACGACGCCTCTTCCGACGAGACCACGAGTTCGCCACCATGCGCGCCGTACTGGAGGATCGCATCGAGGCGCCCTCCCAGGTGGCGGCCGTGCCCAGAGACCTGGATGACATCGTGATGCGCGCCTTGGCCCGCGACGTGGGCAGCCGCTACCAGACCGCCGAGGAGATGCGCGTCGATCTGGACCACTTCGTCTTCAAGTCGGGCGGGGCCACCTCGCGCGACGTGGCGACCATGATGAAGACGTGGTACGCCGCTGACTACGCCCAGTGGCAAACGGCCGCCCGTGTGGCCCTGGACATGCGTGAAAGCGATCCGCCCATCGAGATCATGTTCCCCAACCTAATGGGCGGACGCGCCAGCGGATCTCGCAGCAGCGTCTCCAATTTGCGGCTGACCGGTTCAAGCATCCGCTCGGTTCCCGTGGTCGCCACCTGGGACATGAGCAGCAAGATCATCACGCCGCCTCCGCCCCCGCCGCCGCTGCTCCTGGTTCCCAAGAAGAAGCGCCGGGGTGCCCCTTTCGCCGTTGGTGTGGCCGCCGTGGCGCTCGTGCTCGGTCTCGTCGCTTGGCTCGGGCTGTCGTCGCACGGCAGGACGCCGGCACAACCCGCCCCCGCTCCGGCGGAGCCGGTCAGGCCACGCGTCGAACCTTTGCCCATCCCCAGCCGCGCGAGCGCGGGCCCCCCACAGGTAGACGGCGAAACCACACGCCCCGCGGACAAAAAGGCGAGCGTGCGCACAACGAAACGAGCCATAATGCCAGGTGTTTCTCCGGCCAAGAACAAGCCGGCACACAGGCCCCAGCGCCAAAAGATGCCGCCCGCGCGACCCAACCCCTTCTGAGCCCACTTGGTGCCATGAAACAAAACCATCGTCGTTCTCGCACGCTGGCTCTCTCGCTGTTCTGCGGCCTGACCCTCCTGGGCACCACGGCCCGCGCGGACGAATGCCCGGCCAGCTCTCCGGAGCGCACCGAAGAACGTCGCGCCCTGGCCAAGCAGTGGTTCGCCACCGCGGAGGCCGCGGAGAAGGAAGGCGACGATGTGGAGGCGGTGCGCGCGTACGCCTGCTCGATGAAGATGGTCGCGCACGCCTTCACGGCCTACAACCTGGGCCGGGTGGCCGAGCGCTCTGGCGATCTGGAGCTGGCGCTCAAGTCGTACAAGGCCTATCTGACCCTCAAAGAGGATGCTAAGGACCGCGACGAGGTGCAGAGCCGGATCGATGCCCTGCAAGAAAAGATCGCCGCCGTGAAGGAGGCGCCGGCGGCCGAGGTGGCCGCGGCAGAGACAGAGACGAAGCCCGAGCAGGAGGCGGTCGCGCCCGTCGAGGAGACGTCCGAGCCGGTTGCCGAGGCGGAGCCCGCTCCTCCTCCTGAGCCGGTCACGACCGTGCGCGAGAGAGCCCAGCCGGAGGAAGCGCCCGCTCCATCCCACCTGACGGAATGGGTGATCGGTGGCGTGGGCGTGGCAGCGCTGGCCACGGGCATCGTGCTGAACCTGAAGGCCCGCGGCAAGATGGATGACTGCAATTCGCTGGCGGACCGAAACATGCTCAAGTCAGCCAACGACGCGTGCGACAGCGCACGGCCGCTGGCCTACGCCTCCTACGCCATGTTCGGCGCCGCGGCCGCGGCGGCCATCGTGGACAGCGTGCTGCTCATCCGGGGCCCGTCGAGCGATGTCATCAGTACGGCCATGAGCGTGGGCTGGGCGCCAGGGATGCCCCTCACCCTCTCGGCCCGCGGTCGCTTCTGAGGCACGCGGCGGCCTGGGGTGGTGAATCCACTCGCCCCTTGTGGGCCGGGGTGGCCGGTGGGATATGTTGGCGGCCTTGATGGACGTTCTCGAGCACGAGCCGGACCGAGAGCGGGAGTTGCAGGGGCTGTTGCGCCACGCCCGCGCGCTGGTGGGCGTAACCCTGGCCGAGTTGGCCGACGGGCTGGGCCTGCCCGTGCCCGTGGGCCGCGTGCGCACCAAGGGCTGGTCGGGCCAGATCATCGAGCGTGAGTTGGGTGCGGACGAAAGCAACGGGCGCGGTCAGGACTTCGCCGCCCTGGGCGTGGAGCTGAAGACCGTTCCCGTGGACGCGCACCTGCGGCCGCGCGAATCCACGGCCGTCTGTCAAATCGATCCCATCCTCATCGCCGGCGAATCCTGGGACACCAGCTACGTGCGCAGCAAGCTGACCCGCGTGCTGTGGGTGGCCCTGGAGGTCCCGGAGTCGGTCTCGTGCGTGGGGGATCGCCGGGTGGTGGCCGTGCGCTTGTGGACGCCGTCGGCCGCCGAGGAGGCCGCCTTGCGCGCCGACTTCGAGCTCTTCGTGCGTGGCTACTTTCGACAGGGCCGGGGCGACGAGATCTCCGGGCATCAGGGCCGCGTCCTGCAGGTCCGCCCCAAGGGCCGCAACGCCGCCGACCTGCGCGCCGCCTTCAATCGCGAAGGTCAGCCGGTGCAGATTGGCAAGTCGGGTTTCTACCTGCGCCCCGAGTTCGTTCGCCAAATCTTGCGAGACGGGGCCCATGCGTAGGACGGCCCTGGCCCTGGGCGTGTTGTTGGTGTGCGGCGCCGCCCGCGCCGAATCACTGTCCTTGCGCGAGGCCCTCCGGCGCGCCGTGGGCGGCAACCGCGATCTCCTCAAGGCCCGTGTGGCGGTGCAGATCGCTCAAGCCCAGGTGACCGCTGCCCAGGGGCACTTCGACCTTATCTCCAAAGGCGGCCTCAGCTACGGCCGCGAGGTCACGCCGGCTCTGTCCGACCAGGACGCGGTGGGCGGCGCCACGCGCACGCTCGACTGGAATCTGGGCCTGTCACGCAACCTGGAGACGGGCGGAAGCCTGGCCTTGTCCCTGGACACCAGTCGGGTCGCCACCACGTCGCGCCTGCAGTCCGGGCAGGTTCTGGAGACTGACGACGTGGCGACGACGTTCTATGCCACGAACCTCAACCTGACCTTCACCCATCCGCTGTGGCGCGGTCTGGGCGCGCAGATCGCCACGGCCCAGCTTCGCAGACAGCGCGTCGCCGAGAGCGAGTCCCTGCTGAACCGCCAGATGCAAGCGGCCAACGCCGTTCGCGACGTGGTCACGGCGTATTGGGAACTGGCCTATGCCACGCAAATGGTGGGCATCGCCCGCTCGGCCGTGAACCTGGCCGAGGAGCAGCTTCGCGCCACCCAGGCCCTCATCGAGGTCGGCCGCCTGGCCACGGTGGATGCAGCCGCCGTGGAACGCGCCATCGGCCAACGCCAACAAGGACTGGCGCTGGCCGAGCAGGACCTCTACCTGCGTGGCCTGGAATTGCGTCGTCTGCTGGGCCAGCCGGTGGAGCCCGGTACGCCGAGCCTGGAGGCCGGGGACGCCCCTGAGGCTTCGGGCAGCACGCTGGACGTGGCCGCCGAAATCCAACTCGCCCTCGACAACAACCCGCAACTGCGCGCCTTGCGCATGGGCACCAAGCTGTCGCAGATCGACGTGCAGATGGCCCAGGACACCCTCCACCCTCGTCTGGACTTCGTGGGCCAGGTGGGCTCGGCGGGGCGCCGCGTGGGCTTGGCGGAGTCATTCTCCCAACTGGGCCAGACCGAGAACCTGGGGTGGGTCGCGGGGCTCACTTTCGAGGTGCCGCTGGAGAACCGCACCGCGCGCGGGCAGATGCAGGCGGCGCGCCTGGCCCAGGTGGCCACCCAACTGGATGCAGAGACCTTGAGCCTCCAGTTGCGAGAGCTGGTCTTGCGGCTGGCGACCAGCGCCCGCACGGCGGCAACGCGCGTGCAGCTCGCGCAGCGCGAGGTGGGTTTCGCGCAGATCAACCTGGATGCGGAGAGGGCGCGGTTCTCCGTGGGCCGCGCCACCAACAACGACGTTCTGCTGCGCCAACAGGAACTAAAAGACGCGGAGACGCGCGTGGTACGGGCCCAGGTAGACCTGCTGTCCGCCGATGCAGCCCTAGCCGCGGCCACCGCTGAAATCCTGGGGCGATACGACATGGAGCTCACAGGACTGTAGAGCGCCGGCCACCCACGGCGTGGCGCCCTCGCAACCTGGGATGCCCCGCGGAGGGCGCAAGAGCCGGCTCGCGCTGCCGGCCCTGCAGACGTATGCTGGCCCAGCCGGTCCCCCAAGAAATCCCGGCGGAGCGATAGCACATGAAAGACAAGGTCCTCATCTTTGACACCACGTTGCGTGACGGCGAGCAGGCCCTGCCCGCCAGCCTTTCGGTCCAGCAGAAGATCCGCATCGCGCGGCAGCTGGCCGCCTTGCAGGTGGATGTCATCGAGGCCGGCTTTCCCATTTCCTCCCCCGGCGATTTCGAATCGGTGGAGACCATCGCCCGCGAGGTGACGGGGCCCATCATCTGCGGCCTGGCGCGCGCCGTGGAGAAGGACATCCTGACCTGTGCCAAAGCGGTCAAGCCCGCCGAGCGCCCGCGCATCCACACCTTCATCGGCACGTCGACCATCCACCGCGAGAAGAAGCTGCGCCGCAGTCAGGAGGAGATCCTGGCGCTGGTCGCCCAGAGTGTGAAGCTGGCGCGCGGCAAGTGCGACGACGTGCAGTTCTCCGCCGAGGACTCGGGCCGCACCGAACCCGAGTTTCTGTGCCGCGTGGTCGAAACCGCCATCAAGGCAGGCGCCACCACCATCAACATCCCGGACACCGTGGGCTACACCACGCCGGAGATCTTCGCCGGCATCATGGACAACCTGTTCAACAACGTGCCCAACATCGACAAGGCCGTCATCGCTGTGCACTGCCACAACGATCTCGGCCTCTCTACCGCCAACTCCATCACCGCGGTCAAGCACGGCGCCCGTCAGATCGAATGCACCATCAACGGCATCGGCGAGCGCGCCGGCAACGCGGCCTTGGAAGAGGTCGTGATGATCATGAAGGTGCGCAAGGACTACCTGAACGTGACCTGCGGCGTGAACACCCAGGAAATCGTGCGCACGAGCAAGTTGGTGCGCGATCTGTGCGGCATGCCTGTGCAGCCCAACAAGGCCGTGGTGGGCTCGAACGCCTTCGCCCACTCCTCGGGCATTCACCAGGACGGCGTGCTCAAGGCCAAGGGCACCTACGAGATCATGACCCCGCAGTCCATCGGCCTGAAGGACAACAAGATGAACCTGACCAGCCGGTCCGGCAGCCACATGGTCATGAACCGCCTGGAGAGCCTGGGCTACGCCGACAAGGACATCGAGCTGGAGAGCTTCTATCCGAAGTTCAAGGCCCTGGCCGACAGGAAGGGCACCATCTACGACGACGATCTGGTGGCCCTGATGGAGGCGCACAACGCCGACGAGATGGCCGACGCCTTCAAGCTCGAATACCTGAACGTGACCGGCGGCAAGGGCGTCATCCCCACGGCCACCGTGCGCATCACCTGGGACGGCAAGAGTCACCAGGAGGCGGCCAGCGGCGACGGTGTCGTCGACGCCACGACCAAGGCCATCGATCGCATCACTGGCTTCAAGATCCAAGTGCGAGACTTTCACATCGATTCGGTCAGCCAGGGCCGCGAAGCCCAGGGCCGCGTGAAGATGGTCGCCGCCGCGCCCGAGGGCACCTTCGTCGGCGTGGGCATGAGCACGGACATCGTGGAAGCCTCGGCCCTGGCCTACATGGACGTGGTCAATAAGCTCTACCGCATGCGCAAGTTCGCCCCCCGCCTGCGCACCCGCCAGGCCAGCCCCAGCCCGACCCTGTGACCCCGGCTCGCGTGCTGCGCGTGGTGGCTTCACGCGACCCACTTCCGGAAGGTGGGACTTCCGGGTAGCGTGACGTGCAATGCTGGAATTCACGTGCGACGACACACTCGACAGGCGTTCGACCTCGCCCGCGGCCCGGGTCTCTCTCGTGGAGGGGGGATCGCCGTCGGGGCTGGCTCGTGGGCTCTCGTTCCTCGCGCTGGCAACGCTGGTCTCCGCCTGCGCACCGACCCTCTCCAGCATGACGCCCGCGGAGGTGGCGCGGCCACAGCACGTCCAGGCGGAGATGGGCATGGACGTCTCCGTGCCGACGAACGCGCTGAACGATCTGGTCTCCGCGGGTGAGTCGCTGGCCGACAGTCAGGCGCCCTTGGGCACCGAGGATCAGCGCCGGTTGCTCCGCGCGGGCGCCGCGCTCGCGCTGAACCCGCCCAGCGTCAACGCTCACGTGGGTGTCGGGGTGGGCATCGGCCATGGCGCCGAGGTCCAGGGCAGGTTGGTGAGCGGCGGCTGGCGCCTCGGGGGTCGCTACCAATTCCTCAACGCCAAGGATCACGGCATCGATCTCAGCGCGGGTCTGGGGATTGGACGCACCTCGTGGACCATCGGCACTGACACCCTCGAGCCGATCCTGGAATTCGACGACTACACCCGCTGGCAGGTCGACGTCCCAATCCTGCTCGGCGCGAGCGGCAGTTGGTACCGCTGGTGGGGCGGTCCCCGCATCCTGGTCGGAAGCTACAGCGCCGGGATGACACTCTCTCAATCCAGTGAGGGGACGCGCTATGGCGTCGACCTGACTGGGAAGAGCGCCTATTTCGGTGGTCAGCTCGGCGGGGCACTGGGCTACAAACACATTTTCTTCGCTGCGGAGCTGACCGTGGTGCGCTTCTCCACGGACGCCAAGCTCAGGACCCACGGAGCCGAGGCTGGGGACTTCACGACCAGCGTCTCCGGAGCCGTGGTCTACCCCGCGCTCGGGCTGATGGGAGACTTCTGACACTCTCGTGTGAGGGTCTTGCGGGCACGCGCCAGCACCGATCTGCAGGTGCGGCGACCGCGGCGCATCTGGCCGCCAAGCCGCGTTCCAGCGATCCTCTGGCGCCGCTCCGGCCGCCGGCTCACGATAAGAGGCGTGACCTGACCCGCCAGACGGCACCGAGCTCTTCGACAAGCCTCCTAGAATCCGTGCCCTCATCGTCCACGAGGTGAACCATGCACGCCGTCAGTTTCCCGGCTTCCCAGGACCTGGAGAAACGAGATGTCGCTCGCCCACCTCTGAGTCGCCGCCATGAGCCGCCAGAGGACGCCCATGGCACGCCCCGGCGCACCCTCGCGCTGGCTGCGCTCCTCTTGGGCGGGCAAGCGGCATGCGGCGGGATGCCCATCGAGGCGCCACAGGTCGGGTCGATCTACGACATCGCTCAACTGGCCCCTGGATGGACGGGAGAAATCGTGGCCACGGTGGAGCAAAGCTACGCAGGCTGGGACGTGGAGATCGGTGACGCCGATGGGGATGGCCGTCCCGAAATCCTCACCGGAACGGCGCCGGATAGCTGGCTGCAGCTCCATCGATGGAGAGACGGAGCCTGGCAGACCCGGACGTTGATGACCGAGACAGCGGGAAATGGCGCAGGCCTGCTCCTCGGTGTCAGGGTGGTCGACGTGGAGCGAGACGGCGTCCCCGAGATTCTGGCTGGCACCGGGCAGGACGGCGGTGGCACGGCCTGGCTCCACGTCCTGCAGACCGACGGAGAGAGCATCACGGGACGGACATCCCTGCGTGCGCCCGAGAACACGAGTAGCTACACCCATGGACTGGCCACGGCCGACCTGGACGGCGACGGCCTGGTCGAGGTCATAAGCGCGTATTGTGGCAACGGCGAGGTCATTCGCTACGACGTGGCCCCGCAACTCGCCAGCATCGCCAGCCGCAAGGTTCTGCAGCTCTCGGGATCGGGCGAGGACGCCTGGCTCTCCGATGTCGACGGTGACGGAGCCGTGGAGCTCGTGCTGTCCAACGGTTTCCGCGCCGGCAAGGCGCGCGTTCAGATACACGATTTGGATCCGACGACCGGCGATCCTCAGCCCAAGCCCCGCGTGGTCATCGATGGTTTCGATGGTGAACGCGCCTTCTACGCATCGCTGGCCGTGGGAGACATGGATGACGACGGGCGACCGGAGCTGGTGGTCGGCTGGAAGGCCGTACAGACCGTAAACGAGGCCAGTCTGGTCGCGTACCACATCGAGGGGCAGAGCGCGAAGCTGGCGTACGTGCTCACACGCAAGGACCCCGAGTTGGATTTGGGTTACTTCGAAAAGATGATTGCTTTCGCCGACGTCGACGATGATGGCCGCACCGAAGTTCTGGTGAGCACCCGGGGCGATGGCCTCTCGGAGAGCATCCCCAGTCTGGGCCTCGGCCACGTGCTGGCATTCCGTGTGGAACGAGATGGCCACGTCAGCCGGCAACAGGTCGTGGCGTTCAACCGCGACCTCGTGGGCTCATCGTGGCTGGCGGTCGGGGACGCCGACGGCGATGGTCGCACGGAGGTCGTCCTGGCGACGGGCAGCGGCGAGCGCACGAGGAGAGGCACATCCTGGGTGGTGGCTCTGCGACACGACTAGCGGACGGATCTCCCGCGCTCGAATGCTCACGCCCTGCCTGAGCCAGCCTCCCGTGGCTTTGATTGCGGGCCCCGCGCGGAGAGCCTCGGCGGGCGAGGAGGTCGCGCCGCCTACTCGGCCCGCGTGCTGCGCGCGATGTCTTCCCAGGTGGGGACGCCGCGGCGGGTGGTCACGGTGACAATGGACAGATGCAGTTCCACGCGGCGCACGGCCGTGGTGTGGTGGTAGACGCGGGAGCGGCCGCGCACCGTCTCGAAGACGGCCATCGCTCCGGGCCGCGGGAAGGGGTAGCTCATCTCAACCACGTCGTCGTTGCTGAAGTGTCCGCCTACCAAGCGCGCGCCGATGTAGGGGCTCGAAGCCAGGGCTTCGCCGCGTGCGCTCTTGCGGACCTCGCAACAGCGCAATGTCGAGTCGAGCACGTATACGTGATTCTTCGTGTAGATCTCGACGGCCTTGGTCAGCTTGCCTTGACACGGGCGAGAGCCGCGTTCGTAGGTGACGTGGACGTCGATGAGCGGCTCATGGCTGGATTCCCGATCGGGCGGGGGCGGGGCGGGCAATCGAAGCGTGGGCACGCCGCGATATTACGCCCGCCCGATGAATCCCACCATCTGCCCAGTGGCCCGGCCGAAACGCCGGTACGAGTAGAAACGCCCGTGGCCGTCACAGAAGGTGCAGGCCGGGCAGAGGTCGATGTGGTCGGCGCGCACGCCCGCTTGTTGTAGCTGCAGGCGCTGACAGAGACGCAAGTCGACGTGCGGCTTGCGTGGGCCAGGCCGGATGATGCCGCTGGCGTGGGCATCGGGCATGAGGCCCTCGAAGGCGGCCACGACCTCGGGACCGACTTCGAAACAGCAGGGCCCGATGGCAGGGCCCAGGGCAGCCCGCACATTCGCCGGACGGCTGCCGAATTCGCGAGCCAGCGCCGCCACGCCCGCGGCCACCATGCCGGCCACCGTTCCCCGCCATCCTGCATGGAGCGCGGCAAAGGCCCCGGTCACCGGATCGGCCAACAACACCGGAACACAATCCGCCACGTAGATGCCCAGGGCCAGGCCCACCCCGTCGCTGCACAGCCCGTCTGCCTCTTCGCCGCGCACGCCCGCCGGATCGTCGCCCGCCCGCACCCGCAGGACGCGTGTCCCGTGCACCTGAGTCGCGGCGTACATCACGGGCATCCCCGTGGCCGCGCGCAGCCGGCGATGGTTCTCGTCCACCTTGGCCCCGTCGTCGCCCCATTTGCGCCCGAAATTGAGCGACTCGAATGGCGGCCCACTCACCCCGCCCGCCCGAGTCGTGAAGCCGTGGCGAAATTGTGGCGGGAAGACCGGCGCGACCAGGAGGGGCAAGGCGCCGCCCTCGGGCAAGTGGGCATCAATGGCGTGCATGGTCCCGACTAACCCGCCTTGGCCTTGCCCAGCGCCCGCAAGGCGGTCAGCGCCGTCGCGAAATCCTGAGGTGGTTCGGCCTCGAATTCCATCCAGGCACCGGTCTTGGGATGGTGAAAACCGAGCACGCGCGCGTGCAAGGCCTGGCGCCCCAGGGCCTGCGCGATCTCGCGCACCCGCAGATCGCGCGCGGGCCGGCCGTAGGTGGCGTCGGCCAGGATGGGGCACCCCAGGGCGGCGAAGTGCAGGCGCACCTGGTGCGTCCGACCGGTTTGCAGCTCAGCTTGCAGACGGGCCGCGACTTGAAAATCCTCGACCAACCGCCAGTTGGTGATGGCGCGCCGGCCGGTCTTGACCCGCGTGGTGAACTTCTTGCGATCGTGGGGATCGCGGCCGTGCAGGGTGTCGATGGTGCCCGACTCGCGGGGCGGCCGTCCCGTCACCAGGGCGTCGTACACGCGACGAATGCGGTGGATCTTGAAGTCGGCGCCCAGGGCGGTCATGGTGGCGTCGTCCTTGGCGACCACCAGCAGGCCCGATGTGTCCTTGTCCAGGCGATGCACGATGCCCGGCCGCAACTCGCCGCCGATGCCGCGCAGATCCTTGCAGTGGGCCAGCAGAGCGTTGACCAGCGTCCCATCCTCGTGCCCCACCGCGGGATGAACCACGAGGCCGGCGGGCTTGTCGATGACCACCAGACACTCGTCCTCGAACACGAACTGCAGAGGGATGTCCTGCGCGCACAGCTCGGGCACCGGCCGCGTGGGTGGGGGCGTCCACACGACCTCTTCACCCAGCCGCATCTTGCGCGACGGCGCGGCGGGCTGCCCGTTCACCACGACCGCCCCTTCGGCGATGTGACGGGAGAGCTGAGTCCGCGACACATCGGGCACCAACGCGGCCAGCACCACGTCCAGCCGACGACCCGCGCCGGCCGCATCGATCACGAAGCTGCGCGAGGCGGCCTCCTGCGCCTCGGAGCTCACCAGATCTTGGACTTGATGTTCTGCCCGCGCTGTTTGACCAGGATGTCGACCAACGCGCGGTCAAACAGGTTGGTGGCCGCAATCTCAGGCGTCACGCGCGATTGAAAGTGCGTGCGCCCCTCCTCGATCTCCTCTTTCATGACGTCGAAGAGATTGTCGTTCTGGATGCCCTGCACCAGCTTGGCTTCGTTGTACATCGCCAGATCGGACGCGATGGCCCGCGCGAATTGACGCGCGCGTTCCGGCTTGTCGATCAGAGGAGGCATGGCCCCAAGGGTAGCCGATTTCGCGGTCCCGTGCGAATCCCCCAACTGGGATCGGATTTGCAGCGCGCCTGCCCCACCCTAAAATGGCGGGCGAGGTTCCATGTCGAAGAAGCTGCTCTCTGTCCTGGTCACCTGTGTGGGTCTGTCTGCCCTGCCGGCGCGTGCGTCAGCCGAGGTCTACGAGGTGCGCGCGGCAGAGGCCAAGGCCGTCGTGGGCACGAGGACCGTCGCCGCGGTCCACTTCGCGACTCGACAGGGCTGGCACCTCAACCAGGAGGCCCCCTTCACGCTCAAGCTGGCGCCCGGCCCGGGCCTCACCGTGGACAAGGCCAAGCTGACGCGCGCGGATCTGGCCCGCAGCACGGAGAACGAGGCGCGCTTCGACGTGGGGCTGACCGCCTCCCAGGCGGGCGACCAGGGCGTCCAGGCCGAGGCAGGCTTCGTGATCTGCCGGGAAACCGAGTGCCGGCCCATCAAGGAAAAGCTGGTCATCAAGGTCGCGGCCAGCAGTCCCGCCGCCGCGAAGCCCGCGCCCAAAGCCAAGCGAGCCAAAAAGGCGAGCGAGTAGGCTCGTCAGGCGCCTCTCACGAGGTGCGGAGGATGCGTTCCACGCGGCGGTTGAGGCCGCGGTCCAGACTGCCCACCGCGACCGCCACCAGGCGTTCGGGACGCAATACACGCTGTGCCACCTGGCGGATCTGGCGCGCGGTCACCGCGGCCATGCGCGCGTAGCGCTGCGCCGGCGTGCGTACGCGCGGGAAGAAGAGCCAAGTTCCGCCGAACCAGCTACACAGGCCGTCCACGTCGTCGTAGCCCGCCTCCAGATCGCGGGCGTAGCGTCGCTTGCATTTGTCGAGCTCGTGATCGGACACGAGCTGGGTGCGAAATTCCCGCAAGATGGTGACGATCTCCTGAACCAGGGCCGGCAGCTTGGCCGGGGCGCAGGCGGCGCTGATCTCCATCAAGGCGGTGTCGTAGAGCGGATCCAGGCCCGCATTCACGTGGTACGCCAAGCCCTTCTGATCGCACACCCGGTAGTGCAGCCGCGTGGACATGCCATCGTCCAGGATGCGCATGAGGGCCACCAGCGCGGTGTACGCCCGATCGCGATCGGGCAGGGCTTGGAAGAGCACTTGGACCTCGGCCTGCGACGAATCCGTGCTCACCGTGCGCAGGCGCGGACCCGGCACGCCGTGGGGCGCGGGCACCGGCTCCACGCGCCGGCCGGGCATAAGGGCACCAAAGCCCCGTCGAGCCTGCGCCAACACCTGGCCGCGCTTGAGCGGACCGGCCACGCACAGGACCATGTTCTTGGCCCCGTAGAAGCGACGGAAATGGCGAACCACGTCGGCGCGCGTGAAGCGGCGGATGTTGCTCTCGGGTCCGGTGATGGAAAAGCCCAGGGGATGCCCGGGCCAGGCCGTCTCGCGCGACAGATCGTCGCTGTTGATGCGGCGGCCGCGCTCGTCGAAATCGTCGAGGATCTCCTCGAGCACGATGGCGCGTTCCAGATCGATGTCCGTGAAACGCGGGGCCGCGAAGAGATCGCCCAGGATCTCCAACGCCCCGCCCACGTCGCCGGGATGCAGTGAAAGCTGGTACAGCGAATAGTCGCGTCCGGTTTCGCCGTTGAGCATCCCGCAGCGATCCTCGATCACCGAGTTGAGCGCCAATGAGTCGCGGAAGCGCTCGGAGCCGCGAAACAGCATGTGCTCCACGAAGTGCGAAAGGCCGTTGTCGCGGGCGCTCTCGTAGCGTGAGCCCGCGCGCACGTACAGCGCCACCGCCGCCGAGTGCAGATGGGGCACCTCGACAGTGCAGACGCGCAGGCCGTTGGGCAGGCGGTCATGATGCACGCGCCCGGGAAAGGGCAGAAGCGAAGGGGGACCGTCGTCGCGCCAGGGGGGATTCGTATGAGACTGCGAGGAAGAAATAGCGTCGGGATTGTAGCGGAAGCACGACGACGCGCTACCCAAGTCCGCCTCGGGCTCGTACCTGCTCTCGGGCACTGCCGCGCGGGCGTGCTAGAAGGCCGCCTATGCGCTCCGAGGCTATCCGGCTGGTGGTGAACGCCGATGGGTTCGGCAGCAGCGAGGCCTTGTGCCGGGGCGTGCTGCGAGCCCATCGGGACGGCATCGTGACCAGCACGTCCGTGCTGGGCAACTGCACCGACGTGGCGGCCGTCAAGGCGCACCTCGACAGCGCGCCCACCCTCGGCGTGGGCGTGCACCTGGCACTGGTAGGCGGCGCGCCGGTCAGCGCTCCGGCCCACGTCCCCTCATTGCTGACCGAGGCGGGCCTCCTCCCCGACCACCCGCGCGAGGTGTGGCTGGCCTGGAGCAAGGCGGCCCTGCGCGCCGACGAGTTGGAGCGGGAATTCGACGCTCAGGTGGCGCGCCTGCGCGACGCTGGACTGCACATCGACCACCTGAACACGCAGCACAGCCTGGGCTTTCTGCCCGTGGCCGGTCGCGCCGTGGAGGCGGTGGCGCGACGGCACGGCATCCCCGGTATCCGCACGACCATGGAACGCCCCACCCTGGCCTGGGTCACCGAGGCCC
>JAEXQJ010000379.1 GCA_023438785.1 Pseudomonadota bacterium
CCCCACACCCGCCGCCAGGGGAAACAGGGCGCGCTTCCCGGTCTCCGGGTGACGGCGCGCCAGACCCCACCCGGCCAGAGCCAGGGCCAACACGACCACGCCCGGAAGAATCTTCACGCCGGCGGCCAAGGCGAGCAGAAACCCGCCCAGCCAGCCATGCCACGCGGACCGCCCCGGTTGGCGCAGACAGCGAGCCGCGTGGTAGGCACCGGCCGTGAGCAGCACGAGCACGAAGGCATCCAGTTGCCCCAGCCGCAGGCTCCGCTGCAACGACGTGAACGAGCACGTGGCGGCCACGACCAACCCCAACTCGGCCACGCCCGGCCGGCGCGGCTGACCCGGCCCGCCGTCGAAAATGAGACGCAGCCACGACCACGCGTAGGCGATGAAGCCGGCCAGCGCCGCGGCCGAGGCGAGGAGCCACGCCGGCAGGAAACGCTCCACGGCCGTAGTTCCCCAGGGCCGGAGCAACGCGATGACAAAGGGCGAAGCGTTCACGCTCTCCTCCAGCCCCGCCGTGTCGTAGACGACCAGGCCCGCCGCGGCCCGCCGCGCCCCCAGCCCGGGACCGAGGAACAGGTCACCGGTGGTTCGGTGATCCAGGGCGAATTGGCACACGCCCATGACCCCGGCGCACGAAACGGCCATCACTATCAGCCAGGCCAGCCGGACGAACGGTCTGCTGTGCGCTCCGCCATGCGGCCCCAGGACGGCCAGAAGGCCCCACAGGCAGACCCAGGGCTCTATCCAGGGCGAACTGGGGTGCCACCAGGTGCTTCCGGCCAGCGGCCCACGAGCCAGCCACCAACCAGCCGCCAGCACAAGCAGCGCCTGGGCTGCTTGGGTTACGACGGCCAGCCGCGGCCGCCGATCCGCATTGTCCGGATGCTCCTCGCTCACGCGTCAGCCAGCATACATGAGCCCACGGGACGCCTGCCTGGGTGGAGAGCGCGTCACCGCACGGCGGCCAGATCCCCGTGACCTGTACGTCGGGACAGTTACCGATGGGCCTGCGATCTCACACCATAAAAATCTCACTTGCAGCGCCGACGTCAGACCCGAAGAGAAGACAGTCCTCCAGCGGCCCGTGGTTGCGTCGGCCGTGTTGCGCGCCGGTACGAAGTCGTGCGCGACAGTCTGGATCCGCTCCTGCTCCGGATCGTCAGCGACGGCCGGCAACACGGACGTTCCCAGACCGCGATCATCATCGACGATGAGCTGCTCAACAGCCTGCTCGATGCCCGTATCAACGCGCTCTGCGAACGCGCGGGTCTTTCCAAGCGCGAGCGCGCCGTGCTCGACCTGATGGTCTTGGGGCGCTCCCAAAAGGACGTGGCGCGCGTGTTGCGCATCTCGGTCCGCACGGTCAAGTACCACGAGGCCAACGTGCATCGGAAGCTGGGCGCCGACTCGCGCCTGGACCTGATGCGCCTATTTCTTTGACGATCTCGTCTTCCTGGACGGCTTGGGGTCGACGCCCAGCTCTCTGAGGGCGGCGTCGATGTCCTTGATGATGCAGGAGTTGCCGCTGCCGAAGAGACCGCCCAGGATGCCGCCGCGGTTGCGCCGTGCCTTCTGCAGGGGCTCGACGGCGCGCTCGTCCTTGGTGGCGCCCAGCTTCTGAACCGCGGTGCGCTTCTCGTCGCAGTTTCTGGCCTGCTGCAAGTCCAAGGAATAACTGCGCACCAGGTCCACGTTCGCGCAGTGCAACGCCTCGCAAGCGGTGCGTGCGGTTTGGCGAAATTCCGGGCGCCGGTCCTCGCTGGCGATCTCGGCCAACGTCTCCGCGGCCGGCAAACCGACCTTGTCGGTCAGCATGTCCAGCGCCTCTTCCCCGAGGCGCCGGTCGGTGAGCAGTCCACGCAGATTGACGAGCAAGGCGGCATCCGCACGCAAGCCGGGATCCAAACGCAAGGCTTCGTCGTAGGCGGCCAGGGCGGCCGTGTAGTTCTTCTCGGCGAACTCCAAATTGCCCAGCAGGAAGCGAAGGCGCGCTTCCTTCGGGTGCTCCGATATCTGCTGTGTGATGAGCACGCGCGCCTCGGCCAAGCGGGCCTTGGCCAGGGCGTCCTCGATGCGCCGAATGGGCGAGCGCACTTCTTGGGCCACGGGCTTGGGCGCGGGCGGCAATTGGCGTGGGGCCGCCCCACGGCGCGGGGCCCACAGCATGAAGACCACGGTCAGCGCCGTTGCCGCGACCATGGCCAGCTTCACCCACAAGCGGGCACGTTCGGGCAGATGGCGAAGCAGCCAGGCGAACGCGGCCACGAGAGCGCGCCCCACGGCGAGCAGCCCGCGGCCCATCTGGCGCAACGCCGCCCACCCCTTGGCTCGCCGCGACCAGATCGCGCTGCCCGAGCCGAGCACCATGCGCACCGATTCGGCCGCCACCTGCGCGCCCATGTCGGCCACGCCCGTCGCGGCCTTCTCCAACGCGTCCCGGAACTCGGCCGCGGATGCCCAACGCGCCTCGCGCATCTTCTCCAGGGCCCGCATGACCACGTCCTCGATGGGGCCGGGGATGGAGACCTCCGGCGCCACGGCGGCAAATGACGGCGGTGGCACCGTCACCTGCATGCTCATCAGCTTGACCAGGTCATCCGACTGGAACGGCTTTTTACCGGTCAGCATCTCGTACAGCATGATCCCGAGCGAATACAGGTCCGCACGCGCGTCCACGTCCTGTCCCATGGCCTGCTCGGGTGCCATGTAGCTGGGCGTGCCGAACACCATCACCCCGCGCGTGAGCGGCTCGGCCCCGTCGCTGGCCTGCACGATCTTCGCGATGCCGAAGTCGAGGATCTTGGCCAACTCGCCCTGCCGCGCATCGGGGCTCTGAACCATCATCACGTTGGCCGGCTTGAGGTCGCGGTGGACCACGCCTTGGGCGTGCGCGTGCTCCAGGGCCCCGAGCAACTGGGAGGCGATCCGACAGGCGCGCCCCAGATCCAGGCGTTCTTCGCGCAGAAGGATGTCGGCCAGCGATTCGCCCGCGGCGAATTCCATGATGAGGAAGAGCTCCCCACCCGCGCTGCGCCCGAAGTCCGTGACCGAGATGATGTTGGGATGATTCAGACGACTGGCCGACTGGGCCTCGCGCTCGAAGCGGCGGGCCGCATCCTCCACCTGCCCCATCTCCGCGTGCAGCAGCTTGAGGGCCACCACCTTCTTCATGAGGGTGTGCTCGGCGCGGAACACGGCGCCCATGCCCCCCTCGCCGATTCGTGCCAGGATGCGATATCGCTCGCCTATGACGGCGCCAATCAGCGGATCGCGCGGCAGCTCGACCATCTCGGTAGGTGCCATGCCCGAATCGGTCATCTTTCGAGCGGCAGAGACTAGCACTCTCACACCGCGAGCCACAGGAAAGCGCACCGGGGTTGACGACCGAGCGGCGTGAGCGTCATGGTGACGGCCTCATGGCCCGCAGTCGCATCGAACAACGCCTGGCGGATCTGGTGGCTTTCGACACCCAGAATCCAGGGGGTGACGAGCGCGCGCTCGCTGACTACCTGGCGGGCGGACTGCGCGCCCTGGGCGCGGAGGTGGAGCGCTTCGACACCGACGGACACGGCTCCGTGTTCGCACGTTTCGGCGCAACGCCCAGGCTGTTGCTCAACGCGCACCTGGATACGGTCCCCGCCAACAGCGGCTATACGTCGCCGCCCCTGCAGCTGGTCCGCCGCGCTTCGCGTTTGCACGGCTTGGGCGCCGCCGACACCAAAGGCGCCGTGGCGGCCATCATGGAGGCTCTCACCTTGCGCGCCGAGCGCGGCCCCCTCGACGGCGTGGCCGTGTTGTTCTCGGGTGATGAGGAGAAAGGCGGCGTGAGCATTCGCGCCTTTCTGGCGAGCGAGCGCACGCGCGGCATCGAGCGCGCCATCGTGGGCGAGCCCACCGGCTGCCGCGTGGGCCGCCGGCACCGCGGCCTGTGCGCGGCCGAGTTGGAGGTGACCTCGCCAGGCGGTCACTCGTCGCTGGCCGACCGCGTTCCCAACCCGGTGGCCATTCTGTCCCGCGTGGGCGTCGCCCTGGAGGAGTTGGGCCGCCGTTATCGAGAGGCCGGCCCGCCCGGTCTGCAGGGCGTGTGCATGAATCTGGCGGGCATCGAAGGTGGCGTGGCCTTCAACGTCATTCCCACGCGCGCCCGCTTGGTGTTTTCCCTGCGCCCCGGACCGGGCGTGGATCACCGCGCGCTGCTCGACGAGGTTCGCGAGGTGGCCGCGCGGGCCGCCGCCCCGACCCGGCCCGAGTGGCGCGACGTGGCCTTCAACCCGCCCTTCCAGACGCGCAACCTGGCGGGGTTTGCCGCGCTCTTGGGTGACAAGGTGAGCACGGCCATCGATTTGCCCTATGGCACGGAGGCCGGTCAGTTCATCGAGTGCGGCATCGACGCCGTGGTCTTCGGGCCCGGTCGCGTGGAGCAGGCCCATGCCGCCGACGAGTTCGTGGAATCAGACGAAATGGAGGAAGCCGTCCAAGTGTTTCTGAGGATGCTCTCGTAATGGAAGCGGAAATTATCCAGCGCTTTCTGGAAAGCGTCGGCCAGAAGGCCGACGTGGATCTGTATCTCAAGCTCTTCCGGGCCCAGCGCCGCGAGAGCTTCGCCATCATCGCCGCGGACGCGCAGATCATCCGCGCGGCGCTCGACCCCTTTCATTTCGATCTGCGCATCCTGGCGGGCCTGGGCCTGTACCCCGTGGTGCTGGTGGGCCTGCTGGAGGCGCGCGAGGCCGACCGTCAGTCGCAACGCATTTTGGAGTGGCTGCTGGAAGACGAGGTGCCCGCCAAGGTCATCGGTTCGGGGACCGATTTGCCCGAGGCCATCCGCGCCGAGGTCCGCGCCACCATCCAGCAGAACACCATTCCCATCGTCTCGCTGGATGCGGCCCAAGAGCTGGCCATCGAAGAGCGCTTCCGCCTGCTGCAGGGCCTGGCCGGCGACTTGGAGACGCGTAAGGTGGTCTTCCTGTCGACCAGCGAGGGTCTGGAGCGGGAGGGACAGCCGCGCATCTCCGTGGTCAATCTGCAGGCCGACTACGAGCGCCTGCTGGCCAAGGGTGACCTGTCACGGCGGCACAACTCCCTGCTCCGACACGTCAAGGCGCTGCTCGATCAGGTCCCCCAGCGCATGAGCGTGGCCGTGGTCAACCCGCTGCAGTTGCTGCGTGAGCTCTTCACGGTCAACGGCGCGGGCACCCTGATTCGCAAAGGCTCGCGCATCGACGCCCACGATGGCCTCACGCGCCTGGACCGCGACCGCCTGCAGGGCCTTCTGCAATCCGCGTTCGGCCACGCCCTGGTCTCGGGCGCCATGGCCCCAGACGGCCTCATCGAGGCTGATTCGGAGCGCGTGTACCTGGAGGAGAACTATCTGGGGGCGGCCCTGGTCGGCCACAAACCCGTGGCGCCCTACCTGAGCAAGTTCGCCGTGGAACGGCAGGCCCAGGGCGAAGGCATCGGCGGTGAAATCTGGTCCGCGCTGATCCGCGACTTCCCCACGTTCTTCTGGCGTGCCCAGCCCTCGAATCCCATCTGTTCTTGGTACACCAAGCAGTGCGACGGCATGGCCCGGCTGCCCGAGTGGACGGTCTTCTGGCGGGGCTTGCCGCCCGAGAAGATTCAGCCCGCCATCGAGTACTGCCTCTCCGCGCCGCGCGCCTTCGAGCGCTCCTGAGTCGTTTCCCTGCCAAGGCCCCTCCGGCGG
>JAEXQJ010000380.1 GCA_023438785.1 Pseudomonadota bacterium
GTACCCGTGCCCGTCCCGGTGCCGCCGGTGCCGGTGCCCGTACCCGTGCCGGTGCCTGTACTTGTCCCGCCGGTGCCGCCGGCCCCGGTCGTCGTCCCCGTTCCCGTGCCCGTGTCGGTACCACCCGAGCCGCCCGAGCCACCTGTGCCGCCCGAGCCGCCCGACGGAGGCGGGGTGAGTGTGCCGCCCACGGTGATGCCGTCCTGGACCGAGGCGTTGTCATCGCACCCCGACGCGCCCGCTGGACACAGCGAGGCCAATTGAGCGGTCCCCAAAGCAGCGGGGTTGGGAGACATGGTGACCTCAAGGACCACACGTGTGCGCCTATCGGAGGCGACGCCCTCTGAGCGCACGATGACCGCACCGTTGGAGGCGATGCCCGCCCCACACGTGTTCTCACAGGTCGCACGCTGCATGCGGCATTCGGCCAGATCCTGGCGAACGTAGACCGTGTAGGTGCCCATGAATTCAGTGGGTGCCGCCACCGTGCCCGTAATGGTCTCGTTGTGGGAGATGGACGTGGGATAGCGGCAATCCGCCAGCAAGGTGTCGCCGCTGGCGCAGTCGGTGGGCGTCGTCAGGTTGATGTTGTCTCGCAGGATGGCGCCGCGCTTCTCCTCGCATTGGCGCGGGTCCACGGCGGGCTCGGGTATGTCATCCACGTAGGGCAACTTGGGAAGCTGGTGGCCGTTGCCACCCAGAATGGCTGTCAGATTGGGGCTCCAACTGGGGTTGCTCTCGGGAACGTAGTTGAGCACCGTGCGCGCTCGCTCGATCCCTGCCTCGGCCACGTAGAGCGCTTCGTTGCGCAGCTTGACGTTCGTGCTCATTTGCACGCTGCCGCTGGTCAGGTACAGGCTGGTCATGCCCAGGCCCAGAAGGGCCGTCATCACGAGCAGGACCACCACCAACACGGCCCCTTGGTCGCGTGGCCGCGCGCGCAAGTCGGAGGGAGCCGCTGCGCGCAATCGTCGCCAAAGAATCCGCAGCCCGTTTCGCATTGGGGCCGCCAATAAGCCGCATGTGGCCATGCGAAACTCCTCGGGCGAGGGGCCTCCGCCCATAATCACCAGAGTAGCCCTATTGCGCCCATAAGCAATAACGTCGCGGCCGCGGATGTGGACGACCTCGCCCCTCATTGGAGCACACCGGGGGAGCACACCCGCGGCGAGGCCGGGTCTGCCGTAGCCGTCCCACCCTGGGCAAGAAGATGGCCGAGCTACGCATCGACCTGTGGGCATAGAGCCTCAGCTCGCCAGCGGATACTCGGCACTCGGCGTGGCCAGTTGTGCGGAGGTCAGGCGCAGCACGCGCGAGCTGCCGTCGGTGAAACGGACCGTGATGTCGAAGCTGGCATTCGCCTGCAGGACGGCCAGGGGCACGACCCAGTAATTCTCGGAGAGCGTACCAGCGTATTCCAGGTCCCCGTGTTGGCTGGCGTCGGCCGTGTTCTGCCAGGACATGGCGGCCACGGGCCAAGCGGGGTTGCGTACTTGGACCAACGACCAGAAGGGATTGCTGCCGCTGTTGACGAAGAGGAGGGGCGGCCCGTCGGAGACCTCGGGGTGGCCGTCGCACGACACCAGCCGCCACGCGCCCTGGTAGCGTCCCGGGTTGGCGCCCATGATCACCTCTGTCGCCGTGCCCCCCAGGTCCATGCCGCAGGATTCGTCCGCACAGCGATCCATGATGCGCACGACGACCGAGCGCACGCCCTGGCTGGTCAGCGCCGCGACCTCCACGCACTGGCCGCAGAAGCGTCCGCCCTGCCACTGTCCTTTGTCGTCGCCGGGCACCACGTTCACGTTCGAGGCGGCGTAGTACATGACGCCGGTCTTGCCGTAGTTGCAGGCCCCGCCCTCGCTGGCCACCGTATTGTACGTCGTGATGTTGCCGTAGCTGACCTCGCCGACGGTCGGGTAGGTGGGCTGGACGGCGTTGCAGATCCCGGAGCACCTCTCGGGGAGCAGGTCAGCCAGGCTTGCGGCGTCGGCGGAGCGGCTGTCCGGGGCGCTGCCGTCGAGGCCTGCCTCTGTCGCACCGGGGCCCGTGTCAACGGCTCCCGCTTCGGCCCCCGCGGGGCTGAACGAGGGCGGGTTGCTGCAACCGAGCACGAGCAGGCACGCTGGAATCAGAACGGTGAGGCGCGACATCGATCCCCATTCTGCCTTAGCCGCGGGAGCGTTCACCAGCCCTGGCCGCGGCACAAAGATGTCAAGCCGAGAGAAGAGGATTCGGAGGTGTCTGCCGGCGGCCGCTGGTTACGGGTCCGCATCCTGAAAAGGATTGATGTGCAGCTCGGCGGCGGCGGTGGCTAGGGCTAGCTGCCAACGGAAAAACTCCTGGCCCACTTCGTACACGTCACCCACCTCTAGTTGCACCACCGGATGCCCGGCCTGCACCAGGTCGTCGACCGCGCCGTCTTGGGCGCTTTGCGCCGCGCCCTCCAGGCGCAGATAGGCCAAGAAGGCGGGCTGTCCGTCGGGCAGCGTAGAATCGCTGGGCACCAGTCGATCGCCCAAGGCGCGCACCGCGAGCTGCTCCAGCCATGGACCGAACGAGGCCAGCGGCGGCGAGGCGATCACGCGCAGACGGCGGGCACCGTGGGCAATCGCGCACCCCAAGGCCAGGCCCAGGGCCAGCGACGGGTTCTGCTCGGGCGGCACACAGGCCGCGCTGGCCAAGGCCATGCGTTCCGCGCCGTCGAGCAGCGAGGTCACGTCCAACTGGGCCGCGGCCGCCGGAACGAGCACGAAGGGCGAGAGCGCGGCGAAGGCATCGGGAATGCCGCGCGGGCTGGCGAAGACGCGCGCGTAGGTCTGCTGCGCGTACTCCTCCTCGGGAGAGCCCGGCTCCACGATGGCTACGAACTGATGGCGGGCTTCCTCGCCCAGCCGTGCGCTTACCTGGTCAAAGAGGGCCGCCTCCCACTCGCGCGTGTGCGGCCGTGAAGCCACCACGAACAGGCTGTGCTCGGGTTGGGCGGCGCACGCGTGGGCAAGGGCGCGCGAATCAGCGACCGCCAGCCGTGGGGCACCGGATGGGGCGGGCAGGCCAGCCAGCACGCGCAACGCCGCGGGCACGCCGCCCGCGCCCAGCAAGGCCACGGTGGCGAAGCGCTGGGCGCGCACCTGATGGGCCCAGTCGTGCAGGCCCTGCACATTGGCCAGGGCGCGCCGCGGCTCCACCAGCCACTTCATGTGGCGTCCCTCGCCGTTGCCGGTCCACAGGCTTCCGTCACTGGCCCACAGCCGCTGCGCCTGCGCGCCCTCGCGCCATTGGGCGAAGCGCGCCCCCACCGCCGCGGCCAGGGGCTCGGGCAAGCGCAACTTCATCTTTTCCGGCAGGGCGCCCAGCGTCCCCTCGAAGCGCTGGGCCACCGTGCCGAGCATCTGCTCGTGCTCGCGGCGCTGGCGGGCCAGGCTCTCCTCCAGGATGCGTTCGGCCAGCAGATCGGGCGCCAGGCCGAAGCGCTCCGCGTGATCGAGCCACTCGGCCGCACCCTTCTCGTCGAGGCGGGCTTGCACCTGTTCCTGCGCACGCAGGGCATCCAGCGTGTGCGGCGCGAGCACGGCCACTGTGTGCGGCCCCATCAACTGCTCCACGTACAGTAGGTCGGAGCTGCGCGGGTCGGGACTGGCGGTGTGATCGAAGGCCACGCGCAAAGGCTGAGCGCCCCAGGGCTCAAGCGCGCTGAAGCGCTCGCCCGTCAGCATCTCGCGCTGAAATTCGCAGATGCGGCGAGCGGTGGCGATGGCCAGCTGACCCCGGCAGCGGCGCAGTTGCTCCTGCTCGTCGGGCGCGAGTCCCGGCACGCGCTCGTCGATGAGCGCATCGGCCAAGGTGTCCAGAGGCGCCAGCGAGAGCGTGGCCAGGCCCGCCACACGCGACAGGTCGCCCCCCGCGGCCAAGAAGGACTCAAGCCCGCACAGATAGGCCTCGGCCACGCGGGCGAAGGTGAGCAGGCCGCACACCAGGTTCGCGTTCACGCTGATGCCGCCGGTCACCAACTCGCGCATGGCCTCCAGGCCTTCCTCAGAGGCGGGCAGGCCCAGCATGGCGTTGGCGCGACCCAGCCGATACCACAGGCGGCGGCCTTCGCTCACCAGGCCGCGGCGATCCTTGGCCAGCGGAGGTGGCAGCTCCAGACAGGCGTGTCCGTCGCGGCCTTGGCTGGCCTCGTAGACCGGCTTGAGCACATCAGCGGCGCGGCGCACGTCCTCGATGACCAGGCTCTCGTAGACCAGGGGCGTGGCCAGGATGGCGTGACGAGCCAGCTCGCGCATATCGGCGTCGTAGTCCGCCGAGCCGGCCAATACCTTCTCGAACACACGGGCGTTGCTGCGCACACCTTGCACGCCGTCGTCGCGCACCCGGCGATGCAGCTCGCCCCCCACCAGCATTTGCCGCCGGAGCGAGTCGAGCCAGAGTGATTGCCCCGGGCTCTCCAGCGGGCGGTGCATAACCTATCTCTCCCGATGACCGCCGAATTCGTGGCGCATGGCCGAGATGAGCTTGTCGGCGAAGAGCGCCTCCCCTCGCGAGGCGAAGCGCTCGCTCAGGGCAACCGCCAGCACGGGCGCCCCCACGCCCTCGTCGGTGGCCGCCTTCAAGGTCCAGCGCCCCTCGCCCGAATCGGCGATGCGTCCCGAGTAGTTGCCCAGCCCGGGATCCTCGAGCAAGGCGTGGGCGATGAGATCGAGCAGCCAGGAGCTGATCACGCTGCCCCGTCGCCACAGTTCGGCGATGCCTCCCAAATCGAATTCGTATTGGTAGAGCTCGGGGTGGCGAAGGGGCGCGGTCTCCGCGTCGGTGGGGTTGCTCGTGCGCTTTCCCGCCTGCGCGTGGTACAGCACATTGAAGCCCTCGGCCAGGGCGGCCATCATTCCGTATTCGATCCCGTTGTGAACCATTTTCACGAAATGGCCCGCGCCCACCGGTCCACAGTGCAGGTAACCTAGCTCGGCGGCGGACGGCTGGCTCTCGCGCCCGTCGGTGCGCGGGGCAGCGTCCAGGCCCGGGGCCAGCGCCGCGAAGATGGGTTGCAGGCGGGACACGGCGCGCTCGGAGCCGCCGATCATGAGGCAATAGCCCCGACGCGCGCCCCACACGCCGCCTGACACGCCCACGTCCACGAATTCGATGCCCCGGGCAGCGAGCAGGTGTGCCCGAGCCAGGTCGTCTGGATGGTACGAGTTGCCCCCGTCGATGACCACGTCGTCTCGGGCGAGCATGGGCTCCAGTCGCTCGACGATCGGCTGCACCAGAGACGCGGGCAGCATGAGCCACACGGCGCGTGGGGCGGGCAGGCGCGCCACCAGATCTTCGAGCGAGGACGCAGGAACAGCGCCCGCCGCCGCGACCGCCTGCAAGGCCGGCGTCGACACGTCGTAGGCCACCACCTCGTGCCGAGCCGCGAGCAGCCGTCGAGCCATGCTGCCGCCCATCCTGCCCATGCCCACCATGCCGATCCGCATGCATCCCCTTCCGGCGCCGAGGCCCCCGCAAAAGCTACGATGTCGAAGCCGGCGACGTGGTTACGGACCCGACAAGCGCCGAGAGCGACTTGATGCGGATGCGAGCGGTAGACTGAAGTCGTGGCTGGCGAGGGACCGTGGAGCGGCGTGCGCGTCCTGACGGTGGGGCATTCCACGCGCACGATGGACGAGTTGGTGGCAATCCTGCGCTCGTTCGCGGTGAAGGTGGTGGCGGACATCCGCACCGTGCCGCGCTCTCGTCACAATCCTCAGTTCAATGGGGACGCGCTGGCCGCGGCCTTGCCGGCGTACGGGATCCGCTACGTCCATCTGGCCGCGTTGGGCGGGTTACGGCACGCGCGCAAGGACTCGCTGAACACGGGTTGGCACAACGACAGCTTTCGCGGCTTCGCAGATTACATGCAGACCGCCGCGTTCAATGCGGGTGTAGACGAATTGCGCGGCCTGGCGCACCAGGGTCGGTTGGTTCTCCTGTGCGCGGAGGCCGTCCCCTGGCGTTGCCACCGCTCGCTAGTCGCCGACGCGCTCACCGCCCTCGGCGCCCATGTCGAACACGTTACGGGCCCATCCACGTCCCGCCCCCATCGTCTCACGCCCTTTGCCCGCGTGGAGGGTGTGCGGGTGATGTATCCGGGCTGATGGGGCCATTGCCCCGAATTTCCCCGCCGCGGGGCGATCTATTCCCATTTCGCGTTTTCTCCTTTGGTTGCCGCGACTTTGCCTGCCGGCCGAGGACCGAGTTGGGGGCCGGCCTTTGCGCAATCCGGGGCTTAGGTTTACGTTGGATCTCCACCCGATGGGCTGCCCTGAGGCGACATGCATGGAGTGAGTCCGCGATGGGGGAAGACTGTGAACAATTGGAGACCGGTCTCCCTGTCTCCGGCTTGACCGACGAACGTCCCGGCGAACAGGCATGCGCGCCAGTTTGGAAAGGAAGTGGCTGCGTGCTGTTCGTGGACGACGAAGAATCCATCCTGAGCATGGGCCGCCGCATGTTGGAGAGAGGTGGTTACAGCGTATTGACCGCGGCTGACGGTCTGGAGGCGGTGCAGGTCTTCCAACGGCACAAGGACGAAATCCGTCTGGTCGTTCTGGATATGACCATGCCGCGCATGGATGGCGAGGCTTGTTTTGGCGAGTTGAGACGTCTCGCCCCGAACGTGAAGATCATCTTGACCAGCGGCTACAGCGAGCAGGACGTCATCGCTCGATTCAAGGGATTGACTAGCTTCATGCAGAAGCCGTACACGAGCGCGGAGCTTCTGCCCAGGATTCGAGAGCTGCTGAACGCGTGAGCGCGGGGACCGCCGCGGCGAGCTGCGCGTTCACACGCCGGCAGCGGGCGAAAGCGTCAGTGTGCCAACTGGCCCCGCAACTCGGGACAGGGCAGATTGGGTGCCCCATGCTTCCCACTTTGTTGGTCCTGTGGCTCTGTGCGGGCGACGCCGGTGCGCCGGATGCGGGGCCGCCCGAGGCGCCCGCGCGAAGCGTGGACCTGCGCTGGAGCCAACTTTCGTCGCCCAGCAAAGGCAAGCCCGCGGCCATCGGTCTGCCAGGGGCGGGTTGCCTGCAAGGCGCGGCGAAGTTCCCGCAACGGGGCGCCAACTGGATTCTCGTACACCCCGAGCGGCACCGTAACTTCGGTCATCCCGTGCTGCTCAAGTTTCTGCGTCGCATGGCCGAGCGGGCGCGGGTCGAGAAGCTGGGCAAGCTGCACGTGGGGGATCTGGGGCAGCCTTGCGGCGGGCCCACGCCGAGTGGACATCGCAGTCACCAGAACGGATTGGACGTGGACATCTGGTACTTGCCCCCGTCCCCGCCCCTGCGCGCCGGATTCGTGCCCCCCGCGCCGTGCGTGGCGAACCTGCGCACCAAGAAGACCACCGCGCTGTGGAACAAGAACGCGGCGGCCTTGGTGCGCGCGGCGGCCTCTGATCCGGCGGTGGATCGCATCTTCGTGAACCCCGCCGTCAAGCGCGCCTTGTGCAAGGGGCCGAGGGGTCCCTGGTTGGGTCGCGTGCGTCCCTGGTACGGCCACGAGGATCACCTGCACGTGCGCCTACGTTGTCCGGAGGACAGTCCGGCCTGCACGGCCGCGCAGCCCGTGCCCGCCGGCGAGGGTTGCGATGCCTCGTTGGATTGGTGGTTCAGCGAGGCCGCGCGGGCCACGGCGCAGGCTCGGCACAAGCCCGGCGAAGGCGCGCCCCCCATGCCGGCCGCGTGTGAGGCGCTGCTCGCGGGCGGTCCCACCGCGGCGAAGTGACGGGCCGGGCTTGCAACCGGCGCGCTGGCGTGTCACCGGATACGCGAGGGGTGCATGAGGCCGCACGCGGATCGGACCATCGCGGGCATCGATGTGGGCGCCAATGCCATCCGCTTGGAGATGGGGCGACCCTTGTCGGACGGCAGCATCGAGATCGTGCACGAGGAGCGCGATCCGCTGCGCCCGGGGCAGGGTCTGTTCAAGACCGGCGTCATCTCGTCGACCGTGATCGAGCGCCTGATCTCCACCATGCAGCGCTACGCGGCCCTGTGCCGCCGGCATGGAGCGCAGGTGCGCGTGGTCGGGACCAGCGCGGTTCGCGAGGCCGCCAATCGCGAGGACGTGGTGCGCCGGATCAAACAGGAGACGGGCCTCACGTTGGAAGTGATCTCGGGGCAGGAGGAGGCGCGTCTGGTGTGCCTGGGCGTGCTGGCTGGCCGGCGACCGGACACCCGCTCGGTGTGCGTCGACATCGGCGGGGGTTCGACCGAGGTGGTGACCGCGGTCGGGGATCGCCCGGCCAACTTGTGGAGCCTGGCCATCGGTGCGGTTCGGCTGACCGAGATGTTCCGCGCGTCGGGCACCGTCAAGCCCGCCCAGCTCAAGGTCATGCGCGAGTACGCCGACGAGGTGATCGCCGAGGGATTGCCGCGCACCCTGCCCGGGTTTCCGCGCGTGGCTTTGGGCAGCTCGGGGACGATTCGCGCGCTGATCGGCTTCGTGGGCGCGGCAGGCACGGCCCACGCGACGGCTCGCCAGTTGGAACGCGCGGTCGACGAATTGGTGCGCCTGGGCTCCACGGGGCGCAAGCGCCAGTTCGACCCCCAGCGCGCCGAGATCATCGTGGCCGGCGCCATCATTCTCGAGGCACTGGTGCGCCGCTTGCGGCTCAAAGGGGTCACGGCCGTGGAACGGGGACTGCGTCACGGCGTGCTGGTGGACCTCATCCGGCGGAGCGTGCCGGGCGAGCGCGAGGCCTCGCTCCTCGACGCGGCCATGGCCCTGGGCCGGCGCTTCCAATTCGACGAGGCCCACGCACGTCAGGTGACCACATTGTCCCTGACCTTGTTCGACGAGCTGACCCCGCTGCACCGGCTGCCGCGCTCCGCGCGGGCCTTTCTCGAGGTCGCGGCGGTTCTGCACGACATCGGCAATGCGCTCAGCTACACCCGCCACCACCGCCATTCCGAGTACCTAATCCGCAACACCGACATCCCCGGGCTGGTGGACCGCGAACGTGACTTGGTGGCGCGCATTGCCCGCTACCACCGGCGCAGTCCTCCCGAGCACAACCATCCGGGCATGGAGGGACTGTCGCGAGACGAACGACTCACCGTCCGCAAGCTGGCCACCTTGCTGCGTATCGCGGACGCTCTCGATCGCAGCCACCTGCAGGCGGTCCGGCGCATGCACGTGGTCCGGCGCCCGCGCGACGTCTCCATCCTGCTCGCCGGCCGAGGGGTCTTTGATCTGGAGCTTTGGGACGCGGGACGCGAGGCCGCTCTGTTCCGCCGGGTGTTCGGCCGTCGCCTGTCCATCGAGGCCGAGCGCCGGAAGCTATCGCCCCGGACCCCGAAGTAGCTTGGCGCCGGGCGCGGCGTACCAACGCAAGGTCCAGGCCGACTTTCTCCGGCGGAGGGCTGCCACGGCGCCCTTCTTGAGCTCGAATTCCGGCTGGTCCAGGCCGAGCAATCGGGCCAGGGCCTCGGCGAGCGAGGGGTTGTGGCCGACCACGGCCCACGAGCCCTTCAGCCCGTCGAGCAAGCCCGCGATGCTCTCGGGCGTGGCGCTGTCGTTGTCCAACTCGGCGCGCACCACCACGCGGTCGATCTTGCAGGCCAGGGCCACCATCTCGGCGGTCTGCACCGCGCGCACCGCCGGACTGGTGGCGATGCCGACCACGGCCACGCGGTCAGCCAGCTTGCGAATGTGGGCCCAAAACTCCCTTCGCCCTTTGGGGGTCAGCGCTCGCGCCGCGTCGCCCAAGCCCTGATCAGCTTCGGCGATCGCGTGCCTGATTATGAACAGATCCAGATCTTTCATCCTCGTGTCCTCCTCAGCGCGGCGCCTTCATCCTAGCTAATTGAGGTGTGTGGTCCATGACGACCGGGAATGGGGGACCGCTGTCAGCCTTCCTTGCCGATTGGTGCACCAGGCGCCGGAAAGTGATCGCCGAGCTCGCCCGTCGCGTGGCGCATTCGTGCAAGGTGGATGACGTGCACGATTTGCGGACCTCCTGCCGCAGGATGCGTGCCCTTGTGGTCCTCTTCCCCGACGACCCCGCGCTGGGCCGCTCGGATCTGGGCCGACGGGCCAAGCGCGTAATGCGAGCGCTGCGCGGTCTGCGCGAATCCGACGTGCTGGTGGAGCGGCTGAACGAGCTGGCCGGTCACAACGCGGGGATGGAGCAAGCCCGTGCCTGGCTGCAACGTCGGATGAAACGCGCGCGCAAGAAGGGCGAGGGCAAGGCGAAGCGGACCGTGCGCAAGCGGGCGCGCGAGCTCGACTCGTCACTGCGCAGACTTGGTCGACGGCCAGGGAATGATGAGTCGTCTCCGCAGGCGGCGACCGTGCTGGCCGCGCGGGTCGCCGAGCAGGCCGAGCACACCCGGGGGCTGATTCGGCACCTGGGGACGCGGCCCGCCTGGCGAAAGGTGCACGAGGTGCGCGTGGCCGTGAAGTACTGGCGCTACGCCGTGGAGCTGGCGCGCGAAACCGGGGGGCAGCGTGCGGCAGGCCTGTCGCCGCTCATCGCCCTCCAGGATCTGGGCGGCCGCATCCAGGACTTGGGCGACCTGATCGCCCGCATGGACAAGGCTCGGCAGCGGATGTCGGGGCGCGCGGCTCGCCTGCGCCAGGCCGGCCTGGCCCGCCTGATCCGCACGGCCCGCGCCGCCCGCCAGAACACCTCTCGCCACTTCCTGCGCCAGGCCCGACTCTTGTTGACCGACCACGGGCCGCCCGAACGAAGGCGCGCCCCGCACGCCGACGGAGACGCGCGTCGGGGTGCCCACCCGGCGCTTGCCGCCCGCGCCGCTCACCCCCCGGCGCCGTTCGGACGGGTTCTGGCCCGTCGCCGTGGCTCGTCCAAATGCCCCCAGGAGTCCGCGCCTCGCACCTCTTTTCATCCGGGCCGAACCCACTCCGAGCAACTCGGCCCGACTCCCACCGCGGGCTGCTAAAGTGAGACGCTGGAAGCGGGTCAAGGCCGTGAAGCGGGTCAAGCGAGTCGATTCGAGACAGGACGGAGCACCGGTCCGCGGGCCGTCGCGATTTCTGAACCGCGAGCTTTCTTGGCTGGAGTTCAACGATCGTGTCTTGGAGGAGGCCTGCGACCCCGCCGTGCCGCTGGCTGAGCGCCTCAAGTTTCAGGGCATCGTGTGCTCCAATCTCGACGAGTTCTTCATGGTGCGCGTGGCCGGGCTCAAGGAGCTGGCCGAGGCGGAACCCGAAACCGTCGAGGCGGACGCCATGCTGCCCGCCCAGCAGCTCGCCCAAATCAGCGCCCATGTGCACGCCATGGTGGAGCGGCTGTACGTCAATTGGCGCAAGGAGATCGAGCCGCGCCTGGCCCGCGAGGCGGGCATCACGCTCGTGCGCCCGAGCCAGCTCGGGGCCGGGGAGCAGGCCCTTTTGCACCGCCGTTTCTCCAGCGAGGTCTGGCCGGTGCTGACGCCGCTGGCGGTGGACCAGGGGCACCCCTTTCCCCTTCTGCGCAACCGCAGCCTGAATCTGGGCATCTTGCTGCGCGACGCGCGGGCCAAGAAGAGGACCATCAGCTTCGCCGTGGTGCAGGTCCCGGCCATGCTCGGGCGTTTGTGGGATGTGCCCGCGACGCCGGGCCAGCGGGCCGCGTTCATCCTGCTCGAGGATCTGATCGCCATGCACGCGGGCGAGGTCTTCCCCGGCTTCGAGGTGCTGGCCTGCACGGCCTTTCGGGTCCTGCGCAATTCGGATCTGGTGATCGATGCCGACGATGCGGACAACCTCCTGACGTCCGTGCAGCGTGAGCTGCGCCGGCGCGAGCGCGGCCAGCCCGTGCGCCTCGAGATCGCGCAGGATGCCCCGCCACGCACCCGCAAGCTGCTCATGAAGGCGCTCCACCTCGGGCCCGAGGACGTTTACGCGGTGAATGGCCCCTTGCACCTGACCGATCTGGTTTCGCTCTACGATTCGCCCGGCCTGGCCCGTTTCAAGGACGAGCCGTTCTCGCCGCAGCCGGCTCGCGAGCTGCAGAGCGCCGACCTCTTCGAGGCCATCACGCGCAAAGACCGCCTGCTCTACCACCCCTACGAATCCTTCGATCACGTGGTGGAGTTCATCGAGCAGGCGGCTCTCGACCCCAAGGTGTTGGCCATCAAGCAGACCTTGTATCGCACCAGCGCCGCGTCGCCGGTGGTGCGCGCCCTGATTCACGCGGCGGAGAACGGAAAACAGGTCACCGCCATCATCGAGCTGCGGGCCCGCTTCGACGAGGCGCCCAATATCGCGTGGGCGCGCGTCCTCGAACAGGCCGGCGTGCACGTGGTCTACGGCGTGGTGGGCCTCAAGACCCACTGCAAGGTGGCCCTGGTGGCGCGCCGGGAGGACGGGAAAATTCGGCGCTACGTGCACCTTTCGACCGGCAATTACCATCCGGCCACGGCACGGATCTATGGCGACATCTCGTACTTCACCGTGCGCGAGGCCTTTGCCGACGACGCGGGCTCGCTCTTCAACATGCTGACCGGTTATTCGGCCCAGCCCTCCTGGCAGCGCTTCTCGGTGGCGCCCCTGGATCTGCGGGAACGCGTGATCGCGCTCATCGAGCGCGAGCGCGGCTTCGGCGCCCGCGGGCGCATCATCGCCAAGATGAACTCGTTGGTGGACCCCGACGTGATTCGTGCCCTGTACCGCGCATCGCGGGCCGGCGTGCGCATCGACCTGCTGGTGCGCGGGATCTGTTGCCTGCGGCCGGGATTGCGGGGCATCAGCCAGAACATCAGCGTGGCCAGCGTGGTGGACCGCTTCCTGGAGCACGCGCGCGTCTTCTACTTCGGCGCCGGCGGGGCCAACGAGGTCTATCTGTCCTCGGCCGACTGGATGCCGCGCAATTTCGATCGCCGCGTCGAGGTGATGTTCCCCATCGAGGACGAATCGCTGCGCGTGCGACTCATCGGCGAAATCCTGCAGCTCAGCTTGGCCGACAACGTCAAGGCGCGGCGGCTGCTGTTGGATGGGCGCTACGAAAGGGTTCGCCCGAAGCCCGGCGAGCCGCTGGTGCGCAGCCAACAGAAGTTCATGGAATTGGCTCGCGCGCGGGCGCAGTCCCGGCCGGCGGGCGCGGAGCGGGGCGCGGTCGTGGCCGCGCGGTCGTGACCATGGCGCAACAGGGAAGGACGAACATGAAGCTGAGCAAGTTGGTGGACCGAGCCCACGCGCTCTCGCAACCGTACTGCATCACCGACGGCGCGAAGTTCAGCCTCAAGGACATCGATCCGGGCGACACCGGCCCGCTGCAGGCCGAGGACAAGCAACGCGCGGAAGAGGCCCTGAAGATGGGCGTGGAGGCCCTGGCGCAGCTTCAGGACATGCTGTACGCCCAGGATCGCTGGGCCGTGCTGATCATCTTTCAGGCCATGGACGCGGCCGGCAAGGACAGCGCCATCAAGCACGTCATGTCGGGCATCAACCCGCAAGGCTGCCAGGTGGCCTCGTTCAAGGCGCCCTCGGCAGAGGAGCTGGACCACGACTACCTGTGGCGGTGCCAGCGCCATCTGCCCGAGCGCGGGCGCCTGGGCATCTTCAACCGGTCCTATTACGAAGAGGTCCTCGTGGTGCGCGTGCATCCAGAGCTGCTCGCCAAGCAGAAGCTGCCCACGGGCCTGGTCGGCAAGAAGATCTGGGAACACCGCTATGAGGACATCTGTGCCTTCGAGCGCTACCTGACGCGCAACGGGGTCGCCATCTGCAAGTTCTTCCTGCACCTGTCGCGCGACGAGCAGAAACGCCGCTTCTTGCAGCGCCTGGACACGCCGGCCAAAAACTGGAAGTTCTCCGCCGACGACGCGGCCGAGCGCCGGCACTGGAAGGATTACCAGGAGGCGTACAAGGACATGATTCGCGCCACGGCTCGCCCGTGGGCGCCTTGGTACGTGGTGCCCGCGGATCACAAGTGGTTCACCCGCATCGTGGTGGCCGGCGCCGTGATCGACACGCTGGCTTCATTGGACCTGCACTATCCCGAACCCGACGCCGCCAAACGCACCGAGCTCGCGGCTGCCCGCAAGGCCCTGCTGGCCGCCAAGTAGAGCATTCGCAGAGCTCTGTGTCGGTCGAGGCATGATGGGGCGATGGACACGGGGGTCATCCGCACCGACATCCCCGCGAGACTGGACCGCCTGCCGTGGTCCGCGTGGCATTGGCGCATCCTGCTGGGCCTGGGCACGGTGTGGATCCTGGATGGCCTCGAAGTCACGGTGGTCGGTGCGCTTGGGGATCGCCTGACCCAGGCCGGCAGCGGACTCGGGCTGACGGCGACCGAGGTGGGTGGCGCGGCGGCGGCCTACGTGGCCGGGGCCGTGCTGGGCGCGCTGCTCTTCGGGTACCTGACCGACCGCCTCGGTCGCAAGCGCATGTTCCTCGTGACCCTGTTCCTCTATCTGACAGCGACCGTGGCCACCTCGCTGAGCACCTCGGCCGCCTTCTTCTTTGCGTGTCGCTTCCTCACCGGAGCGGCCATCGGCGGCGAGTACTCGGCCATCAACTCGGCGATCGACGAGCTGATCCCGGCCCGCGTGCGCGGCACGGTAGACCTCATCGTCAACGCGTCCTTCTGGATAGGGGCCATGGTCGGCGCCGGCCTCTCGATCGTCCTCCTCGATCCGGCCTACTTCCCGCTGAACCTGGGTTGGCGCCTGGCCTTCGCCCTGGGCGCGATCCTCGGCGTCGCCATCGTGCTGGTGCGCCGTCATGTGCCCGAGAGCCCGCGCTGGCTGTTCCTTCACGGCCGACTGGCCGAGGCCGAGGACATCGTCGCCGCCATCGAAGCGCGCGTGGCTCGCGACAAGGGCCCGCTGCCCGCGGCCGGCCAGCCCATCACCGTCGAGCCGCACAAAGCCGTTGGGCTCGGGCTCCTCGTGCGCACCTTGCTCGGAACCTATCCCAAACGAACCGTGCTCGGCCTGGCCCTGTTCATCGGCCAGGCCTTCCTCTACAACGCCATCTTCTTCACGCAGGCCCTGGTGCTCAGCAAGTTCTTCGGCGTGCGTGACGCCCGCGTCGGCCTGTTCATCATCCCGCTCGCCGTCGGCAACTTCCTCGGCCCCCTGGTGTTGGGGACCCTCTTCGATCGCATCGGACGCAGGGTGATGATCACGGCCAGCTTCGTCGCGGCCGGCGCGCTGCTCATCGTCACGGGCGTGCTCTTCCAACGCGGCTACTTGAGCGCGACCACCCTGACCGTGGGTTGGGTGAGCGTCTTCTTCTTCGCCTCCGCCGCGGCCAGTTCGGCCTATCTCACGGTCTCGGAGATCTTTCCCCTGGAGATCCGGGCCATGGCCATCGCCCTGTTCTACGCCGTGGGGACCGCCATCGGCGGCATCGCGGGCCCGTTGCTCTTCGGCGTGGCCATCGAGATCGGCACCGTGGCCGCCGTGGTCGCCGGCTACCACCTGGGCGCCGTTCTCATGATCCTCGCCGGAGTCGTGGAGTGGGTGCTCGGCGTGGAAGCCGCGCAGAAACCCTTGGAACAGGTGGCGCCCCCGCTATCGACGATCTCCGAGTAGGTGTGCTCGTCAGAGCGACCGCCAATTGCTGCGTGCCCGCCAGGGGCGCTCCGTCGGCGAATTCCCTTGACGCCACTTGGTCCCCGCGTGATACGCGATGTGTTGTTGTGCTTCGTGTGGGTCGCGTGTCTTCCGGCCGTGAGAGACCCGGACGCACCGTTTGGCAGAGAGGATGGCTGATGCTCTATTCGATTATCGACGACGACGAGAGGTTTGCGGCGTGCGTGGCCGCGGTCAAGAAGTCCTATTGGCCAGAGGCGCGGCTTATTGAGGAGGGCGCCGTGCATTTGCCGGGGTGGGTGGACCCGCCAGACGATGCCGAGATCGTACGGCAGACCGACGTGCGCAAGCAGGAGACGGTTGCGGCCGTGGCGGCACAGCCGCACTACGAAATCGTCAATACGGGCCAGCGGCTCTTCGTTCCTTATCTCCAGCACTATCACCGGCTCTTCTCCGTGCGGAAGTGGAACATCCCCTATCGCGATCCCAAGCTGCACGTCGAGAATCTCTTCCGGTTGCACCAGCCCACCACAAAACCGCGACGCGACGACTATGCGCAGAACTGGTCTGCCAACGCGGGCAACTACAATCACTTCGTCAACGTCGTGGCGGCGACGGCGCGTTTCATCCAGCACTTCAGCGACCCGGAAAACGTCGGGTGCCTGTTCGGTGAGCACACGAAGGTGTTCGTGGGCAGCGAAAAGATCTTCGGGACCGATCGCCCCTTCGAGATGCTGGCCTACAAGCCGGCCAAGCGCCTGCGGACTTTCAAACTGATGCTGGCCGCCTACTATCACGACATTGGCAAGGCCGTCGTGGATCACCGCCATGCGATGGAGGGCAACCTGCTGCTCTCCTCGCACACCAGCCGCGCCTGGATCGCCCTGAACACGATAGCCGAGACACATAGGATTCCCGGCTGTCGCTTCGACCGCGACGATCTGGTCAATGTTGCCGATCTGGTCCTGTTCCACGACATCTTCGGCACCCTCGCCACCGGCGAGACCGGGTACGTGCGCCTATGCGACGTCATCGCGAGCGCCACGCGCGCGGGGCTCCGCCATGACAGCGAACAGAACCACGCCGCCTGGAGTTGGCGCGTGCTCTTCGACCTGTGGGTCCTCAACTGCGCTGACATCATGGTCTCGATTGACAAGAAATTCGCCCCGCAAGACGACTTGCTGGACGCCAAGCGTTCGGCCGAGCGGATCCAGGCATTCCTCTACGGCCGAGGGGCTGGCGGAGATTGCTCGAGGGCCAAGCACGGCCAGCTCGTCCATGACTTGATCCTTGCCTACAAGTTGTTGCGGCAACAGACCGTGCGGCGCCACTCGTCAGGATCCGTCGAGATCCAGAACGCGGCCCGCGACGCCTCGCGAGCTCACGGCGTCGAGCGCCTGCGGCGGCTCATCGTGAATACCATCCCGGCGTCCATCGAGGCGAAGAGGGGTGAAGAGGAGTGCGTGCCGCGGATCTTTCGGCTGTTGCGAGCCGAGGTCATGGCACTGTCGGAGGAGAGCCAGGCGAGCACCATCACGAGGTCGCTGCAGTCCATCGGATCGATCGACGAATTCGTGGAGCGGCTGGCATCCGTCGGACAGCTCGACTATGCGCTCGGCTTTTTCCGGCCGATCGCCGAGGTGGCATCTCGCGCGGTGGCTGCGGAATTGGCGCAACAGCTCGATGTGCCGGTGGAGGAGACTGTCGACCTGTCCCGGTACGGGGTGCGCGCAAACGGCGGAGCGACGGGGAAGTGGCGTACGGGGTGGATCCGTGATTCGGCGGACGATCCGACGGATGGCAACGCGAAGCTCTTCCTGACCATGCAGGCGCGGCACTTCTTCGAGAACTATGTGGCCGTCGTGACCAAGCTCATCGGCCACGTCCTCTTCCGCGAGAGGACGGGGGATCGGGTGTTCAACGTCGAGTTCAGCGACGCCAAGGAGCGGCTGTCACAAGGTGGCGAGGAGCGCATCCGCGAGCTCGCGGACTTCGAGGGCCCGAATCGTCATCGTCAGGCCATCCACTCGATCCTGAAGAGCGTCTTCCTGTACTGAGCCCAGATCCGCGCGCGGCCCAGGGTGGTTGCAGCCGGCCGGCAAACCCGGCTGCACCCCACCTACGCCACCCGCCTCGCCAGAATGACCGCGTCCACGCCCGTTGCCGCGATCTCGCGCGGGCGCTCCTCGGCCAGCACGATCGTCCAGCTCGCGTCGAGGGCGGCGGCGGCAGCCTCGACCGAGACTTGTGTCTGGCCCGCCGCGGGCGTCGGCTGGCCCGTCGCCGGATCGAAGGGCCGGTGGCCGACGAGCAAGAGGCTGCCACCAGGCGCGACGCCGCTGGCCAAGCGCTGGACCATTTCCGCCACCGCGCCCGCCACGTGAACGTACAGGCACACCACCAGGTCGAAGCGCTGGCGCGGTGGCGTCCACGCCGCCAGATCGCCTTCCACCCAGGCGATGCGTCCCGCGATCTCTGCTCCCATCGCCTCGGCCGTCGCTCGCGCATGGGCCAGCGCGCTCGCCGAAAAATCGACCGCCATGACCTCCCAGCCGTGCGCCGCCAGCCACAGCGTCTCCGCCCCGTGCCCGCATCCCGCATCCAGCGCCCGCCCCGGCGCCAGCCCGCTGACCTGACTCATGAGGTGCGCATTGGGCGGCCGCCGCGCCACCTTGTCCGGCTGTTCGCGCAGCGTCTTGGCCCAAAGCTGTTCCCAATGCGCACGATCGTAAGGCATGTGCCCCAGTCTACGCGGGTGCCAGGGCCAGTGCTCGCGACGCCTTCCCGGACGCCGGTCTCGCCGAACCCGTGCCAGAAGGCCCGCGTTCCTGAATCTACGTGAACCGGATCCGCCAATCCGTGATCCAGCGCAGCAGCCCGAGCAGGGGCACCAGGCGGCGTGGCCGGGTCACGCGAATGGCATCCTTGCGCAGCGCCCGCACCACCACGTCCACCGCCCAGTCGACCGAACGCAGGAACGGGCGCACCGGGGCCTTGGCCATCTTGGTATCGACGAATCCGAAACGAATGTTGGTCACGCGCACGCCCGATGGTCGGGCTGCCAAGGCCAGGGCTTCGAAATAGGAGGACAGGGCGGCCTTCGATGCCGCGTAGCTCGGAGCGTCCGGCGTGATGAGCCCGTCGGCCTGGCTCGACAGCACCACGAAATGCCCGCGGCGCGCCTGCACCATGGACGGCAGCAGCTCGGCCGCGGTTTGCACCGCCGCCATCAGGTTCACCTGGAACACGCACAGGTCGGCATCGAGCTGGCTGAGGTCGCAAGCCGCGCCAACCCCCGCGCAATACAGACAGGCATCGAATGGCCCGTGTTGAGCCACGAGCGCGGCCAGCCGAGCGCGGTAGTCCGGGCTCTGCACGTCGAGCACCTGGTGATGATAGGTGGCGTGCTCAAGCGGACTCGGGCTGCGCGAAATTCCCATCACCTGCCAACCCTGACCCGCCAGCCGGCCTGCCGTCCCGAGGCCGATACCGTCGGAAGAGCCGACAATGAGAATGCGCGGGGCGGGCGCGGTCGCAGGCGGGGCCATGCTCATGGGGCCATTCTAGCCGCCGCCCGTCGACGGCCCTTCATTTTGGGCGAGGGTTCCCGGACGTGACCTGTCAGACGATGCGCGCCACTTCGTCGAAGCCCAGGCGCTCGTTGCGGGGATAGGCCTTGTCGCCGTAGCCCAGGTTGATGAGCAGAAAGGACTTGTACTGCCCATCGGCGAAGAACGCCTTGTCGACCGCCGCCGTGTCGAAGCCGCCCATGGGACCGCAATCCAGCCCGAGGCCGCGCGCGGCCAGGATCAGATACCCCGCCTGCAGCGCGGCGTTGAGCAGTGCCTCGCGCTCGCGCGCCTCGGCCGGCATGCCGCCGATGACCTGATCCGCGCCCGGCCACGACGGGAAGAGGCGCGGCAGCTTCTCGTAGTAGCGCGTGTCATAGGCCAGCACCGCGACCACCGGCGCGGCCATGGTCTTGTCCACGTTCCCGGCGGCCAGGGCGGGCTTGAGGCGCTCCTTGGCCTCCTGACCCTTCACGAACACGATACGCAGCGGCTGCCCGTTGGCCGCCGTGGGCCCCATACGCACAAGCTCGTGCAGCGATCGCAGCAGCCCCTCATCCACCGCCCGCCCTATCCAGGCATGGTGTGTGTGGGCCTGCCGAAACAGAACATCCAGCGACTTGGCATCGATCATCGAGAGCTCCTGTGGGTGGGAGGATTCACGCTGAACTTACGATGCCAGTCCTCCGCGCTTGGTTGCGGCGGCTCTCGCCTCGGCTCAATTGGGTCGCCTTGAGGGCGGCTCGGTGGCACCGTAGACTCACAAGCTTTCGGGAACACCCATGATTCAGCGACTGTACGTCGACAATTTCAGGACCCTGGTCAACTTCGAATGGAAGCCAGGCAAGCTCGCCCTGCTTCTGGGGTCGAATGGGTCGGGAAAGACCTCTGTCCTCGAGACGCTCTGGCTCTTGCGGTCCCTCGTGGTCAACCAGGAGGAGGTTCGTCGCTGCTTCCCAAGCACGTCCCGGCCCCGATGGGAAGGCCGGTTGGAGCTGACCATCGAGCTCGACGTGCAGGTTGCGCAGCAGGAGTTCGAGTATCGCCTGGTCATCCAGCACTCGAAGGACGAGCCGCAGAAGACGCGCGTAAAGAGAGAGACCCTCCGTTCCGCCGACAAGGTCCTGATGAATTTCGACTTGGGCGAGCTGCACCTCTTCGGCGACGATGGCTCGCCGGGACCGACGGTCACGGCGGATTGGACGAGATCCGGCCTAGGCGGCATCGCCCCGGGCAGGGACAACAAGCGCCTGACCATGTTCAAGCAGTGGCTAGTAGGCGGCCTGTGGTTTGTCCGGCCCGATCCGCGGGCCATGTCGGGGCGGACCGACCAAGAAGCGGAGTCTCTCGAACCCGACCTGTCCAATTTCGCGTCGTGGCTTCCACGTTGGATGGCCGAGGACTTCAGCGGCGCCATGGCCGCGACCGAGGCGCTGCGGAAGGCCTTGGACGGGTACCAGGTCCTGCAGGTCAGTCGGACCGCCCCCAAGCTCGAGGCGCGCTTTCGCAGCAGCGATGGCCGAGACTACGACGTGGACTTCTCCGAATTGTCCGATGGCCAGCGTCAGTTGTGCGCGCTCTACTTCCTGCGCCACGCCATCGTTCAGCCGGGTCGCCTGGTCATGTTCGACGAGCCGGACAATTACGTCGCACTCCGCGAGATTCAACCGTGGCTCGCCGATGCGGTGGAGGCGGCGCTGTCCGCGCAGGGGCCTCAACTGTTCTTCGTCAGCCATCATCCTGAGATCCTCAACCAGCTTGCACCCGAGTACGGAACCTTGTTCTTCCGCGATGAGGGAGGACCAACTCGCATTCGACCCTTCACCGGCGATGCCACTCTGTCACCCGCCGAGGTCGTCGCACGAGGGTGGGAGCGTGAGTGACCGCGCGCAGGTCATCGTCCTTTGCGAAGACATGCAGGCGCAGGTCTTCATCCGCCGGGCCCTACAAAGACGCGGCGTCGAGGCCCGCAAGATTGGCCCGGCCATCGGCACGGACTTCGCACACCAGACCCTGCAGGTGCGGGTGAAGCCCGTTGCCAGCGGCGGCTAGCGAGGCGCACGCGGGCCGACTTGGGCGTGCCCCGGACGCTGTGCAGGCCATGGCAGATGCCCGGTGATGCCGGCCCCCTTCGCCGTTGAGCCCGCGCCCGTGTCTCGTTGACCCTCCATGGGGGGCCGTTGGCCGGGGACCCGCGCGGTGGTGACCCCGCCGTCGAAAGGTGTAGCCGGGCACCCGCCGCTCGGTGCCCCCTCGCCGCGGTCCGGTGTCGGCATCCCCCTGGGCCGTTGGCCGCGGCCCCAATCCCTGTTGGACCCGGCCCGCCTGTCTGTTGACCGGGGCCCCGTGCGCCCGCGAGCGCCCACCCGTGGAGCCCGGACCGGTCACCCGCACGGTGTTGGGCCGTCTTTGCGAAGTCTTGACCCCACACCCGTGGTCCGTTGACCCCACACCCGTAGTCCGTTGACCCCTCACCCGTATCTTCTGACCCCACCCCCGCATGGTTTAGCGGCGTCGCGCGACATCTCTTGCCGTCCCGCGCAATGAAACGGGGCCGCGGGGAGCCGGCCGGCATAACCAGGATGCGCCGGCCTCACGGTGCCCCGCGGCAGATGCCTAGGTCGCCGGCGTGGTCGCTTGCGCGGCGGGTTGGACGGCGGGCGGGCCCGCGGGATCGTCGTCCTCGTCCGCGTAGCCGGCGCGTTCGGCGCGCAGCTTCTGGTAGTCCTTGTCGTTGCGGCCCACGGTGGCCAGCAGCGTGCGGCGCAGGGCCACCAGATCGCGCTGCACATCCGCGGCCTGCACGCGCAGGTTGGCCATCACGGTTTGGTACTCCTTGTCCGCGGCTTCGGCCTCGGCCCATTCCTTGGCTGCCGCCTGCACCAGCGGGCCCAGACTGGCCGTGGCTTGCTCGCGATAGGCCAACGCTTCACCCTGGGCCGTGCGGGCCTCGTCGATGACCGCGAGCAAGCGCTCTCCATCCTCGAGCACATCGTCGGGCACCTGCGGCTGATCGCCATAGATGCCCGCCTCGAAGCCCGGCACATCCCGCGCCACCAGAGGCAACCAAGCCTGCATCGCCTTCAACAAAGCCCCGACGGCCCCGCGCCCCTCCTCCATCTCTTTCTTCCACGTCGCCGCGTACTTGATCGCCCGATCGTAAGCCGCCACGTACGCATCCGACTGCTTGCCGAACGTCGCCGCATGCGCCGCCAGCGCCGCCGACTCCCCCGCCCGCCGCATCACGATCCGCGCCGCCCTCGGCGCCAACCGCCGCAACTTCCACTGTGGTGTCGTAGTCCCCATCTCCAAGTCCTCCTTCAGTAAACAACCAACAACTTCGACTGCCCCCGCAGCCAATCGCGGGGGAGGAGGGAGCGTCAAGGGGAATTGTGGGGGAGGGGGGGCGGGTGGCGCGGCCGGGCATGCTGGAGTTTGAGCGGCTCGGCTATGCCCGGCCGTGGTGCCCTGGCCTCCCGATCCTTGCTGAAGTCCTCAAGTGAGCGCGATACTTCCGGACACCATCAGGTGACCTGGGCGACGTGGAAAAGGTCCCAGAAGCACTACGCGCATCAGCTTCCTCCTGGTCAGGCTCTTCCGCTCAGCGAGAGATGAAGAGGCTGTCTACCATGAACCAAGCCGGGTCACTTTGGCTCCGCAGAGAGCTGACTTTTGATTACCGGCGTCTTACGCTGACCAGCGTGGAGACAAGCGCAACGCCCGCACGGGTCATCTTCTCGGGCGACATCATCGGTGGCGGAGTTGGATCCATCGCGTTCACGGCCAGGGCTAGCTGGCAGCGCGAGAGGGACAAGTGCCCGTGGATTCTCGATTTGATCGTCGAGATCCGCGATGGCAGAGTCGCTATTGCTTTGCCGGTTGAGCCGGGTGCGCCCGAGTTGCAGTTTTCCCAATTGCTCGAGTTGAAGAATTGCGTCCGCCGAATTGCCCAGAGTGAATTGGACCTCCAGGGTGCGGTTCTCGGAGCCGCGTTTTTGGTCGTGCTCACTTCGGTGCAGACCCCCGGAAACCAGCCCATGTCGTTCTTCACGGACATCGGCGCTCCCCCACTTCGAGAAGACATGGAGAGAAGTCTGTCTTCAGTGCTGCGAGGGGAAGGGCCGTCAGCGCCAGATCCGCGGGCCGACTACGTGAGACACGCTGTCGCGGATCTCCGACGTGCGATCCTGGAGCCCGATGACACCGCCGCGTTTTGCTTCCGGGCGATCGAGGCAATCCGGCAAACGTTCTTGGACCCGAGGGCGGGGAGGAATACGGACCAGTTGTCTTGGGCGGCCATGAGCGGGGCTCTCCGATGCGAACGAACCTGGACGGACGCTCTCCGCGACCTGGGAACAAGACAGCGCCACGGGGATCGCCGAGATTTTTGCTCCGGAAACGAGCGGGTGCAGTTCTATGAACGGGCCAGGGAACTAGTGGCGCGCTATGCGGTGCTACTCACCGATGGCGTTCTCGAGGAGTCTCGTTTTCCGGTCTTGAGCTAGCGTGACAGTTTCATGGCGAGGTGCGGATAGCGCACTCTCTCCAGTCCATTGCAGCAGAATTTCCATTTGTCGCCGCTACCGCAGGGACACAAGCCGTATGGTGAGTTTGGCCCGCCGGCCCTCTCTCGGTCAGGTGTCTGCGCCGCGGCGCCGGCGCAATCTGCCATGAGCGCACCTTCAGTCACGTGCACCCCCCGTCCCGCATTCTCGGGAATCCCCCAATACTCGTTGTCTTCAACTCTGGCAGGCGCAGCCGGCCGGCGAGACCACCGCGGCATTTCTTCCGAGAGCTTCCGGTGATGATTAAATAGCCTCTTCCAAATCACCTTCGCCCCGCCTTGGCTCTTCCTGATCATGCTTGCGGCGAAACCCGTTGCTGCCGTCGCGGCTGCGTTGGCAGCGCGCACACTCAAGTCAGAGTGCGGCGACACCACTGAACTGAGGAGAAAACCGCCTGCTAGCCGGATGATCGCCTGGGTAAGTTCCACGCCGATCTTCGCCAACACGCCCCCGCCCACCTCCCGACGAATCTTCGAGATGGTCGGTGCCAACATCGCATCCTCCATCTCGGCGATATAGCGAGCGAGCCCCTCCTGATCACAGTCATCTGGAATGTCTTTGTAGGTTTGACATAGCGCCGCGCGGAAGTCCCCGAAGCTGCTGTCATCGCGAATCTGCGCGACAATTTCAGGCGTCAATCCCTTCAGAAGGGGCAGATCGGACTGGAAGATGGCCTGGAGAACGCGAGTTCCCGGCAGATGCGACCTTGTCTCGCCCAGTCCCTGCTCGCAGAGTGCGCTCTCGTAGGAAAAGGGTGCGGTGTAGGTGAAGCCATATCGGGTCGCCAGCATGTGCTCTGCCAGAAAATGCCTGGCAGACATCTCAATCGCCCTGCGTATCTGCGCGTCCCGGTCCCCCCCCTTGAAGACAAGGAGACCGCGCAGGTTGTCCGCCAAGGTAAGATCTGCGGGGCGGAACTCACGAGTGAACGATCTGGGGTTGCGGCCGACCTTTTCGGCAATGCTCTTCGCCTCTGACGTTATCCGGCTGTCGTTTTCGAGGACGAACCGCTTGGATGGACACAGGACAACTACCCCGTTCTCGACCAGCGGGCGCAGGCGCTGCAGCGCAGGGACGACCGTCGCCAGGAAGTGCCTCGTCGTGCGCACACTCAGGCTTCCGTCAAATTCCAAGAACCCGGCTCGGGCTGCCGCTGGCATGCGAACCGCGTACTGCTCCAAGGAAAACCAATCGGAGATCGGGTCTTTCGCCAGGAGTTGGCCAGCGTAGAGCAGGCTGGACAGCGCCAATTCCCCATCGAGGGCGTCCCAGAGATTTGCGGAAGGTCCCCCTCCCAAGTAGATCGGGTGGACGTCAGGCTTGGGGCTTGGCGGAGCGTACTGCTCCGCAAATGTTCTGACGTCCTCGCCCAGTCTGTAGATGGCTTGGCCTGAAAGGCGCGAGATCTCCCGCTCGCAAACCGGTCGCCGCGAAAGGAAGTCGTCGAGCACGTCGAAGATAGTCGTCATTCATCACCGTCCGGCCAAAAGCCGTGCAGTTGCAAGTTGAGTATGTCATGAGCCTCGGCTCGTCGAGCCCTCTCCCGCTTTGCTGATCGCAGTGGTGGGGTGGGATCCTACGCGGCTGGTGTTGGCAGGCCACGCGGCGTGGCTCCTCCTTCGGCGGGGTCTGGGCCGCTGCACTTGGAGTCGTGGTCAAGCTGCGGCCGCCGCGGTCGCGGCCTGGCACTTGAGGAGGGCGCTGGCCAGGTGCGGGTCAGGTACCGGGGAAATACCGGCGGGACCCCTGCGGCTGCGGCACTCGGGGCAGGGTGCTCCGTCGGTTCACCCCCGGGGAGCCTCGCCCAGCCCGTACGTAGTGGCTGATTGCCGGCTGACCGTCCGGTGCGAAGGTGCGGCCATGGCTCTCGGCCATTTTCTGTTCGCAGCCAAACGACCAACGCCTTCGACTATGCCCGCAGCCGACCGCGGGGGGAAAGAGGAAGCGTCAAGGCGAACGTGGGCGAGGGGCCGCGTCGAGGCGCGCTAGCCCCTGAGCAGCTCGGCGATGTCCACCCCGAACGCCTCGCCCAGCAACTCCACGGTTCGCAGGGCCACGTTCACCGACCCGTCCTCGATCTTTTGGTAGTGCCGGATGTTGAGCCGCGCGGTCTCCGCCGCCTGCTCCTGCGTCCACCCCAACCGCGCGCGCTCACGCTTGGCAGCCGCCGCGAGGCGCTGTCGGGCAGGGGGAAGACGGGCTCGACCGGGCACGAAAGGACGGTACGAGCCAGCCCGCTTGCCGTACACGCCACATATGGCGGAACCTGTCGCTCATGAGGGGCGTCGCGATTTCGTTCACGGACGAGGAAATCGAGCAACTGGCCGAGTTGGCCCAGGCCGAAGGCGGCACCATCGAGGAATACGTGCGCCTGTGCGTCTTCGGCCCGCCGAGAGAGATGTGGACCCGGTAGCCTTCATGGCGGAGATCGAGGGCCGCCGGATCCGCGAACTGGGGGAGGAGGACGGGCTAGCGAGATCCCCGGTCAAGCCGCAGAACCCGGGAGCAGTTGCCCCATCGCAGGTCCCAGAGTCACGATGCCGTGTCACCGACGCTAGCGCTGGCCCAGCAGGTTCCAGGGAGGCGCGGGTCGTCCCCTCTCTCGTGATCTCGCCTACAGGCCAGTGGCGCTGAGCTCAGTTATGCTGTCGAGGAGACGGGCCGGGAGGGAGGCCGAAGGCAGGCGCCTCCGACAGCCCGTCATCCGCGAAACCGTGTCGAGCCGTGAGTTAAGAAAGAGGGCAGCATGAGGAGAATTGGATTCTTTGCCGCGACCGTCGGGCTGTGCTTGGGCGTTCTCGTGGTGGCGGCACGGCCGGCGTCCGCGTGTCTGAAGAGTCGGCCGGGTGTGACCGGTCGATATGTCTATCCTCCGGCCGGCTCGATTGTTCCGACGAATGCGCAGTTCGTGGTGCAGTACCTTGGTGACCCCATCCGAGACCCGGCGATCACCGCGTTGGGAGAGGATCTCGGTCTCAGGCAGTTGGGCGGAGATCGTGCTGAGACGGAGTACACGGTGCTTGCGAGCGAGCGGTCGGTGCGGGTCGTGTTGAGGCCGAAGAGGCCGTTGGCCCCGAGGACAACCTATGAAGTGACAGACCGCCGCACCGTGCCCTGCTACGTCGACAGGTCAGATTGTGGGCAGGCCACGGAAAGCGTCGTTGCCAGCTTCACGACAGGTGACGGTCCCGATGAGGCGGCCCCTGTGTTTGCGGGCGTCTCCGGGGTCAGCGTTCGCCGCGCGGTCGCTTGCAGCGACAGATCGTGCTGTTATGGGCCCTACGCGGCCCACGAGGTCGAGCGGCGGTGGGGTGCCAGAGTTCTAATTGAGCCGCCACACCAACGAGCGCTGACGTCCGCCCATCAGGACCCGCTCCGGAAGAGCATTCCGTCGCTTGGCTGCGCCGGGGAGTGGTGCCAGAGTCTTGGCATCGCAAATCCAGCGAGCGGCGCCGCTCGGCCAGCAGCCCGGTTCGCAGGGCCATCCGGTCGTTCATCTGCGTCGCGGACGAGCCCTCAGCCCCGGAACCGGGCAACACATCTCCGTCCCTGCCGAGAACGGTGCATGGCCAGACTGTTGCGCTTCATTCCTGTCGGCTGTCTCGTTGAGGTCACCACCCGCACCATCCAGGGCAGGCTCTTGCTCAAGCCCTCGCCCGAGCTGAATGACATCGTCCTTGGCGTCATCGGCAAGTCCCAGGACCTGTACCGTATGGTCGTCCATGGCTTCGCCGTCGCCTCGAACCACTGCCATCTGCTGGTCTCTCCCACGAGCGCCCAGCAGCTCGCCAGGTTCATGCAATTCCTCAACGCCAACATCGCCAAGGAGGCCGCTCGCCTGCACGACTGGCCAGACCGCGTCTGGTCGCGCCGGTACCGCTCGATCGTGGTGGTCGACGAGCAGGCTGCACACGCGCGCATGCGCTACTTGCTGTCCCACGGCGCGAAGGAAGGACTGGTTGCGGCCGCCGCGGCCTGGCCTGGCGCGAACTGCATAGCAGCCCTCACGCGCGGCGAATTGCTGCGCGGGACGTGGTTCGACCGCAGCGCCGAGTACGTCGCCAGGGTAAGCGGCAAACACATCCTGCCAGGACAGTTCGCGAAGACCTTCGACGTGAAGCTCACGCCCTTGCCTTGCCTACGCCACCTGGATCGTGACCAACAACAGGCCCACTACCGCCGCCTGGTCCAGGAAATCGACGTCACTGCTGCTGCCGCCAACAAGGCCAATGGCAGGCGACCGTTGGGCGTCGCGAGGATCCTCGCCCAGGATCCGCACGACCGACCCGCCGCCCCTGACCGCAGCCCTGCGCCGCTGGTGCACGCCCACGACAAGCAGAAGGGCGACGAGTTCCGAGCCGCATACCGGGCCTTTGTCCGCGACTTCCGCGCCGGCGTTGCCAGCCTCCTCGGCCAGGCAAAGGACATCGCGAGCCTCTTCCCAGACTGGGCCTTCCCACCAGCTCCTCTGCTCAAACCGCCACCCGTCGTCGCTTCCGCCGCAGCCTGAGACCCACTGGGCCCCGACCGCAACGAGTCCCAGCGCGGCGGAACGGGGAGCCCTGCCCGGGCCGAGATCTGCCTCGGGTTCCACCCGCCCATCGCCGTCATCAACAGGGCCAGAACTCGATCGCCTATCCGAGGCCTCACCGCGTCCGTCACAATCTCACCGCCAGCCACCTGCTCACGCCGCCACCGTCGCCGCCCATAGAAGAGTCTGGCACCGCACCCCGGAAGACTCTGGCACCGCACCCCGGCTAGAACTCGATCGCCTATCCGAGGCCCCACCGAAGGCA
>JAEXQJ010000151.1 GCA_023438785.1 Pseudomonadota bacterium
GCGCCCCCCCCCGGGGGGGGGGGGGGGGCCCGCGGGCCCCCCCGCGGCCACGGGCGGAACCGCGGCCACGGGCGGAACCGCTGGCAGCGTCGGAAGTCAACCCGTCGACGCTGGCAGCATTCCGCAAGGCAGCGACCAGGAGAGCAGCAGCGGTGGATGCGCCATGGCCTCGAAGGGCGCCGGTGCGCCAGCCCTGTTGTTCGCGCTGGGCCTTCTGGTCCTGGGCCTGCGACGCAGAAGATGACCCGATTCTGCCGCGCCCTGATCCTGTTCGCGCTTCCAGTGGCGGCGTGCACGAAGGCGCCGCCGCCTACCCCGCGCGATGCCGCGCGACCCGGCCGTTTCGAGATGGGCTGGGATCCACGCACGGGGCGCGGCAAGGTGGTCGAACACAACGACAACGGCGACCGACTCGCCACCTGCTTCCATTGTGGCTACCCCGGCTACACGGGTGGCCTGATCATCGGCAACTACGGCGGCCCGGGCATGGGCCTGTACCCTCGTGTGCCCGTGCGCGGCTTCACGGAGATCAACGTCTTCTGCGCGCAGGACGAATCCATCTGGGATCAGGACGAGGACGTTGAATACACCTATGGTTGGTCAGAAAACTTCGGTGACGGCCCCGACGGAAAGCGACTGGACTTCGTGCGCGGCGAGGTGCTCGCCAACGATGGGCATGAGGTCGCGCTGGCGAGTGAGAACGCCGGCGGATGCTATCGGGTGAACAAGATCGCGTACACGCGCGAGGGTTGGCGAGCCTGGATCATCGCCACCCGGGTGACCAACCGCTGCGACCACCCCGTACGCTTTCACTTCCACAGCGGCGATGATCCTTGGATCGGTCGCTACGCCTCGTCCGACGGCGACGTGGGCTACACCCAGGGCGGTCTCGTCAACAAAGAACGAGCCTTCGTCGCTGGCGCCCTCACCGTGGGCGGGCTCTACGACCTCGGCAACAGCGAGTTGGGCCAGGCCGACACGGGGTTCTCCAACCAAGCCAATTACTTCGCCTTGGATCCGGCCCTGCCCCTGCCCGACTTCAGCGCCATCGCCAACCGCTTCGCCCACACGCCCGCCGAGGTGGATCCGGACAAGCCCCTCGACAACAAGACCATGACCGCGCTGAACCTCGGGTGGCGGGACCTGGTGCTGGCGCCCCATGAATCCTTCCACACCGCCATGGCCTTGGGGCTAGCTGAAACCGGAAGCCCGGGCGAGCTGCCGCGCGTCCCGCCCCTGGGCGACGCGGCTTGGTCGCGCTGGCGACAGCACCTGCCCGTCCACGCCGCGGAGGACGATCCGCGTTTCGCCGCCGAACGTGTGGTGATGGATGTGCAAGAGGACGCGGTGACCGTGGACGCGGATTACGTCATCGAAAACACGTCCAGCGCGTCCGTGGGGATCGGCATCGCGTACCCCATCCTGGTGGCCCCGGACCGCCCTGCACCCGGTGAAGTGCTCGTCGACGGCAAACCGAGGCCCGTCGAGGACGACTCTCCCGGCCGGGTCAGGGTGACGTTCCCCCTCTCGTTGTCCGCCAAGTCGATCAAGACCTTCCACATCCGCTACCGGCAGCCCCTGCGCGGACACCAGGCGGTCTACCTCGTGACCTCGGCGCTGGCCTGGCGGCACCCCATCGACCGCGCCGTGTTCGAGGTGCGCTACCCGCGGCACTTCAAGGGCGCGACCCTGTCCTTCCCGCCCTTGCTCCGCCGCGAGGCGGGTGATCGAGTGGTTCTGCTCGCCACCATGCAGCCGTTCAAACCCGACCACGAGGTCGTGCTGCGCTGGTCTCCCCCGAGGAAAACACGCGGCAGCGGGCACCCGCCCGTGAGCGGCCGCAGCGATTGACCGTTTGCGACGGTCGGCTCAGACTCATCGCCCATGGATATGCGGGATTCGATGGACCTGGGTTCGCGCCGCCTTCCTCGATTGATGGCGTGGCTGGGCGTGGGAATGGCGCTCTCCTGCTTTGCCTGTTCTCGGACGCCCGAGGGCGAGAGTCGGAGCGATGTGATCGTGGACGCGAGCCCCACGCCCGGCGACGCGCCGGGCACCAGTCCCGGCCTCGACAGCGGCTCTGCTGATCGCGCCTTTGCGGTGAACGATCGAGCGGTGGACGATCGATTCGTGAGCCAGGCCGATGCCCAAGCCTCGCCGGACCACTTCGTGGGGCAGGCCGACGGTCTCACCGGGGGGCAAAGGCCCGAGGTTGGCGACAGCCTGGCCGGGCTGCGCGACAGACTGAGCAGCAGCTCCTTCGAGATCCGTGGCGAGTACGCCGCGAATCCAGACGCGGACGCGTGTGTTGCCGGATTCATCAAGGCGTTCGCGATCAGGTTCTCGGCCGGGGCGAAGACGGTCACCGTGGACCCCGTGTCGGCGATGGCCAGTGCCGCGATGACCGGCGAGTTGGCGGACAGCTCAGGTTCGGTCCTGCGCTACCCGGTGGCCGGCGCCATGGATGAAAAGGGAGAGCTGCTGATCTGGATCGAAGGAGAATCGATGGTCGCGCAGCTCACGATGTCTGGACCAGGGGCCGCGCGCTCTTGCGTGCGCGCCGGATTGATCCGCGTCTCGATGTAGGCCTTACCGCCCGAATCGTCGAGGCTCCGCGGATCTGCCGGCACCGCCCTCGCGATGCCCGGCGTGGCGCTCTAACGCCGCGCAGGCTGTACTCGGCGCGGGAGCGCGGGGGCCAGCTTCTCTTCGAGTTGGTCGAGCAAGGGCGGCTTGGCCACGTGGTCTTCGAACCCGGCCGCGCGCGAACGCGTGATGTCCTCGGGTTGGGCATATCCGCTGAGCGCGATGAGCCGAATGGTCGCCAGCTCCGGGTCGGCGCGAAGGCGTCGCGCCACCTCGTAGCCATCCATCCCCGGCAGACCGATGTCGCAGAGGATGACATCGGGGCCCAAAGCGTGTGCCTTTTCGATGCCCTCCTGACCGCTGGTCGCGACGGCGACCACGTGACCGTTCATCTCGAGCGCCTCCTTGAGGCTCTCGCCGGCATCGACATTGTCCTCGATGATCAGCACGCGGGTCGCGTGGCCTGGCGGGTTCACGGCCTCCGGCTGCACGAGCTCGAGGGGAGCGGCCGATTCCACCGGCAAGCGCACCATGAACGTGGCGCCGCGCCCTCGACCATCACTGGCCGCCGAGACGTCACCACCGTGCAGCTCGACGATTCCCTTCACCAGAACCAGTCCAAGGCCGAGGCCACCCTGACTGCGCGCGAGGGATTTGTCGGCCTGGACGAAGGGCGCGAAGAGCTGAGGCAAGAGCTCGGCAGGAACTCCCATCCCGGTGTCCTCCACGCGAACGGCCGCGTGTCCGGGTCCTGCCTGCGTCACGGAGAGGCGTGCGCTGCCGCCCGCGGGGGTGAACTTCGCGGCATTCAGCAACAGATTGCCGACCACCTGCGCAAGTCGCACCGGATCGCCGTTCACGTAGAGCCTTCGGTGCAAGAGCTCCACCGCGAAGCCAACGCCCCTGCTGGCGAAGACGCTGCGGTGGTCCTCGGCGACCCGCCATACCAATGCGTTCAGCTCCAGTCGCTCGCGCTTCAGCTCAATCAACCCGCGCGAGATGCGCGTGGCATCGAGCAACTCGTCCACCAAGCGACTCATGTGCACCACCTGCCGCTCGATGACCGCCTTGGCGCGGGCAGCCTGATCGCCCATGGGGTCGGCCCGGTTGAGGACATAGAGGCTGTTCCGAATCGGTGCGAGGGGGTTGCGCAGCTCGTGCGACAGCATGGCTATGAACTCGTCTTTGCGCTTGTTGCTCTTCGCAAGCTCGGCCGAGAGCACACGGTGACGCTGCTCGCTTTCGCGCAGCTCGCTGACATCGCGCAGGCTGGCCACCGCGCCCACGATCTCCGTCTCCTCCCAAATCGGCGACGCCCTCACGCTGAACGTCCGTTTCAGGCCGGACGTCGAGTCCACGCAGACCTCGGAAGCGGGCACGGGTGCACCTCGAAGCGCAACCGCCAAGACGTCCTCGTGCCCGCCGAACAAGCCTGCCGTCGGACGCCCGATAACGTCGGGCGCGAAGAGATTGAGCGCGGCCTGGTTCGCCTGTGCGATTCGACCCGCGCGGTCGGCGACCAGCACGGGATCGGTCATGCTCTCGACGGTGGCACGCATCTGCTGCTCGGCGCGCTCCAGCGCGGAGGAATGCCGCCGCACGAGCACAAAGAGCATGCAAGCCGTCGCGACCACGAAGAGCAGTCCCTTGCCGATCGAGACCAGGACGAGGCCCGTCCCGAATCGATCCAGGAATTGGTCGGAGATGACGATCCAGGCCGCCGCCACGACGGCGTAGATCAGCGCGACGCGAAGAGCGCCCGAGCGGGCTGTCCTCCTCCTCGCGAGGCGGGCTCGTCTCGCCATCTGGGTATGCACAACCGAATTTCCCTCGGCCGCGGCTCACCGCCGCCATCGCCTTTCCCAATCTCCCCCGAGCCTTGCCGATGGCAAGGAATTCCGTGGGCCAATGATGCCGGCCGCGCGAACGTGGAGCGCGTCGCCTCGCGGGTTGGGAAACGCGAGTTGCCTGGCATGTGGCTGGCGTGTCGCGGAATGCCGCTCGCGGCCGACGAGGTCGAGCTCGTCGAGGCCGGCGACGAGAGCGGCTCCTCACCGTTGACAGCAACGGGCACCGGTGTCAGACAGAGCTAACAATGCCAGCCCATGCGAACGCCGCCGCCTCCATGAGCTCCTCCTTGGAGGACTACCTGGAGACCATCTATCTGTTGGTGCAGGAGCAGGGCTTCGCGCGGGTGAAGGACGTGGCCCGGGCGCGCGAGGTCAAGGCGGCCTCCGTGTCCATCGCCCTGCGCCGCTTGGCCGACATGGCGCTCGTGCGCTACGAGCGACGCGAGTACATCGCGCTCACGCCGGCGGGCGAGGAGGCGGGCCGCAAGGTGTTCTCGCGCCACCGTCTGCTCACGCGCTTTTTCAACGAAGTTCTGGGAATGGACCCCAAGGCAGCCGCGGAGCAGGCCTGCGCCATGGAGCACAGCCTCACCGACGAGGCCATGGACCGCTTCGTGCACTTCTTCGAGTCCCTAGGGAATTGCCCCAACATGGCCGCCGGCCTGCGCCAGTGCCCGCTCGGCTCAGGCAAGAAGAGCGAGAAGTCCAGAGGAGGTAACCCAGAGAAGTGCGCGGTCTGCGGGAAGAAGGGGGAGAGCAAGAGCATGTCCCTCGCCGAGATCGGTCCCGGTCAAACCGCCATCGTCACACAAATCGACGCCACGGGGCCCCTGCGCCAGCGTCTGCTCGACATGGGGCTGCTCCCCGCCACGTCCATCGACGTCGAGCGTAAGGGTCTGGGTGGCGATCCCCTTTGGGTGCGCTGCCAGGGCACACGCCTCGCCTTGCGCCGCAACGAGGCGCACGCGGTTCTGGTGAAGCTTCCGGTCTAATCCGCCCCGTTCTTGTCTGCGATTCCGTAGACTTGAATACATGGCGTGGCGGGGCGTAACGACCAGGCGCGAGCTCAGTCGGCTGCACGATCTGGCCTCCATCCTCATCCGTTATGGGTTTGGCGAGTTGGTGGCCAAGCTGGGCCTGGTGCGGCTACTCGAACGGGCCGACAAGGTCCTGCCGCTGGGCCGTCTGGAGGCGTTGGCCAAATTGCCCTCGCCGGTGCGCGTCCGTCGCGCCATCGAGGAGATGGGGCCCACCTTCGTCAAGTTCGGCCAGGTGCTGTCGACACGTGTGGACCTGCTGGCCCCCGAGTGGATTGCGGAGCTGAGCCGTCTGCAAAGCCAGGTCCCGCCCGCCGACTGGACCGAAATCCACGCGCAAATGCGCGAGGACTTGGGCGCACCGCCGGAGGACCTGTTTCGCGATGTGGATCCCCACCCGGTGGCCGCGGCCTCCATCGCCCAGGTGCACCGGGCCCGCCTGCCCGACGGGACGACCGTGGCGCTCAAGATCCGCCGCCCGGGCATCGAGAGACTCATCGAGGCCGACATGCGGCTCCTGCAGCGGGCCGCCCACCTGGTGGAGGCGCGCATGCCCGAGTTGCGCCATCTGCAGCCCACGGCGGTCCTGCAGCAGTTCAAGGACAGCCTGACCACCGAGTTGGATCTGGCCGACGAATGCCGCCACGCCGAGCGCATCGCCGCCAACTTCCGCGAGCATCCCGAGCTGATGGTGCCCAAGGTCTTCTGGGCGCACACCAGCCAGCGCATGAACGTGCAGGAATGGGTGGAGGGTCTTTCGGTGTCCGACCCGGCCGCCCTGCAGGCCGCGGGGCTGGATCGCAAACGCATCGCCCACCAGGGCGCGCAGATCGTGCTCAAGATGCTCTTCGAGGACGGCTTCTTCCACGCCGATCCCCATCCGGGGAATCTGTTCGTCTTGCCCGACAACCGCATCGCGCTCATCGACTACGGGATGGTGGGCCGGCTGACGGATACGCGGCGTGAACAGTTCATGGTCCTGCTCGATGGCTTGGTCGAGCGCGACGCCGAGCGGGCCACGGACGTCTTCCTGGAATGGGCGCGCGGTACGGCGGTCGACGAAGACAGACTGGCCGGCGACGTGGATGTCCTGGTCGATCGCTATCACGGGGTGGCGCTGGCCCGCCTCGACATGACGGCCATGGTGACCGATGCGACGGCGGTTCTGCGCCGCCACCGCGTGGTGCTGCCCGCCGATCTGTCGCTCATGTTCAAGGCCATTCTCACGTTGGAGGGCATGGCGCGCACCCTGGATCCGGAGTTCAACACCGTCGATGTGGCCCGACCCTTCCTGCGCCAGAGCATGAGCGCCCGCTATGCCCCCGCGACCCTGGCACGCCAGGGGACGCGCATGGCCGCCGAGTTGGCCGCCACCTTGCCGCGCGACCTGCGCCGCCTGACGCGCGCCGCACGGGCGGGTCGCTTGCGTCTGCCCGTGGAGGTCAACCGCTCCGAGGAGACGGCTTCCGCGGGGCTGGAGCGCTCGGTGAACCGCCTGACCTTGGGCCTGGTGGTGGCCGCGCTGATCGTGGGCGCCTCGCTGACCCTGCCGGTTTCCCTTGGTCCATCCCTACACGGCGTGCCCCTGCCCAGCGCCCTGGGCTATCTGGCCGCCGCGGTGGGCGCGGCTCGCCTGGCCCTCTCATCGCGGCGCCACTGATCCCGCCACGGCCTGACTCATGAAATCCTGGGACAAGCCGATGATCCCGTGGGAAACGCATGCGCATTGGACGACTGGCCCCATGCCTGGCTGGCATCACCCTGGCCCTGCTCGTGGGTTGCTCGTCGGGCGACGACACGGCGGCGGCAAAAGGCGACAGCGGCGCGGCCCGTGACGCCAGCGCCGATGCAGCCAAAGA
>JAEXQJ010000251.1 GCA_023438785.1 Pseudomonadota bacterium
GGTCACGGGCGCGAGGTCCGCGGCCGCACCGGTCTTGGTCTCGAACACCCACGACTCGACCCAGCCTTCCAGGCGTAGGCGGCCAATCGTCCAGCCCGCCACCATGGCAATGGTCAAGCCGGTGCCCAGGTAAAGCGCCGCCACCTTCCAGCCAAAGAGGCCGAAGAGCAGCACCAGCGCCACCTCGTTGACCATGGGCGCGGAAATCAGAAAGGAAAACGTCACCCCCAGCGGGACACCCGTGGTCACGAAACCGATGAACAGCGGTACCGCCGAACAGGAGCAGAACGGGGTGACCACGCCGAGGAGGGCGGCCAGCACGTTGCCCGCGACCTGGCGCCGACCCGCGAGCAGGCGTCGGGTCCGCTCGGGAGTGAAGAAACTGCGCACGATGCCCACCCCGAACACCACCAACACGAGCAGCATCAGGACCTTGGGCGTCTCGTAGACGAAGAATTCCAGGGCCGCAGCAAGGTGGGAGGCAGGATTCAGGCCGAGGATCCCGCGCACCAGCCAACGCGAAGACGATTCGAGGCTACGGTAGACGAGCCACCAAGCTCCGACCGCGACACCGGCGAGGGCCGCCTTCGCCAGCCGCGATCGGGCAGCGGCCGCTGCTTTGGGACTCGCGTCCATCAGGGTAACGCCCTCCGCAGGCACACGGCCGAACACGGGCACGCCCCCGCAAGCTCTGGCGAGCGTCGCAACTCGGCGGGCGCTGCCGCGCGTGCGCAGTCCACGAAGCCCATCTCACGAAAATAGTCGGCGGCCGTTGTGGTCAACAGGTAGATGTGACGCAGGCCCTTTGATCTAGCGGCGCGAAGGCGATCCTCGACGAGCGTCCGTCCGAAGCCCTGCCCGCGCGCTGAAGGATGGACGGCGACCGATCGCAGGAGCCCCGCCTCGACGTACGATTCGAGGCCGGCAACCGCCGCTAGTCTTCCGTCGACGCGCACGACGGCGTAGGCAGCCGGGAACTGATCCCGCACGCCGTCCGTCGGCAGGCCACAGTCCTGCAACAACTGCAGGATGTCCTGAAGCTCGTCGGGCCGAGCGGGTCTCGGCTCGGCGCCCTTGCCCTTCGAGGATTCCATATCGTTCACGCGGCCACCTGCTCGGGCGGGAAGTACCTACGCCCCAGCCACAGCGCCACGTTGACGAGGCCGATGAGCGCGGGTACCTCTACGAGCGGACCAATGACCGCGGCAAATGCGGCGCCGTGGTTGATGCCGAAGGTCGCCACCGCCACCGCAATGGCCAACTCGAAGTTGTTCGACGCTGCGGTGAACGACAGGGTGGTGGCCTGGCCGTAGGTCGCCCGCACTTTCTTCGACATGAAGAAGGAGACGAGCAACATCACGACGAAATAGATCAGCAGGGGGATCGCGATCCGAACTACGTCCAGGGGCAATTGCACGATGGCCTCACCCTTGAGCGAAAACATCACCACGATGGTGAACAGCAGAGCGACAAGCGTTATGGGGCTGATCTTGGGGATGAACTTGGTCTCGTACCAGGGCTTGTCCTTCAGCTTGATCAAGGCAAACCGCGTAACGAGCCCGGCGATAAACGGAATCCCCAGATAGATGAAGACGCTCTTGGCGATCTCACCGATGGTGATGTTCACCGCTACACCCTGCAGGCCAAACCAAGTGGGCACCAGGGTGATGAAGACGTACGCATACACGGAGTACAGAAGCACCTGAAAGATGGAATTGAAGGCCACCAGCCCCGCGCAGTACTCGGCGTCACCCTTGGCCAGGTCGTTCCACACGATGACCATAGCAATGCAGCGGGCCAGGCCGATCAGGATCAGGCCGACCATGTACTCGGGCTTGTCGTGCAGGAAGAGCGCGGCCAGCCCAAACATGAGCAGCGGGCCCACAATCCAGTTCTGCACCAGCGAGAGTCCCAGCACGCGAACGTTACGAAAGACGGGTCCCATCTCCTCGTAGCGGACCTTGGCCAGAGGCGGGTACATCATGAGAATGAGTCCCACCGCGATCGGGATGGAGGTGGTGCCCGCGTTGAATCGGTTCAGGAAGGGCACGATCCCCGGATACAGGTAGCCCGCCCCCACGCCCGTGGCCATGGCCAGGAAGATCCACAGGGTCAAGAAGCGGTCGAGAAACGAGAGACGCTTCGCGACGCCCTCACCTCGTGCGTGCGCCGCGCTCATCGGACGGCACCCAGGGAACGCGAGCGCCCGTTCGCCCTTCCCTTTGCCTGGCCCGCCCCACACCCGGCGCCACGAGCACAGGACGTGCCGCGATTCTTGCCGTCAAGCCAGTCGCGCATTCTGGCCAGCAGGGAGGCCGCATCAGAGCGATCGGCCAGCTTCCGCCGGAGCAGTTCGAGGTGAGCCCGCGCCAGCTCGTCCTTCACCTCGCACAGCGAGTAGTGCGACCAGAGCCCGGCCTTGCGGTCCTGCACAAGCCCCGCGTGCCTCATCGTGATCAGATGTCGCGACGCTTTGGACTGTGTGATGTCCAGCGCGGCCATGATGTCGCAGACGCAAAGCTCATCATGGTTGAAAAGTAGCCAGAGGATCTTGAGCCGCGCCTCGTCGGAAAGGATCTTGAAAAACTGAGCCGCGCGCTTCATATGTATTCGTATACCCGAATATACGGGTAACACAAGCGTCTTCCTTTCGAGGGAGCGAGAACGAGGCAAGCGGCTGTCCCGCACAACCAAGGACCCCAGCATGAGCACTGAACCCCCGAGCATCCTCTTCATGTGTGTGGCGAACTCCGCGCGCAGCCAAATGGCCGAAGGTCTCGGCCGCATGATCTTCGGCCACCGCGTGCGTGTGCTCAGCGCGGGAAGCGAGCCGTCCCAGGTCAACCCCTACGCCATCGAGGTCATGCGCGAGTTGGGCGTGGACATCAGCTCTCAGCGCTCCAAGTCCGTGAAGACCATCGACCCCGCCACGGTGGACACGGTCATTACTTTGTGCGCCGAAGAGGTTTGCCCGGTGTTTCTCGGCAAGGCGCGGCGGCTCCACTGGCCCGTTCCGGACCCCGCCAGCAAGGCCCCCGCGCATTCGCGCGATGAAATGCTCACCCGCTTCCGCTGCGCTCGCGACGCCATCCGCGCGAAGATCGAGCGCTACGCACATGATGAGTTGGGTCCGCCTGGAGCAACCAATGCCATAAGCCAAAAGCCCCGGCGACAGCCGCGCGGATGAGTCCGCTGGCTCCGGTGCTCCACATGTGGAGCCTAGATCATCGCACGAACCGCGCTATGCTCGCCCGCATGCGGATGCTGATGCTGGGGTTGGGGTTGCTTGTTGGACTGACGTTCGCGGCGTACGGCAAGGGGAAGGGCATCACAGTGAATCTCCAGGACGCCCAGGGCAAGAGCGTCGGGACCATCGCCATCAAGCCAGCGGCATCAGGGGTCACCCTGAGACTTAACCTGCATGGCCTGCCGCCCGGTGAGCACGCCATTCACTTCCACCAGAACGCCAAGTGCGAGCCCCCGGATTTCAGCAGCGCCGGACCGCACTTCAACCCGGACGACAAGAAGCACGGCCTCCAAAACCCGCAAGGCGCGCACGTCGGTGACATGTCCAACTTCACGGTCGACGGAAAGGGCAAAGCCAAGACCACGATCGTGAACCAAGCTGCTAGCCTTGGCGACGACGCCCACTCTCTCTACAGCGACGGCGGTACCTCCGTGATTGTGCACGCCAAGCCCGATGATATGAAAACCGATCCGGCGGGGAACGCCGGCGACCGGATCGCCTGTGGCGTGATCACGAAGGTCCGCTGAGACAGGTACAGTCCCACATCGGCGAAGGCCGGTGGATTCGGCCTTCTATTCGCTGAGGAGGGAGCGCCCCTTCGCCGGCCGCGTCGGCAATGCGCGACCATGAATGCGCCGGACGACAGTTCCGCCGTGCCACTTGTCTCCCAGTGATGTTGAAGAGAACAGCCGAGTGCGCACCTCGAACGCGCAGCCGTCGGTTGACACTTGCCCGGTCCCGGTCTACTTCTTGTGACGCATGCCGCTTAACGTTCAACATCACCTGGGCACGGAACGGTAGTTGGGGGGACTCTCCCGGGATGCGCGTGCCCTATTAACGAGAGGGAAGACATGCTTGTCCGCACCGGAAAGCCACATGCACTCAATTGGTCGTTTGGGATCGCGCTCCTAACCGCAGCCTGTTCGGCGGATGGCGCGACCGAAGGGGAGGAAATCGAAAGAAATCAATACGCGCTCACGGTCGCTGAGAAGCAGATCCTGGCCAACAACTTCTACGACCCGAGCAACCTGGTCACCATACGCATCACCATGGATGCGACGGAGTGGACCAACCTGAAGAACGAACAACCCAAGAGCACCACGAGCGATCGCTCCCCATGCAGCGCTGGGGTCGCCGCCTACACGGGCTCCCGGTACGACCAGCACCCAACCCAATCCGTGGTGATCCAAACCAGCACGTCACCCACCGCGGGCGGCAGCTTCACGGTCACCGCGCCGACCATCAAGAAGAAGAGCTGGTGCGGATCGATAAGCAGCACCAAGCCATCGTTTCACCTGAAGCTCGGCGCCGCATCGGGCATGGAATCCTACGTCGAGAACCTCATCGGCACCCAGTATCTTATGCTCAACAACTCCATCCAGGATTCGTCAATGGTGCGGCAATGCTTGGGAAACAAGCTGTTCAAGGACGCTGGAATCCCGTATGCGAGGTGCAATTTCGCGTCGGTGTACGTGAACAATGAGCACATCGGCGTCTATGTGAACCTGGAGCCGCTCGAGAAGCGCTTCGTACAGAACAACTTCAACGGCAATTCCAGCGGCAACCTCTACGAGTTCGAGTTCGGGGAGGACTTCGCCTCCAATTGGGTCAGCCGCACCGACATCAAGGGTTTCTCCGACTACGAAAACAAGGCGGACCTGAACCTGGCTATCACGAGGATCGCGGCCAACGACATTCCCAGCGTCGTCGATGTCGACCAGTTCGTGAGGGTCTGGGCCATGGAGATCCTGCTCAAGCACTGGGATGGATACGCCAGCGGGGCGAACAACGCCTACGTTTACAACGACACGACTGCCGTGTCTTCCCCGGGAGTGGACAACGTTAATTTCAAGCTAATCCCGTCCGGCATCGACCAGATCCTGCAGAGCAACTGGGATTGGTCACTTTACGGCAACTCGGTGCTCGCCAGCGCACTGCTCAACGATCCGGCGATGCTCGCGAAACTGCGGCGCCAGATCTTCTTGTACGCGGGTGGCGTACTCGGGCCCAAGCGGCTCGACGCCGAGGTTCGCCCCTTCGCCGAGGCCTTGAGAGGCTACGCGAACACGCTCCTCACACAAGCGGGGGCGGCCACGATCCCGTACTCAGAGGTCAACGCCATCAACCAACAGCTCCTCCAGATCCGGCCTGCGCTCAACGATCTCTTCGGCGTGGGCGTTCCGCCGGACGGGACGACCATCTGGCTGGTCGGATACAACGGCGACTGCGTCCACCGCGGCCCCGCGGTGATTGGCACCGATCCCAAGGTCGGCGAGGCAGCCCAGGAGATCGACCACAAGGCCTGCGGGACAAGCCAGAACTACTTGTTCCAGTTCAGCTCGTCGAGCAGCAAGCCCGGGTACTACCGCCTGTCCTACGTGGTCAGCGGATCTGACTACGCCTATGGAACCAAGGCTGGCGCCACCTTTCCCACTGCCAATGGCGCTTACAACGTCTATTACTCGAAGCCGGGAGGCAGCGACGATTACGCTCAATATTTCGGTCTCATCCCATATGGCGACGGCCGCTACGAGTTCCAGAGCGTCGAGACCGGACTCTGCTGGCACTTCAGCACAGCGCAAACCACCGCCGATGGCAACTACGATGTCTACCAGGCAGAATGCGACGCCGCGGAGAAGAAGCTGATTTCCCTCGTTGGGTTGTGATCGCGCCACGGAGGGCAGCGCCCGGACGTCCACGACGGCGGGACCCGCAGACCCGCCGTGACCGTCTGCCCAGGCGGTGACCACCTGACCTGTCCCAAGCGCCTGCCCGAGGCCCGTACCGGGCAGGCGCTCACCGATCGAGGGGCCACTCACGAGCCGGCGCGGCGACAACGGGCCGGAGGCGCATTCCCAAGAGCAAGAGACAGCGCAAGGCCCTGGCAAGGCTCGCCGCCGACAACGCTGCGCTTCTCAAGCCCCGGCCCAGTGCGAGGCAACGCGTTACACGACGGCCTCCGATGAGCGCCATCGAGAAGCACAGCTCGGGGCCCGGGCCACCGCGCGCGCTCACCTACGAGCCCATCTGGTCAGTCGGTCGGACCAGGGGCGTGTGGCAGTTGACCTGGCGCCGGCGACGGGCAAAACCCTCCCGCTCGGCCGACCGAGGCCGCGCACCCCAGTGCAGCGGGTTACCCTGCGGTCACCGGCTCACATCAGGAGAAACAGGACCACGTCGCAGATAGCGAGCATCACGACACACGCCGGGGGGCGAAATGGTAGACGCGTCGGGCTTAAAAGGCCCGCCGGCTGGATCACGGGTGATCTGTTTCTGACGGCAAACCGCGGATTTCGCGAGGGAGACTCCCCCCAGGTCCACCGCGAAACCACGGCGGAAGAGATCTGGCGCGACACGGACCGAAAGGCCGACAACTTCGTGGCCGGCGTGCGCAGCGGCACCCTCGGCTCCGTGACGCCGAGCCGGGGCCTGCTCGCGGAACCCGTTCACCGCACCGCCGTTGCCGTCTTCTCGGTGGGAACCACGACCAACCTCATGCCGATCACGTTGGGCGGACCGAAGGCGAGTGCCCGGACCGGGACGCTGGCCCGAGTTCCGGAGTTCAAGTCGACGAACCCCCATGCGTCTCGCGCCAGCCTCCGAGCGCGATCTCCAGCGAGTCTTCCGAGACACCGGTCACTTCACCGATAGTCGCGCCCTCCGGGTCCAGATCGCGCGCGCCCGCGTAGCGGTTGACATCCAGGATGGAAGGCCTCGCGCCCGTCGCGGCTGGAGAACCTTCGATGCTGCCTCCATGTGGCCCTTGGCCCACGGCTGCCGTCCAACACTGATTTGAGACTCGGCCGGTTTCGCGCTTCCTTCCGTGCGCGCGAGGAGTCCCCAAGACTCGACCTGTTTGCGGAGCAGCAGGTGGCATTCCGGCGCCTGCATCAGGGCCAACTGATCGGGTCAGTCAAACACCATGCGACTCAGGCGCAGGCGCAGCTGCTGTGTGGAATTCATGACCTCGCGTCGAGAGCCAATGCGGCGCTCTCACCAGGCGCCGAAACCGTAGCCGCTCCCTCCACGAGTCCCTTGCGTCGCCACAGGTAGTAGATGGCTGGGTAGACCAGCAGCTCCATGATGAACGACGTGACGAGCCCACCCACCATGGGCGCGGCAATGCGCTTCATGACGTCGGCGCCGGTTCCGGTCGACCACATGATGGGCAGAAGGCCGATGAGCGCCGCGCAGACCGTCATGGCTTTGGGCCGCACGCGCTTGACCGCGCCGTGGATGATGGCTTCCACCAGGTCGCCCGTGGTGCGGAGGTGGCCACGCGCTTTGGCCTCGTCGTGCGAGAGATCGAGGAACAGCAGCATGAAGACCCCGGTTTCTGCGTCGAGGCCCATGAGGGCGATCATGCCGACCCACACCGCGATGGAGACGTTGTAGCCCAGGCCGTAGAGCAGCCAAATCGCCCCCACCGCCGAGAACGGCACGGCGAGCATCACGATTCCGGCTTTCAAGCTCGACTTGGTGTTCAGGTACAGCAGCCCGAAGATCAGCACCAACGTGACGGGCAGGATGATCTTCAGCCGCTCCTTCACGCGCAGCATGTTCTCGTACTGCCCGCTCCATGAGATGGCGTATCCCGTGGGTGGTTTGATGGCGGCCACCGCCTGCTTGGCATGCTCTACGTAGGTCCCCACGTCGATCTTCGAAGTGTCGAAGTCCACGTACACGTACCCGGAGAGCAAGCCATTTTCGTCGCGGATCATGGACGGACCCTCGACCAGCTTCACGTCGGCGATCTCGGCCATCGGGATCTGGCCCTGCCCGCCGGGCAGCGGCAGCAGCACGCGCTTCAAGGCGTCCACGTCCTCGCGGAAGTCGCGGGCGTAGCGAACGCTTACGCCGTAGCGCTGGCGCCCCTCGATGGTGGTGGTCTGGTTGTCGCCACCCACCGCGGTCATGACCATCATGTTGGCGTCGTCGACCGACAAGCCGTAGCGGGCCAGCTGCTTGCGATTGAGCTCGAAATCGAGGAAGTAGCCGCCTGCCACCCGTTCGGCAAACGCGCTGCGCGTCTCCGGCAGCTTCTGCAGGACAGACTCAATCTCAAGGCCGAGCCTCTGGATTTCCCCTAGATCGGCGCCGCTGATCTTGATGCCAACGGGTGTACGGATGCCGGTCGACAGCATGTCGAGCCGTCCCTTGATGGGCATGGTCCACGCGTTGCTAATGCCGGGCAGGTGCAGGGCCGTGTCCAAGTCCGCGATCAGTTCCTGCTCGGTGATCCGATCCCGCCACATGGTGCGCAGGACCCGCTTCGCCCATTCCGGCGCCCAACTGGAATACCACCGCGGCTTTTCGCGCCACTGGGACTCGGGCTTGAGAAGGATGGTGGTCTCCATCATGGTGAACGGAGCCGGGTCGGTCGAGGTTCCCGCGCGCCCGGCCTTGCCCAAGACCTTGTCGACCTCGGGGAACGTCATGAGTATCTTGTCCTGCACCTGCAGTGCCTTCTGTGCCTCGGCCACCGACATCCCCGGCTGTACCGCCGACGGCATGTAGAGCAGCGAGCCCTCGCGCAGGGGCGGCATGAACTCGGAGCCCAACTTCAGGTAGACGGGGATGGTGGCCGCCACGAGAAGAAGGCTCGCGACAATGGTGGCCTTCGCGTGACGAACCACGAAGCGACACGGGCCTTCGTAGATGCGATGGAGGAGATTGCTGATGGGGTGCTTGTCTTCCGCGTAGTACTTGCCCACGAAGACGTGCGTGGCCAGCCACGACACCGGGCGCGGCCGGAAGCGGAAGGGCTCGCTGCGCGCGAAGAGCATACGCATGGCCGGGTCCAGCGTGACCGCCAGGAGCGCGGCGATGGCCATGGCCAGGTTCTTCGAGTAGGCCAGCGGCTTGAAGAGGCGCCCTTCCTGGTCCACTAGCGTGAAGACCGGCATGAAGGCCACCGCGATGACCAGCAACGAGAAGAACACCGACGGGCCCACTTCCATCAGCGCCTCCAAGCGCACGTGGTGGAAGTCGCCCTTCTTCCCCCCCGCCTGCCAGAGGTGGATCTTGTTGTACGCGTTCTCGACCTCCACGATGGCGCCGTCCACCAACACACCGATGGAAATGGCGATACCCGCCAGGGACATCAAGTTCGCGTTGAGGCCCATGAGGTACATGGGGATGAAGGCCAGCACCACGCTGATGGGAATGGTGAGAATGGGCACGATGGCCGAGGGGATGTGCCACAGGAAGACCAGGATGATGAGCGAGACGACGATGATCTCCTCGACCAGCTTGTCCTTCACCGTGCCAATGGCCCGCTCGATGAGGTCCGAACGGTCATAGCCGGTGACCACCTCCACGCCTTCGGGCAGTGACGGTTTGATTTCCTCCAGCTTGGCTTTCACGCGATCGATCACGTTCAGCGCGTTTTCGCCCTGCCGCATGACCACGATGCCGCCGACTACGTCGCCCTGGCCGTTGTAGTCGGCGATGCCTCGCCGCATTTCCGGCCCCAGCGCCACGGTCGCCACGTCCTTCACGGTGACGGGCGTGCCGTTCTCCGCCTTGAGGACCAGCTGTTCCAGGTCGGCGATGGACTTCACGTAGCCGCGTCCGCGCACCATGTACTCGCGCCCCGAGAGCTCGACGAGTCGCCCGCCCACGTCGTTGTTGCCCCTGCGGACCGCCTCCACGACCGCATCCAGCGGCAACCTGTAGGCTGCCAACGCTTCGGGTTTGACCGTGATCTGGTATTGCCGGACTTGGCCGCCCACGCTGGCCACCTCGGCCACGCCGGGCACGCTCTGCACGGCGTAGCGCAGGAACCAATCTTGGGTGCTACGCAGCTCATCGCTCGAGTGCTTGCCGCTCTTGTCGACGAGGGCGTACTGGAAGACCCACCCCAGGCTGGTGGCGTCGGGGCCCAGCTCGGTCTTCACACCCGCCGGAAGCTGCGCGCTGATCTTGGATAGGTATTCGAGGACCCGCGTTCGCGCCCAGTAGATGTCCGTGCCGTCCTCGAAGATCACGTACACGTAGCTGAAGCCGAAGTCCGAATAGCCGCGAATGGCTTTGACCTTGGGCGCGCCCAGCAGCGCCGTAATGATGGGATAGGAAACCTGGTCCTCGATGATGTCGGGGCTGCGGTCCCAGCGCGAGTAGACGATGACCTGCGTATCGGACAGGTCCGGCAGCGCATCCAGGGGGATGTTGCGCATGGTCCAGTACGAGATGGCGATGGCGACCAGGGTGGCCGCGATGACCAGGTACTTGTTCTCGGCGGAGAAGCGGATGATCCGCTTGAGCACGACTACTTCCCTCCAATGGCCTGCAGCGAAGCGCGCAACTGCGACTCCGAGTCGATCAGGAAGTTGGCCCGTGTGACCACCTGCTGGCCCTCTGAGAGGCCGCTCTTCACCTCGACGTCGTCACCGTTCTTGGCGCCGAGCCCGACCACTTGCGGCTCGAACTTGCCATCGCCGCGGACCAGGAACACCACGTCCTTGGTCCCCGCGCGCAGCACGGCATCCGAGGGAATGCGCAGTCCGGGCTTTTCCGTCCCCTGCAACGTCGCCTCGCCGAACATTTCGGGCTTGAGCTCGCCAGCGGGATTGGCGAAGTGCAGGTGTACCTTGGTGGTGCGGGTTTTGGGATCGAGCAGCGGATCGATGAACGCGACCTTCCCGGAGAAGGAACGATCGGGATAAGCGGGCAACGTGAGAGATGCCTTCATGCCCACACGAATGCGCGCCAGGTCGGACTCGTAGGCATCGGCCATCACCCACACCATGCCCAGGTCCGTGACCTCATAAGGCGCCTCGCCCGGGTTGACCCGTGCCCCCTGCACCACGTTCTTCGCGGTGACCACGCCCGAGATGGGCGAAACCATGGTCAGCGACTTCTCCGATTTGCGCGTGCGGGCCAGGCGTTCGATCTCCGAGGCCGGCACGTCCCACAACTCCAACCGCCGCCGGGCCGCGGCCACCAGAGCCGCGCCATCCTCGGACAACGGCCCGCCCTTCGCTAACGACTCGGCGGTTTGCAGGGCGAGCAGGTATTCATTCTGCGCGGCCAGCAAGCTGGGACTGTAGATGGAAAAGAGCGGCCGTCCCTTGCGCACGCTCTGCCCCACGAAGTCGACGTAGATCTTCTCGACGAAGCCATCCACCTTCACGTTGATCTGCCGAACCCGCGTGGGGTCGACCTGCACGCGTGCGGGCGTGCGCCAGGTGGCGGCGACGGCGCCCTTGGTAACCGGGGCCGTGCGCAGGCCGATAAGCTGCTGGCGCGCCGGATCGATGGTGACCGCGGCCATGCCCGGCACGGCCGATCCCCCACCCTGCATCTCGTCTTCATAGACGGCGACGTAATCCATTCCCATCTCGTCCTGACGCGGAACCGGCGAGGTCTGCTTGGGGTCCATGGGTGCGCGGTAGAACGCGATCTTGCGCTCACCTGTCTTGGCGCTCTTGTCCGGAGCGGCGGACTCCACCGCAACCAGCTTCATCCCGCAGATGGGGCAATCTCCCGGGTGATCGGAGGTCACGCTCGGGTGCATGGGGCACTGATAGAGGGGCTTCTTCGTGACAGGACTCGCAGCCCCGTTCTCGTCGTGCCTGTGGAAGAGGTGCATCCCGCCCGCGCCCAGGAGGCTCCCCATCGCCATCGAAGCGAGCACCACCAGGGCCAGGCGACCGCGTGCATGCTGGGCGAACAGATGGTGAGACACCGGGGCTTCCTGTTCTTCAGTGGTCTCCGTGTCCATGGCTGCTCCGTTCTCACATCCGTGACATCGAAGAGCCGGCACTCTCGCCGCCGCTCTCCGGCTTGCCTACCGAGCGGCCCACCGAACTCGCGGGTGCGGCGCCCGCCCCCGGCATTGCCGAGCCACTCATCGCGATTGGCGATCCGCCCGCCGGGGCATCGAGACTGATCTCACGTTCCGCGATGGCCACCTGCTGAGCGGCGGCCACCGAGTCCAAGAAGCCGCCCTCGTCAGCCACGTAACCGGTCAAGGCTTCCAGAACCGAGGCAAAGCTCACGCGGCCGACCTGGTACTGCGCCAGCGTACTCGCCACCGTGGCCTCTGACTGCACCAGCAGGCCCGAACGGTACAGGCGGTTGGCTTCCACCAGTGATTTGAGAATCTCCTGCCGCTCGCGAACGCGTTGCTGGAGCAGTTGGCGAGTCGCTTCCGCACCACTGCGCGCGGCCCAACCGCGAGCCCGGTTCTCGGCGATAGCCCGTGATTGCTTCTGCGCCGACCACACGGGCAGGTTGAACGCTACGCTCGCCAGCCACATGGGCTCGAAGCCGCCCCACCGAGGCATCACCCCCGCGCTCACCGTCACGTCAGGCCAGCGATCCTTCTTCGCCAACTCCACTCGGCGCTCCGCTTGCTGGCCCAGCAGCAGGGCCTTCCTCAGCTCGGGGCTTTGGCCCTCGGCCGTCGAGATCGCCTGCTCGGCGTCTGGGATCACGGGATCGGGAACGTCGGCCAGCGACCGATTGGTCACGATGGGCTCGGTCAACGGGTGCCCGCGCAGCCGGTTGAGCGCGGCGATGCGACGCTGTTCTTCCGCCTGCAGCGCCCAGCGACGCTGGCGGAGGCGACTGCGTTCCAGTTGAGCACGCAGAAGATCCGATTGTGCGCCCTCCCCCGCCTCGTAGCGGGCCCGCGCCAGTCCCTCGGACTGGGTCCACAGCGTCTCCAACTTGGCTAGAAGGCCCAATTGGTCGCGTACCAGTAACAGGTCCAGATACGCGCGCTCCACGTCGGCGCGCACCGAGAGCGAGATCCGTTGCGAATCCAACTCGGCCTCCCGTGCCCCAAACCCGGCCACCTCGCCGCGCAGACCACGCTTGCCGGGCCAAGGAAAGGTCTGCGAGGCCATGATGGATGGATAGCTGGTCTCCATCTTGCCGATCTGGATGCTGCCGAACCCGTCGTTCTGAATACCGAGAGACAGGGTCGGGTCAGGCAAGGCCTGGCTTTGGGGGATGCGTTCCTTCTCCGCAGCGATCTGGGCGCGCGCCTGCGCCAACTCGGGCCGCTTCTCTAGGGCCTCCTTCAGCAAATCCTGCAGCACAGGGTCTTCCTCCAGCGCAGGTCCCAGGGGGGCCGCCGGCTCCGCCGCCCACGCCGGGGCGGCGACCAGCACGAGCAGGAGGGGCAGACGCGCGCTCACGTCCTCACTCCACGACGATGGTGCCGGCGATCATGTCCATGCCGCAGGCGTAGCGAATCTTGCCGGGCTTGCTGGGCGCGAACGTGACTTCGACCGCCTTGTTCAACGGCAACGGCTTGTTGATGCTGAGGTCCTTGATGACGATCTCGGTCGCGCAGGTGCGGTCCACCTTGCGCGTGACCACCAGCTTCACCGGGTGGCCCGCCTTGACCTTGACCTCCGCGGGCACGAAGCCGTCCTTCGTAACCTCGATGTTCACGACCTGCTCGTTGTGGGCCATGGCCTCGTGACCCATGGGCTGCTTGTCCTTGGCCAGCGCAGACCCGGCGGACAGGGCGAAGACGGCGGCGGTGATGACAGGAAACAGAGTGAGCTTCATGGGGGTGTTCCTTCCTTCTGGGGGGTGTTGCCAGCCTGGAAGTGCATCGGCTGTACCAACCCAGACGGCGTCGAGAGCCCCAGGCTTTTCAGGCGATTCTCAGTGCGCGGGCCGTCGACAGGACGGATGAAAGCAACGCCCGCAGGTACACTGTGATCTCTGGGGTTACTCACCCTCGGCACGGGCCACCTCGTCCCGTCGCATTGTGATCGGCCGGTTGGGGAATTCTCCTCAGCGCGCCGCTTCCCCGTGTCGAAGCTGCCGGCCACGCCACAAGAAGATCGTCGCCGGATACACCGCCCGGAAATCGTCGCGCACAGCGTGGGGGCCCGCATCGGCACCGAGGGCACGCCCTGGGACCGCGCTCCGCCGGCGGGCGCATAGTCCCCATCCAGGGCCAACGCTGCGATGAGCACACCCTGGGCAAGAAGCTGCGCAAGGCCCTGGAACAGCTCGCCGAGGACAACGTCGTCCCTCCCAGGCTGACCTGGTACCAGCCCACGCGTCACACGTTCGCCTCGCCATGGGTGATCGCCCGTGGCGCTATCGAGAAGCCCAAAGACGCGATGGCGCATTCGACCGTGCTGGTTACCGAACGCTACGCTCACCTGCGGGCCGACGTGTTCTCGCCGTCGGACCTGGGGCGAGAGGCAGTTGACCTGACGGCCGCGACGGGCAAAATCCTCCCGCTCGGCCGGCCGAAGGCCTTACGCTGTGGTTCCAGGCTCAGATCAGGAAGGAGAGAAACAGGCCATAAGCAGCTAGAATCATTACGCACGCCGGGGTGGCGAAATGGTAAACGCGGCGGACTTAAAATCCGCTGTCGCGAAAGCGACGTACGGGTTCGAGTCCCGTCCCCGGCACGGGAACCTGACGGCGCGGCCGTGGGACTTGGCGGCCCCAGCCTGGTACTCATCACCGGCAAGGACATAGCCTTCCGAACCGTTCTGTCCGAGGCCGACTACGCCGAGGTCCGCGCGTTGGGCGCGGAGTACAGGAAGAGAACGCCGCGCAGCGCGCTGCCGTAGTCGCGCCATCGTCTGACTCAGGCCGCCCGGCTTGGCTTGCTGCCGGCCGGCACCAGGGCCAGCTTGTAGCCGAGCGAGCGCACGACGCTGATCACCGTGGCCAGGGTCGGGTTCGGGCTTTCGGTCGTGAACAAACGCCGCATGGCCTCGGGCCGCGTCTGCGTGCGCCGGGCAAGCTCGGCCTTCGTCACCCCAGCCTCGTCGCGGACGGCTTCCAGCGCCCTCATGAAGGCGTCGACCGAGTCGATCCCGGCGCGCGCCTCGCGATAGGCCGACGCGAAACCCCGGTCCTGCATGCGCTTGTCGAAGTACCGATCGAACGCTGTCCTCTTCATGACGATTCGAGCGTAACATATGGGTTACGCCGCTTCCAGTCCGCTATCGGGCCAGCTTGCCCAACATGTCGCGCATCTGGTCTCCGAACTCGGCATCGGGCGTCATGTCGCCGATGGCCTGGTCGGGACCGGACACGTCCGCCATGGTGCGCACGGCCTCGACGTCCACCTCGTTGGCCTCGCAGGCTTCCATCTCACGTGGCGCGTGTGCCGCTCGATGTCGTCATGGCCGCTGGGCTTGGGTCGACGCTGGACGCGATAGCGAAGGCAGCAGCTTGGAGAGCAACTTGTCTACTAGGTTCTGCGCGGCGGCCGCGTCTCGGAGGTCCAACGCGCTGTCGACCTTTGATGTGCAGGCGATCATCCGCCCGTAGCGCAGGCTCACCACGCAGGCAGAGGCCACCTGCTTGTAGTACGTGTACCTCCCTGAGAAGAAGTTGGCCGCCTTGGCCCCGCCCGTTTCGTGGGTCTCGCGGGCCACGACGAGGAGGGCATAATCAGCGTTTGTGGCTTGGATGAGCGGCCGGTAGTCGAGGCTCAATGTCCAGTCACCCACCGATCGCCTCTTGTAGTCGGCGCGCCCGTACATCTGGGCTGCGATCTCCATGGAAGCAACGGTGCCCCAACGCATGAGGCTTCCCAGGAGAGAGATGCACGTCTCACCACACGCTTCGACGTTGTCGAGAGGAAGAGGGAAGGCGCCCTGCGCGCGAGCAACGGCGCTGACCTCGGAACTCATGTGTCGCTGCATCACGGCCCCCCAATCGGGGCGCGCAGTCCGCTTGCCGTAGAAATCCGATTCGTAGGCCAGGGCGACGACAGGCGCGATGGCCACACGCGAGGGGTCAACACGAGCGTCGGGCAGTCGGCTTTGGAATGCGGGCGCACACCCAACGAGAAGGAACAAAGCACCGAGAAGGGACCGCGAATGGCGCATGCTGGCAATATAGCGGAACCGTTCTTGAAAACGATCACTCGCACAACGCTCCAGGCCTCGGCCGCTGCGACAAGGCGGCAGGCCAGTTTGCCGGCGCGAGAGCAGCCCGCGGTCCCGCACGGCCCCCGGTTCCGAGGACGCCCGGGATCAGCGCGGTTTCCGGAAGACCAGGAAGCTCTGGTACGGGAGAAGGTCGGGGCTCTCGGTGTCGAGGGTCAGGCCGGCCGCGGTTGCCTGGGCGATGAGTTGTGCTCGCGGGAGCTTGACCGCCGGGGGTGGGCCCTCGGGCAGCTCGCCTTCCTTGAACTCGATCAGGGCGAGGCGTGCGCCCTTCTTCATCTCGGAGCTGAGTCTCGCGAGCCATGCGGCGCGATTCGGGACATGGTGTAGGACGTCGCACATGAAGACGAGGTCCACGTCGGGCGAGACGCTGGGATCGTCGGGCTTGGCGAAGGTGGCGTGCACGTTGGACACGCGATCGAGCATGGCCTTGTGGTGGATGTGACGGATCATCTCGGGCTCCACGTCCAACGCCAGCAC
>JAEXQJ010000156.1 GCA_023438785.1 Pseudomonadota bacterium
AGCCCGCGTTTCCGCCACCTCTGGCTCCCGCGCTGGCGCCGCCGGAGCCCGCGTTTCCGCCACCTCTGGCTCCCGCGCTGGCGCCGCCGGAGCCCGCGTTTCCGCCACCTCCCGCACCGGCACCGCCGCTGCCCGAGCTGCCGGCTTCCGCTGAACCGCCGGCCTTGCCACCGCTCGAGGCTGCGCCATCACGGCCTGCCGTGACGCTGCCTCCCTTGCCGCTCGGGCTCTCGGCGTTGCTGCCGCCGCAGGCCATTGCCAGTACGGCCACGGCCAGAAAAACGGAGGTTCCAGTCCACGAGTGCTCGCGCATGTTGGCATGCTTCCCCTGGCCGCGGTCGACGTTCTTCGCATTCCGTGGAAAATGTACGAAATGGCTCGCTCGAGGCGCTGCGAGGAGCGAGACGCGCACGTTGGCGAGCCCGGAGGGAATCGTGCCGTGCTTCGCCGCCGGGGTTGTCTTGTGCTCTGGACTATGGAAAACGTAGCGTGCTACTGTTTTGGTACTTCAATCCAACGGGGAACGCGGGATGCGGGCAGTGCGGAACCTGCGCACGCGTGTGTCCCACGGGCGCCATCAACCCTGCTGACAGCCGTGAGATCGATCAGCACGAGTGCATCACCTGTTGCGCATGCATTAAGGGCTGCCCAAAGCATGCAAGGACCATGAAGGCGAGCCCCGTGAAGGACGCGGCTGTCCGTCTGAACCGGCTGTACCAAGAGCGAAAGCAGCCCGAATACTTCCTCTGATTGGGCGTCGTCACCAACGCGCCGGCTGGAGCTGGTGCGCCGCCAGCGCGGCGTCGCAGTGAAAGCCGGGCCGCCGCGCAACCACGCACGTGCCCACCCGGCCCAGGGGCGCGAAGCCAGGCAAGTCGAGTCGTCGTCCCTGGGCGTCGGGACACAGCAAGGCGTGGCTGGTGAAGGGCGCGGTCTCGGCGGTCAGCGGGCCCATGCTCAGGGGCACGGCCCGGTGCAGATGGGTGTAGCCGCCCGTGGTGGCCAAACGGGCCGCGCCGGCCGCGCCGCCGTAAGGATAGACGACCAGGCCGCACAGGTCCTCCCGTCGGCCCAGCTTGACCAGGGCGCGGTTCAGGTCGCGCCGAAAGAACCAGGGACTCTCGACCGCCTCGGGTTGGCCCGCGAAGATTCCCAGGCGCGCGAAGCTCAGGCCTCGGGCGCCGTGGATCGAGGCCAGTACCCAGGAGGCCAGCAGGGCGATGCCAAGCAGGCGGCGTCCTCGCGCGAGCCGAAGCAGGAGCGCGTCCGCCGCGCAGCCGAGGGCGCACAGGAGTACGAGGAGGGCGGGCAAGACGAAGCGCAGTTGTTTGTTCGCGGTCAGCGAGTGCGCCAGCAGCACCGTGCCCGCGACGGTGAGGAGCAGGCGAGCCGTGCGTCGATCGACCAGGGGCAGCAGCAGCAACCACAGCGCGCCCCATCCCAAGGCGGCGGGCACGTGCCACGCATAGAACCACGCGGGCATGGCGCCGAAGCGACCGGCCGCGCCCTCGACCAGGTTGGCGCGCAGGTACTCAAAGAGGGAGTGAAAGGCCGCGCCCCAGGTGACCGCATCCAGCAGCCCCACGCCCAGCGTCGGGAGCGCGGCGCCCGCCAGCAGGAGCGGCAACTCGCGCGCTCGGCGCTCGCTGAGCAGAAAGAGGCCCGCCCCCAGCGCCACCAAGCCATCCTGATAGCGGAACGCGAAGGCCAAGCCGAAGAGCCCGCCGGTGAGGAGGAGCGCACGGCGTCCATCGCGCCTTTCCAGCACGCGGGCCAGCGCCCACAAGGCAAAAGTGACCGAGAAGGTGTGGTTGAGGGCGCGCGGGGCGAGCAACACCAGGAAGTACCAGGCGGCGGTCAGGCTAGCGGCGATGAGGCCCGCGCGCGGCGAACGCAGCGCCCGTGCCATGCGAAAGCACAGCCACGGCCACGTGCACGCGATGAGGGCATCGAAGAGACGGATCATTAGCAGGTAACGCTCGGGCGTGGTCAGGCCCAGGAGCTTGAGCGCGCCGAGCAGCAGCACGTACACGCCCGGTGTGGTCCACGGCCGCGCGCCGCTGACGAGCTCCCAGGAACGCAGCCCCACGCCAAACACCACGCCGTGCGCGGGCTCCAGGCTCTGATGGATCTCGTCGGGGTGGAACATGCCGGCCGCGACCACCGCGTAGCCGATGCGCACCAGCGCACCCACCAGGAGCACCAGCGTCAGCCACCAGCCCGCTCCCCTGGGCGCACATGGCGCGTCGGTGTGGGACGCCGGGGGGATCATGCGCCCTGATGGTACGTCAACCGCGCGGGCAGCGGCCGCTCATGTTCTGGTACGATTCTCTCCTCCCCGGCAGGCGCATGAGCGACGAGACGAATCCAGCCCGCCCGCGCGTCACCGAGCGCCAAGCCGTGCTCCTGGGCCTGGCCATCCTGGGCGCGATGGCGGCCCTGCTCATGGTGCCGGGTGTGTTCACCATCGACGAGAATCACTACCTGGCCTGGCTGGTCTCGCTGCGGGCGGGTGGGGTCACGCTGCCCGGCACGGACGGGTTGCCGCGTTCGGGGGAGCTGCACTTCTTCGATCCCGTACCCTTGGCGCACGCGCATCACACCGTGGCGGCCCTCGTGCCGCCGCTGCACGGGCCGATCGCACTGGCCTTCTCGCTTCTGGGATGGCCCGGCCTCATTTTGCTCAACCTGCTCGCCTGGCTGGTGACCACGGGCCTGGTCTACGCGGCGGCCCGGCGCGCTGGCGCTTCACCGGGCGCGGCCGCGGTGGGTGGGCTGGGCTTTGCGCTGGGCGGGTTCTCGCTGGAGTACGCCGTCGGCGTGTGGCCGCATGCCCTGGCGGCCTGCTTGTGCCTGGGCTGTTTCGTGTTGGCCCTGGAGGCGGCCGACCGGCAGCGGCCCTGGCTCGCCGTGTGGGCGGGGCTGCTGGGCGGGCTGGCCACGGGCATGCGCTATCAGAATGTGGTCTTCGCCGGCTTGGTCGGCGTCGTGCTGCTCGTGGGGTCAGCTCGCCGCGTGCGCGCGGCCCTGGCCTACGCGGCGGGCCTGCTGCCGCCCCTGGCCGCATCCGCCGTGTTCAACGGTTTGCGCCTGGGTAGCTGGAACCCGGTGAGCAAGGGGCAGGGCTACATGAAGTTGGCCGCTGTCTCGGGACACAGCACCCCCGCCGAGCCCCTGCGCGCCTTTGCGGCCCAGGTCGTGGACTTCGGCCTGCAGGCCCACCTGCCGTACTGGGAACAGATGGGCGGGCGTTGGACGGGCACGGGAGCACTCATGCTGCTCTCGGCGGTGAAGAAGGCGCTGCTGCAGTCCGCGCCGTGGGTTCTGCCGATGTTGGTCGCCATGCTGCTGGCCTGGCGGCCGCATGAGCCCGCCAGCCCCGGCCGGCGCATCCTGCGCGCCGTCGCGTGGGTCAGCGGGGGCATGTTGTTGCTCTTCGCCCTCGCGGGGACCCGGCGCTACGACGGCTGGTGCCACAATGCCCGCTACCTCTTCGAGCTGATGCCGCTGGCTGGCTTGGTGCTGGCCCTGGTGGTCGAGCGCCAGCGCGTGCCCTGGCGGCCCCTGGCCCTGGCTGCCGCGGGCGGTGCCTTGCTGGCCTTGGTGCCCCTGGCGCTCTCACCCGCGGCGCCGGCTCGCCAGCGCATGCTCATGCTGGCGCCCTTGCTGCTGGCCGGGGGCGCTGCCGCGATCCTGGTGGCGGGGCGTTGGCCGCGCGTGCGACCCTGGCTGGCACCCGCGTTGGGCATCACACTGGGTTGGGCCACGGCGGTTCACCTGGGCGACGACATGGCCGCGGCTCGCCAGTTGCGGCAGGGCAATCTGGACAAGCTGCGCGCGGTGAGCGCGCTCGTTCCCGAGGGCGCCCTCGCCATCTTCGCCCATCAACCCACGGCCCTGGGACCGTTGCTGCTCGAACGCGACGTCATCATCGCCGACACCGCGGTGGACCAGGGCCGCGACGCTCCCGCGCTGGCCGATGCCTTGCTGCGTGCCCATCGTCGCGTGTTCGCCGTATTGCCCAACATGCCCGAGGCCGAGCGCCGCGCCCTGCTCGGTGGGCGACAGGTCCGGGTCGTGGGAGGGCCAGACTCGCTCTTCGTGGAGATCGGCCCGCGGCTTCCCTGAGGGGCGGCGTTACTTGGGCGACGGGCGGGCCGGAGCCGGCTTGGCGGCACGCTTGCTTCGCCGGGCCATGCGGGCATCCGCGGCGCGCGCGGCCTGATCGAGCTTGGCGCGGGTCACGCCTGGGCCGCGCTCGTCACGCGCCTTGCCCTGCGTCCCCGCAGCCACGCGCCCGCGCTTGCGCTCCTCCAGGTGGCGCAGCCGCTCGCGTTCGGCCGCCTTCTTCGTCGGCGCCGCGGCCGACTTGCCCGACAG